>NZ_BAGG01000022.1 GCF_000308695.1 Nocardia takedensis NBRC 100417 | reverse complement strand
CGAATACTTCGAATATCTCGCGCAGGCGCTACAGGCCGCGGGCGCGCGGCAGGTCCGGATCTTCGGCGGGGGCGGCGGCGTGATCGTCCCCGAGGAGATCACCCGCCTGGCCGCCGCCGGGGTGACGATCTTCTCCCCCGAGGACGGTCAGCGCCTGGGCCTGCCCGGCATGATCAACCGCCTGATCCGCGACTGCGACGTCGACCTGGCGGCCGAACCGCCCGCGATCGACGCCGTCCTGGCCGGTGAACGCGCCGCCCTGGCCCGCGCCATCACCTG
>NZ_BAGG01000023.1 GCF_000308695.1 Nocardia takedensis NBRC 100417 | reverse complement strand
CCATCAGAACCAGTCATCCAACCGGCCATTCAGTGAGGCAACTTTTCCAGCTTAGCCCAGCCAACCACCCGAAACCAAATCCGAGTATCAACCGAACCAGTGTGATCGCCAGGCGCTCCCCGTACAACCTCGTTGGCCCCTATCCGATGTTACCATCGAACCCTCTCAGCGTGACCGCTGAGGCCGGGGTTGGTGTCCGTGTCGCTCTGACTCGAATAAAGTTACGTGGTGCCGTGCACGATGTCAAATCCCCTGGTCAGAAAGGGTTTTCATCGACGTCGCCGCGACGTCACCTTCCGGCAAGCTCATTCCGGCGCGCCGACACGCTCGACCTGACCGCCCAGGGATTGCAACTGCTCCACGAAATTCGGGTAGCCCCGGTCGATGTGGAAGACGTCGTGCACTTCGGTCATCCCGTCGGCGACCAGTCCGGCCAGCACCAGACCCGCACCCGCCCGGATGTCGGAGGACCAGACCGGCGCGCTGGACAACCGCGGGATCCCGCGCACCACCGCGTGGTGACCGTCGGTCCTGGCGTCGGCGCCGAGGCGGATCATCTCCTCCACGAACCGGAACCGCGCCTCGAAGATGTTCTCGGTGATCATCGAGGTGCCGTCGGCGATGGCGGCCAGGCCGATGGCCATCGGCTGCAGGTCGGTCGGGAAGCCGGGGAACGGCAGGGTCGAGAAGTTGACCGCGCGCGGCCGGTCGGGTTGGACGACGCGGAATCCGTCCACGTCGAAGGAGATCCGCGCGCCCGCGGACCGCAGTTTGTCCAGGACCAGCGACAGGTGCTTCGGGTTGACCCCGGTCACCTTCACATCGCCCATCGTCATCGACGCGGCGATACCCCACGTGGCGGCGACGATGCGGTCGCCGATGACCCGATGGTCGGTCGGCGACAGGCGTTCGACGCCTTGGATGGTCAGCACCGAGGTGCCCGCACCGCTGACCCGCGCCCCCATCTGGACCAGCATGTTGCACAGGTCGACGATGTCGGGTTCGCGCGCGGCGTTGTCGATGACCGTCTCGCCCTCGGCCAGGACCGCGGCCATCAGGATGTTCTCGGTGGCGCCGACGGACGGGAAGTCCAGGCGGATCCGCGCGCCCTGGAGTTCGTCGGCGCGGGCGACGACGCAGCCGTGCTCGATCTCGCTGGTCGCGCCGAGCAGGCGCAGACCGGCCTGGTGCATGTCCAGCGGACGTGAGCCGATCGCGTCACCGCCGGGCAGCGCCACCACGGCGCGCTTGCACCGCGCCATGAGCGGACCCAGGACGCACACTGACGCGCGGAACTGGGTGACCGCCGGGAAATCGGCGTGATACTTCGGTTCGGCGGGGGTGTTGATGGTCACCACCGACCGGTCGCCGGGGGCGTCGTCGGTGATCGTCACCTCGCAGCCGAGGCCCCGCAGGACCTCGGCCATCAACGGGACGTCGAGGATGTCGGGGCAGTTGGTGATCCTCGACGTGCCCTCGGCCAGCAGGGCGGCGGCCATCAGCTTGAGGACGCTGTTCTTCGCCCCTCCCACCGCGACCTCGCCGACGAGCCTGTTGCCCCCGGTGACCAGAAACCGTTCGCTCACACGGGTCAGCTTATCCATCGTCGTCGGCCGGTACCCGCGTGTACGCGATCTCGATATCGGACCGAACGGTCTATCGCGTGATTCGCTTCGAGATCCACGCTCTGCGAGCAAGCGGAACTTGATCTAGGCTACCGGCCAGTCAGGAGGCTCGTGCCCGAGCGACGGGGGTCATGACGGCGTTGTCGTGCTCCCGGTGCCGAGTCCCGAACGCTCACCGACACCGCAGGATTGGGGACGTTTTTGTCGAGTACCCGTGATCCGCGCCCGGCGATCCGACCCGGCGCACGCCGAGTGGACCGCTGATCGGCGATGGATATACCGGCACTTCAAGCTAGTTGGCGCGACGTCGAGAAAGTCGGCGACGAAGCGGTTCTCTACTTCTATTCGCATCTGTTCATGGCCCACCCCGAGGTGCGCGCCATGTTCCCGGTCTCGATGGCCGCCCAGCGGAGTCGGTTCTTCGCCGCGCTGGGACGCATCGTCAGCAGTGTCGACCGCATCGGCGGCGATCCGAGCTTCGTGCGGCAACTGGGGCGCGACCACCGCAAATTCGACGTCGTCGCCGATCACTATCCGGCGGCGGGCGCCTCGCTGCTGGCGACCTTGCAGTACTTCCTGGGCGCGGCGTGGACCGACCGACTGGCCGCGGACTGGGCCGAGGCCTACGGCGTGGTCGCCAAGATCATGGTGCTGGCCGCCGAGGAGAGCGAGCAGACCTCGCCCGCATGGTGGGAGGCCGAGGTCCTGGGCGCCGATCGGCGCAGCATCGACGTCGCGGTCCTGCGGATACGACCGACCCAGCCCTACGCCTACAGTCCCGGACAGTCCTTCGCCCTGGAGATCGCGCAGCGACCGAAGCTGTGGCGCTACTACAGTCCGGCGAACGCGCCGCGAGCCGACGGCACCATCGATCTGCACGTGCAGATCGTCGCGGGCGGACAGGTCAGCGCGCCGCTGGCCCGACAGGTCGCCGCGGGCGACACCGTGCGAATCGGCGCGCCGGTCGGCACGGCGCTGACGGTCGCCGAGCAATTCCGCGGCGACCTGCTCATGGTCGCGGGCGGCACCGGACTCGCGCCGATGACGGCGGTCGTCGAACAACTCGACGCCGAGTGGCGCGCGGGTGGGAACAGCGCGAATGTGCATCTGTTCCACGGGGTTCGAACCCAGTGGAACCTCTACGAGGACGCCTTCCTCACCGAGATGGCGAACACCAGGCCCTGGTTCCACTACACCCCGGTGGTGTCGGAGGACCCGGCCTTCCGCGGCGCCAAAGGGGCGGTGGGCGCCGTCGCGGCGCGGACCGCGGACTGGCAGGGATACACCGCCCTGGTCTGCGGTTCGGTCGCGATGGTCGAACACACCAGGGACGAACTGACCGGCGCGGGTCTGGCGCGCACGGCCATCCGATTCGAGAACTTCGACCCGGCGGGCGGCACCGAGGAGGTCCCCGCGGCGAGCGGACACGAGGTACCCACATGGCGCTGAAACCACGCGATATCGAGAAAGTCCAGTTCAAGAGATCGGCGCTGGGACGGCGCGGCTACGACGAGGGGCAGGTCGACGAATTCCTCGAGCGGATCGCCCGCGAGGTGACCCGCCTGGACACCACCAACAAGCGGCTGACCCAACAGGTCGAATACGGCGGGGAGAAATCGCTGCTGGCCGACAACGACTACCTGGCGACGCGGGTCGCCGATCTGGAACGTCAGCTCGCGCTGCACAAGGCCGCGCCGGTGAGCACCGTGACGGTGGACACCCTGCGCGGCGAGTTGGCGGCGCTGCGCCGGGAGAACACCCAGTTGCGCGAGGAGACCCAGCACGACCTGCTGGGCGTGAGCATTCGCGCGGTGAACATGTTGAGTCAGGCGCAGATCTCGGCGGAGACCACGGTGGCCGAGGCCGAGCACTACGCGCGCGAACTGGTGACGGCGGCGCGCGAGCAGTACGCCGACATCCTGCGTCAGGCCCAGGAGTCGGCCGCGCAGGCCGCCGACGGTATCGCCGCGCTGACCGACACCCCCGCCGACGCCCCCGATCCGGTGCCCGCCGAGATCGAGTACATCCGCACCTACGCCCAGATCGCGCAGAAGCAGATGCACACGATCGTGGAGGCGTTGTTCACCGAGATCGACAAGCTGGGTCAGGCGCAGGAGCAGTCGACGCGACCCGATCCGGATCGCGCGGCCGTGCCCGACTCGCCGCGCTCGGCGATATCGCACGGGCCGCGGTCGGCCGTGTCCGAGTCGTCGCGTTCGTCGGCCGCCGAACTGCCGCGTTCGACGGTGCCCGATTCGCCGCGTTCGACTCTCTCCGAGACGCCTCGGTCGGCGGTGTCCATGTGGACTCCGCCACAGATCGGACCGGCGGATCGTTGATCAGGGCGGACACCGTTCGGCGCGGACTTCCTCGGCCTGCGAAGCCAAAAGGGTTGCACTACAGTTGTTTTCGATCCGCAGCCCGTTCGGATCGGAAAACATACCGACAAGTCGCCATGTACGTGGCGACAGACGGAGGACCCTTTCCATGTCGAATTCCCTCTACGAACAGATCGGCGGAGCCGAAGCCGTCGCCACCGTGGTCGACGACTTCTACGTCCGCGTCCTGGCCGACCCGGAACTGGCAGGCTTCTTCACCGGCGTGAACATGTCGCGCCTCAAGGGCAAGCAGGCCGAATTCTTCAACGCGGCTCTGGGCGGACCGGAGCCCTACACCGGCGCGCCGATGCGGGATGTCCACCAGGGTCGCGGCATCGCCCAGCAGCACTTCGACCTCGTCGCGGGCCACCTCGGCGCGGCGCTCAGCGCGGCGGGCGTGCCCAGGGAACTCGTCGATCAGATCATCGGCACGGTCGCGCCGCTGTCCGAGGACATCGTGAGTCTGCGCGTCGGCTAGTCCGCGCGCTTCGCGCCGCCGCCCGGCTGCCACAGCACGTCACCCTCGGGGTTGGTGAAACGGCTCAGGATGAACAGCAGATCCGACAGGCGGTTCAGATATTTCGCGGGCAGGGCGCTGGTGTCGTCGGGGTAGGCCGACACCGCCGCCCACGCCGAGCGCTCGGCGCGCCGGGCGACCGTCCGCGCGGTGTGCAGCAACGCCGCCAACGGCGTGCCGCCGGGCAGGATGAACGAATTCAGCGGCGCCAGTTCGGCATTGAACTCGTCACACCACTTCTCCAGCCGGTCGACGTAGTCCTGGGCGATGCGCAGCGGCGGGTACTTCGGCTCGGCCACCACCGGCGTGGACAGATCGGCGCCCGCGTCGAACAGATCGTTCTGGACCTGGCGCAGCACCGCCAGCAGTTCCGGCTCCGGCGCGCCCAGCGCGATCGCCACCCCGATCGCGGCATTGGTCTCATCGCAGTCGGCGTAGGCCACCAAGCGCGGATCGGTCTTGTCCACCCGGGAGAAATCGCTCAGACCGGTCGTCCCGTCGTCCCCGGTCCTGGTGTAGATCCGAGTCAGGTGCACACTCATCCGGGATACCCGCCCTTCCGCGACAGTCGTTCGACGTCATCGAGGGTAGCCCGAGCGGGCCCGCTACAGGCCGGGCAGCCTGCGCGTGCGATCCGACGGACGCGACTCCACCCAGGACAGGAAGGCCGCACGGGCGCCGCGGTCGAGCGCGAGTTCGTAATCCCCGCCGTGATCGGCCACGGCGGTCACGATGATCTCGTCGGTCATGATGTCGTACTCGTCGCCCACCGGGCCGCGCCGGTCACCGATTTCGATGCCGCGCCGCCGGATCGTGGAATCCGGGCCCAGTCGCAGACTCGTGAGCTTGTAGAAGACGAGCCTGTCCTCGTCGTAGCGGATCAGGCCGTGCCGCCACCCCTGGCCGCCCTGGGCGGGCAACACCCGCAGGATCGCGGCGGTGCCGCCGCGGCGCAGCATGACGAGCCGGTAGATCGATATCAGGGCGAGTCCGACCAGCACCGACACCAGAATGATCAGAACAACCATCCCGGTCTGCAATGCTGTTCTTCCTTCCACTCGGCGACGGTACGAGAATCCTGCCGGATACCCCTCCGTTGCGACATTCAAACACGAGGCCGCGAACGGCCCATCAGGCGGGCCGGAAAACCATCGGGCCTACCGGAATACCGGGGCCCGAAACCATTGTCGGCGGCGAAGTCCCCTTCGCCGCCGACAATGGCATTGTTCACAACAGAACTGGCCTCAGAGCTGTGCGGCCTGCTCGAACGCGCGCACCTGGGCCTGCGCGACCTTCTGCTCCTCCTCCGAGGCCGCCGCGTCGGCGAGCACCCGGCGGGCCGACTCGACGTCGACCTCGCCCGCGAACTCCGCGGACTCGGCCAGCACCCGGACGCTGTCGGCGGTCACCGAGAAGAAGCCACCGTGCACGGCCGCGACGATGCGCTCACCCTCGACCGGGACGATGTTCACGATGCCGCCCTCGACCAACTGGCCGAGCAGCGGCTCGTGACCGGCCATGATGCCGATCTGTCCCTCGGTGGTCTGCGCGCTGACGAAACTCGCCCGCCCCGACCAGAGCCGCCGTTCCACGGCGACCAGATCCACTGACATCTCAGCCATCGGTGACTACTTTCCGGCGATCTTCTTCGCGGCCGCCTCGACGTCGTCGAGACCACCGCAGGAGTTGAACGCCTGCTCCGGGAAGTGGTCGAACTCGCCCTTGCAGACCCGGTCGAAATCGTCGATGGTCTGCTCGAGCGGCACGACCGAACCCACCTGGCCGGTGAACTTCTCGGCCACGATGAAGTTCTGGCCGAGGAACTTCTCCAGACGACGGGCGCGACCGACGAGGACCTTGTCCTCCTCGGAGAGCTCGTCCATGCCGAGGATGGCGATGATGTCCTGGAGTTCCTTGTACTTCTGCAGGATCCGCTTGACCTCGTTGGCCACCGCGAAGTGCCGATCGCCGACGATCGAGGCCTCGAGGATGCGCGAGGTCGAGGTCAGCGGGTCGACGGCCGGGTAGATGCCCTTCTGCGAGATCGGGCGGGAGAGCTCGGTCGTCGCGTCCAGGTGGGCGAAGGTGGTCGCCGGGGCCGGGTCGGTGTAGTCGTCGGCGGGCACGTAGATGGCCTGCAGCGAGGTGATCGAGCGACCGCGGGTCGAGGTGATGCGCTCCTGGAGCTCACCCATCTCGTCGGCAAGGGTCGGCTGGTAACCGACGGCGGAGGGCATACGACCCAGCAGGGTCGAGACCTCGGAACCGGCCTGGGTGAAGCGGAAGATGTTGTCGATGAACAGCAGCACGTCCTGGTGCTGCACGTCACGGAAGTACTCCGCCATGGTCAGCGCCGACAGCGCGACCCGCATACGGGTGCCCGGCGGCTCGTCCATCTGGCCGAAGACGAGGGCGGTGTCCTGCAGGACGCCCATCTCCTCCATCTCCAGGTGCAGGTCGGTGCCCTCACGGGTGCGCTCACCGACGCCCGCGAACACCGAGGTGCCGGAGAACTCCCGCGCGATACGGGTGATCATCTCCTGGATCAGCACGGTCTTGCCGACACCGGCGCCACCGAACAGGCCGATCTTGCCGCCCTTCACGTAGGGGGTCAGCAGGTCGATGACCTTGATGCCGGTCTCGAGCAGCTCGGTCTTGCCTTCGAGCTGGTCGAAGCTCGGGGGCTTGCGGTGGATGCCCCACTGCTCGCCGTCGCGGCCCAGGCCGGGGGTGTCCAGGCAGTCGCCGAGGGCGTTGAACACGTGCCCCTTGACGACGTCGCCGACGGGCACCGAGATCGGCTTGCCCGAGTCGGTGACGGTCGCGCCGCGGACCAGGCCGTCGGTCGGCTGCATCGAGATGGTGCGCACGATGTTGTCGCCGAGGTGCTGGGCGACCTCGAGGGTCAGGGTCTTGGCCACCGAGGTCAGGGTGATCTCGGCGTGCAGAGCGTTGAACAGCTCGGGGATGGCTCCGCGCGGGAACTCGACGTCCACGACGGGGCCGATGACGCGGACGACGCGACCTGCGGCCTCGCCGGTCCGGCTCGTGTTGTCCTGTGTGACAGCTGCGGTCATTGGTGTTGGTTCTCTCCGTGTCTTGTTGCGGCCTGGCGGGCCGGGTAGGTACGGCCCTGGCTCAGGCCGCCGCGCTTCAGTCGCGGTCCGAGCTCGACGCCAGCGCGTTCACGCCGCCGACGATTTCGCTGATTTCCTGCGTGATCTGGGCCTGACGGACCGAGTTCGCCTCGCGCTGGAGCACGCTCGCGAGTTCGTTGGCGTTGTCGGTGGCCGCCTTCATTGCGGTGCGCCGAGCCGCCGACTCGGATGCCGCTGCCTCGAGCAACGACGCGTAGATACGCGTGTTGACGTACTTGGGCAGCAGGGCCGCCAGCAGCACGTCGGCGTCGGGCTCGAATTCGTACTGTGCCGTGACCTTCGCCGTCGGCGAGTCGGACACGAAATCCTCACCGATGTCGAAGTTCTCGTCGACGTAGCTCACCTGGATCGGCGCGAGCCGCCTGACCTCGGGGGTCTGGGTCAGCATCGAGACGAACCGGGTGTAGACGATGTGCAGTTCGTCCACACCGGCCACGGTGCCGCCGTCGGGCGTCGGCACCTCGCCGTCCGCTCCGGCCATGAAGCTGTCCACCAGGTGACGGCAGGCCTCGGAGGCGTCGGAGTACTTCGGCTGCTGGGAGAACCCCGTCCACGAGCCGACCAGTTGCCGGTTGCGGAAGGTGTAGTACGTCAGGCCCTTCTTGCCCATGACGTAGAGCACCGGTTCCTTGCCCTCGCCGCGCAGGGTGGTCATCAATTCCTCGGCGCGCTTGAGCACGTTGGAGTTGTAGCCACCGGCCATGCCGCTGTCACTGGTGATGACCAGGACGGCGGCGCGGCGCGGGTTCGGACGTTCGGTGAGCAGCGGGTGCGCCAGGTTCTGCGACGCACTGGCCAGTTCGCCGAGGACTTTGGTGATCTCCTCCGCGTACGGCTTGGCGGCCGCGACCCTGGCCTGCGCCTTGGAGATGCGCGAGGTCGCGATCAGCTCCTGCGCCTTGGTGATCTTCTTGATCGAATTCACACCGCGAATGCGGGAGCGCAATTCACGCAAGCTGGCCACGGTTCAACCTCCCTGCTTCGCCGCGTATCGAATGACGCATCACGGGCCGCCGACCTACTTCTCGACGTGCTTGCGGGTGACCGACAGCGATTCGACCTCTTCGTGGTCGAGTTCGCCGGCGTCGGCCTCGTTCACCACGCGGCTGCCGTCGGAGGCGAGGAAGCCCTGCTTGAACTTGTCGGTCGCGGCCTTGATCGCGTCCGCCGCGTCACCGGTGAGGACCTTGCCGCCCTCGATGGAGGCGAAGGCGTCGGGGGCCTCGCGGTGCAGGTCCTCGAGCAGTTCGCCGTTGAAGCGACGGATGTCGCCGACGGGGACCGAGTCGTAGTAACCGGCGTCGACCAGGTAGATCGAGACGATCTGATCCTCGACGGCGACCGGGGAGTACTGGTCCTGCTTGAGCAGTTCGACCCAGCGCGCGCCGCGCTCGAGCTGCGCCAGCGAGGCGGCGTCGAGGTCGGAGGCGAAGGCGGAGAACGCCTCGAGCTCACGGAACTGCGCCATTTCCAGACGCAGCGAACCGGCGACCTTCTTCATGCCCTTGGTCTGGGCGGCGCCACCGACGCGGGAGACCGAGGTGCCGACGTTGATCGCCGGGCGGACGCCCTTGTTGAACAGGTCGGACTCGAGGAAGACCTGGCCGTCGGTGATGGAGATCACGTTGGTCGGAATGAAGGCCGAGATGTCGTTGGCCTTGGTCTCGATGATCGGCAGACCGGTCATCGACCCCGCGCCCATCGCGTCGGAGAGCTTCGCGCAACGCTCCAGCAGGCGCGAGTGCAGGTAGAAGACGTCACCCGGGTACGCCTCGCGGCCCGGCGGGCGACGCAGCAGCAGCGAGATGGCGCGGTACGCCTCGGCCTGCTTGGTCAGGTCGTCGAACACGATCAGGACGTGCTTGCCCTGGTACATCCAGTGCTGACCGAGGGCCGAACCGGTGTAGGGGGCCAGCCACTTGAAGCCGGCGGAGTCGGAGGCCGGGGCCGCGACGATGGTGGTGTACTCCATCGCGCCGTGCGCCTCGAGGGCCGACTTCACGCCCGCGATGGTCGAGCCCTTCTGGCCGATCGCGACGTAGATGCAGCGCACCTGCTTGGTCGGATCGCCGGACTCCCAGTTCGCCTTCTGCGCCAGGATCGCGTCGATGGTGACCGCGGTCTTGCCGGTCTTGCGGTCGCCGATGATCAGCTGACGCTGGCCGCGGCCGATGGCGGTCAGGGCGTCGATGGCGGTGATGCCGGTGGCCAGCGGCTCCTCGACCGGCTGACGCTCCAGCACGGTCGCGGCCTGCAGCTCGAGCACGCGCTGCTCGTCGGCCTCGATCTCGCCCAGGCCGTCGATCGGCTGGCCGAGCGGGTTGACCACGCGACCGAGGAACTTGTCACCGACCGGAACCGAGAGCACGTCGCCGGTGCGGCGGACCTGCTGGCCCTCCTCGATCTCGGCGTACTCGCCGAGGATGACCGCACCGATCTCGCGATCCTCGAGGTTCAGCGCCACGCCGAGCACACCGCCCGGGAATTCGAGCAGCTCGTTGGCCATCGCCGAGGGCAGACCGGAGACGTGCGCGATGCCGTCGCTGGTGTCGGTGACCACACCGACTTCTTCGATGGAGGTCTCGGGTTTGTAGCTCTGGGTGTAGCTCTCGATCGCGCTACGGATCTCGTCGGAGGAGATCGTCAGCTCCGCCATGTTCTTCCTGCTCTCGCTGTGTCGTTCTCGAATGTCGGGGGGTGGTGCGGTGCGCGGCGGCGCAGGCTCAGGCCAGCTCGCGTCGCAACCGCTCCAGTCGGCCGATGGCGCTGCCGTCGATCACGTCGTCGCCGACGCGCACGACCAGGCCGCTCAGCAGACTCGGGTCGACCTGCACGTGCACCGTGACCGGCTTGCCGTAGATGCGCCCGAGGGAGGCCGCGAGGCGATCGCGCTGCTGTTCGGACAGGGTGATCGCGGCCTGCACGTGCGCCACGATCTGATCGCGCCGGTTGGCGGCCAGATCGGACAGCTCGTCGAAGGCCGCGCCGATCCCGGCGCTGTGCCTGGTCACCACCTGCTCGGCCAGGGTCAGCGTGATGGGTTCGACCTTGCCGGTCAGCAGCCGCGCCACCAGGTCGCGCTTGGCCGAGGCGGGCTTCGCGCGATCCGAGAGCGCCTGCTCCAGATCGGGGTTGTCGGCGACGATCCGGCCCAGCCGGAACAGCTCGTCCTCGACCGCGTCGGCCCGGCCGCTGTCGCCCGCGGACTCCAGCAGCGCTTCCTGACCGAGCAACACCAAGGTGTCGACGAGGTCGGCGGTGCGGGACCAGTCCTGGGCGACGGCGGTGGTCAGCACCGCCTGCGTCGCGGCGCTGACCTTGCTTCCGAAGACCCGCTCACTCAGTTCGGCGCGCACCGAACCCGGCACCGACACGTCCGCGAGCGCAACACGCAGCGAACGCTGGTCGTCCAGCACCCCGACGACGGCGAACAGTTCCGAGCCCGTCGTCGCGGCAACACTGTCGCTTCCGGTCAGGGCGGCGCGCAACGCCTCCCTGGACCGGGCGCTCGCCTCGCGGCTCGCTGCGTACATGCTTCTCACTTTCGCGTCGTTACCTTCCGACCCCGATGCCCGCATCGGTGTCGTCGAGTTCGGCGAGGAACCGCTCGATCGACGCCGCCTGCTTGGCGTCGTCCGAAACCGACTGCCCGATGATCTTCTCGGCCAGGTCGACGGCGGTGCGGCCGACCTCGGAACGCAGTTCGGTCAGGATCTGCTGGCGCTGGGCTTCCAGCTGGCTGTGACCGGCGGCCACGATGCGGTCGCTCTCGGCCTGGGCCTCCGAACGCATCTGCGCCAGGATCTGCTGGCCCTGGGTACGCGCGTCCTCACGGATGCGCGCGGCCTCGAGCCTGGCGTCGGCCAACTGCTGCTGGTACTGCTGCAGCGTCGCCTTGGCCTCTTCCTGGGCGGACTCCGCGCGAGCGATGCCGCCTTCGATCTTGTCGGTACGCTCGTCCAACGTCTTCAGCAGACGCGGGACGACGTACTTGTAGAACAGCACCGCGATGATCGCGACGCAGACCACGGACCAGACGATGTCGTACGTCTCGGGGATGAGGGGATTCACATCCTCTCCCTCGGACGCCGCGAGCACTGTGATCTCGTACATCGGAATCAGAAAATGAAGCCGGCGACGAGACCGATCAGCGCCAGCGCCTCGGTGAACGCGATACCGAGGAACATGTTGGTGCGGATCGTGCCCTGGAGCTCGGGCTGACGGGCGATACCCTCGATGGCCTTGCCGACCACGATGCCGACGCCGATGCCGGGGCCGATGGCGGCCAGACCGTAGCCGATGGCGCCGAAGCCCTTGAACGTCGATTCGGAGGTGGCGGCTTCCTGGGCCAGGTACGCGAGGCTCATTAGTCTTCCATTCCCTTTCTGTTGCTCACCTGCCGGTCGGCACGGTGTAGCAGGTTGTGGCGTTTGGTCGTGCGAGTCGGGTCAGTGGTCGTCGGCGTGCTGCGCCAGGCTGATGTACACCGCGGTCAGCAGCGCGAACACGTAGGCCTGCAGGAAGATGACCAGCATCTCGAACAGCGTGAAGCCGAGACCGGCGAGCAGCGAGAACGGCGAGAACACCTTCATCCAGGCGGCGGCGTCGAACAAGAAGAACCAGGTGGCGCTGAAGAACAGCACCAGCATGATGTGGCCCGCCAGCATGTTGGCCATGAGTCGGACGGTCAGCGTGAACGGGCGCAGGATGAAGGTCGAGACGAACTCGATGGGGATCAGCAGCACGTGCAGCGCGGGCGGCACGTTCGGCACCACGATGCTGCTGCGCACGTACTTGAAGAAGCCGTACTTCTTGATACCCACGTAGTTGAACACCACGTACACGACCGCGGCCAACACCAGCGGCATACCGATTCGGGCGTTCGAGGAGATGTTCAAGCCCGGAACGATGCCGGAGAAGTTCAGAAAGAGAACCGTGAAGAAGATCGTCGCGATCAGCGGGAAGAACTTGCGTCCGCTTTCCTTACCGAGGACCTCGTCGCAAATCTGCTCCTTCACGAAGACCAGACCCGTCTCGGCGACATTCTGAAGTCCGCGCGGGATGATCTTCGGCGAGCGGAAAGCCAGGAGCATGACACCCACCAGCACCGCGGTCATCAGCAGCCGAACCAGCATCAATCGATCGAGTTCGAACGGCGTTCCCTCGAACAGCACAGCTGGAGGGAAGAAGTCGGTAAGCGACGGCGCGTGGAACTCGGCCGCCAAAGTGGTGACGCTCAGCGTTCTCTCCCGTGTTCGGGCCGCGGGTACGTTCATTTCCGCGGTTCGATCGGACATTGACGATCAATTGGGTCGACTCAGGTCGGCTCGAAATTCGTCAGCAGCTGCGCGGCAAAACCCGCCCGGGGCGTCTGTACGGGTGTCGGCGACATTCGTCGACATGCAGAACCGGAACCTCGGGGCCCGGCACGGCAGTAAGCATAGCGGCACGGCGAGGGATCCGGTGATCCCCCCTACCTTGGTCGCTTGCTTACCAACACTTTACCAAGCTATCTACGACGCTGTGTAGGGGGGTGAAGCTATTCGCCGCTCGGCTCGGGGTCGGGATCGCCCGCGGTGGTGGTCACGTACGGAACCTTCTGGCGCAGAACACCGTAGGTCTCGGCTCCGAGGACGATCAGCAGCGCGCCGATCACGGTCAGGAACAGCACGGTGCGGTCGTAGAAGGCGAAGTTGTTGAGCACACCCACCACGATCAGCACGACCAGCACCTTGCCGACCCAGCTGACCAGCATGACCAGGCCCGCGGTGCTGGGCGGGAGCTTCGCGCCGAACAGGATGACCGCCGCGGTGGTGAGGATGAAGCCGCCGCCGATGGCCGCGCCGATCAGCGCGCCCCACAGGCCGGGCGTCCCCGCGAGCGCCGTGCCCAGCGCCACCGACAGCACGACCAAGACGGCGAGACCGATCAGCCCGTATCGCAGGGCCGCGCGCAACGGGGCGTCGGGGCCGGGGACCGGTTTCGGAGTCGAGCTCACGACCGCCCCTCGCGCTCGCCCGGCACGCCTTTACCCGGCGTCGTCTTCTCGATCCACTCGCTCACGACGACCGACTTTACCCGGGGGCCTGACGGTCGTCGGCGGGCTCCCCGCCGCGCAGACCCGGAATAGCGGTCACCACCAGCGCGAAAACCAAGCCGCCCGCCACCAGCAGGACCACCAGTCGCACATCCATCAGCGAGGTGCCGACCGCGCCGAATGCGAGCACGCCGACCCACAAATAGATCAGCAGCACGACGCGTCGATGGGAATGTCCGATCTGGAGCAATCGGTGGTGCAGATGCATTTTGTCCGGAGTGGAGAAACTCACGCCCGCGCGCACGCGCCGGATGATCGCCAGCACCAGATCCAGCACCGGAATGAACATGACCGCGCCGACCAACAGCAGCGGCGAGAGCAGACCCACGATGTCGCGCGGGCCGAAACCCTGCAACGGAATGCGGCCCGAAGCGCTGGTCGAGACCGCGGCCAACACCAGGCCGATCAGCATGGAACCGGAATCGCCCATGAAAATCCGGGCGGGCTGGAAATTGTGCGGCAGGAATCCGAGGCAGGCTCCCGCCATCGCGGCGGCCAACAATGCGGGCGGATAGGTGTCGACCGACCCACCCTGTTCGGTCATCAATCCGACGGCGAAGACGAATATCGCCGCCGCGCAGATCAACCCGAGTCCGGCGGCCAACCCGTCCAAGCCGTCGACGAAGTTCATCGCGTTCACCAACGTCACGGTGACCGCGACGGTGACCAGACCGCCCTGCAACGCGTCCAGGAACACGGTGGTGTTGCTGAAGGGGTTGTAGATGCTGTACCAGCTCAGCCCCATCGCGGCCATCACACCCGCCGCGGTGACCTGACCGGCGAATTTGGTGAGGGCGTCCAGGCCCCAGCGGTCGTCGACGATGCCGACGAGCACGATCAGGGTGGCCGCGACCAGCACGGTGATCGGGATGTTGGGGGGTCCGTAGTCGAACCCGCGACGCAGCGCGGGCAGTTGGTGGGCGAACAGCACCGCGGCGGCGAAGCCGAGGTAGATGCCGACGCCACCCATCCGCGGGATCGGTTTGACGTGCACGTCGCGTTCCCGGGGCACGGCCACCGCGCCGAAACCGATCGCGAGCACCCGGATGCCGCCGGTGGCCAAGAACGTGACCACCGCGGAGACGAACAGCACCAGCAGGAGTTCCCGGAGCGGGACGACCGCCCCCGACGAGACCATCAACGCAGCGGCTCGATCACTCGCCGCACCGCCGCGCGCCGTCGAGGACGGGGCCGGTCGGAAGATCCGGGGCGAGGCCGCGCACGCGATCGCCGGACGCGACCACGGTGACGACTCCGGCCCGGGACACCCCGAAGGGGCGGGGACGGCGAACGTTGCGGAACATGCCGCCCATCTTCGCACTGCCCCGGCGGCACGGCCGAACCCGGTCCGCGGCGGTGGATCGCCCGGTCGCGGCCGGGCGGATCACCCCTGCTGCGGAGCGGTGTCGAGGAGTTTGGCGGGCGAGGTGCCCAGTACTTCGGCGATCTCGCGCACCGAGACCGCGCCCTCGCGCAGGATCCGGGGCTGATCGGCGGTCAGGTCGACGATGGTCGAGGCGACGGCGTGATCGGCGGGACCGCCGTCGAGGTAGACCCCGACCAGGTCGCCGAGCTGATCGCGGGCCTGGTCGGCCGTCGTGGCGGGCGGCTGACCGGAGACGTTGGCGCTGGACACCGCCAGCGGACCGACCTCGGCGAGCAGTTCCAGCGCGACCGGGTGCAGCGGCATGCGCAGCATCACCGTGCCGCGGGTGTCGCCGAGATCCCAGGCCAGCGACGGCGCCTGCTGCACGACCAGGCTCAACCCGCCCGGCCAGAACGCCCGGATCAGTTCGCGGGCTTGCGGTCGCACCGAGAAGACCAGGCCGTCGATGGTGTTCCAGGAACCGACCAGCACCGGGACCGGCATGTCGCGACCGCGGCGCTTGGCCGCCAGCAGCGCGTTGACCGCACTGGAGTCGAAGGCATCGGCCGCCAAGCCGTAGAGGGTGTCGGTCGGCATCACGACCAGCCGCCCGGACTTGAGGGCGCTGGTGGCCGCGGACAGTCCGGCGGCGCGCGAACCGGGATCGCCGCAGTCGTAGACGGTGCTCACGGGCTCCATCCTGTCACGGCGTCGGTTCACCGGCGCTATCGCGTCCACCGGCCTCGACGTCGGTGACGGGCTCAGGGTGTGTCGGTACGGCGCGCGGTGACGAAACGGGGCTTGCCGGCGAAGTCGGGGTGTTCGACGATCTCGGTGAAAGCGAGGTCCGCGCCGAGCAGCGCGGCCAATTCGGTCCCGTTGGCGTCGTCGTGTTCGATCGCCAGGCCGGCACCGGGGCGCGCGAGCCTGGTCAGTACGGGGAGCATCCCGCGGACGACGTCGAGTCCGTCGGGGCCGCCGAACAGCGCGCGGTGCGGGTCGTGCTCGGTGACCTCGGGGTCGAGGACCGCGCCGTCGGGGATGTAGGGCGGGTTGGAGACGATCAGGTCCACCCGGCGGTCGAGGTCGGTGAGCAGGGAGGGGTCGGTCGCGTCGGCGGCGTGCAGCGCGATCGCGGTGTCACCCGCGGCGCTGCGGGCTTCGGCGTTGCGGCGGGCCCAGATCAAGGCGTCGGGATCGAGTTCGACGGCGTGCACCCGCGCGTCCGGCCTGGCGTGCGCGACGGCCAGCGCGAGTGCGCCCGAACCGGTGCACAGGTCGACCACGATCGGCGCGGGGTCGCGAGGGACGCCGGACAGGAAGCGCAGCGCCCAGTCGAGGAGCAGTTCGGTCTCCGGACGCGGGATGAACACGCCGGGGCCGACCGCGAGGTCGAGCGCGCCCATCACGGCCAGTCCGGTGAGGTGTTGCAGCGGGACGCGCTCGGCCCGGCGAGCCACCAATTCGCGGTAACGCGTGAGGAATTCCGCGTCGACCGGCGGCGCCAGCAGCAACCGGGTGCGCGACACGCCGAGCAGGTGCGCGGCCAGTTCCTCGGCGTCGACGCGCGGGCTGGGCACCCCGGCCGCGCGCAGCGTCTCCGTCGCGGCCGAGATGGCCGGACGTAGCGCGGTCGTCGTCGTCGGCCCGTCCGGTACCGCGTCCCGGCCGCGCCGGAGGGTGCTCATTCGGCCGACATGCGCGCTTCGCGGTCGGCCTTGGCCAGCGCGTCCAGCAGCGCGTCCAACTCGCCTTGCAGCACGGTGTCGAGGTTGTGCGCCTTGAAGCCGATGCGGTGGTCGGCGATGCGGTTCTCCGGGAAGTTGTAGGTGCGGATGCGTTCGGAGCGATCGACGGTGCGGATCTGACTGGCCCGGCCGGCGGCGGCCTCCTGATCGGCCTGTTCCTCGGCCAGCGCCTGCAACCGCGCCGCCAACACCTGCATCGCGCGGGCCTTGTTCTGGAGTTGGGAGCGCTCGTTCTGGCAGGTCACCACGATGCCGGAGGGCAGATGGGTGAGGCGGACCGCGGAGTCGGTGGTGTTGACGCCCTGACCGCCCTTGCCCGAGGACCGGTAGACGTCGACGCGCAGATCGGATTCGTCGATCTGCACCTGCTCGACCTCGTCGGGTTCGGGATAGATGAGCACGCCCGCGGCCGAGGTGTGGATGCGGCCCTGCGATTCGGTCACCGGCACCCGCTGCACCCGGTGCACGCCGCCCTCCCACTTCAGGCGCGACCAGACGCCGTCGCGGGCGGCGTCACGGCTCTTGATCGACAGCGTCGCGTCCTTGTAGCCGCCCAGATCGGATTCGGTGACGCCGAGGATCTCGACCTTCCACCCGTGCCGTTCGGCGTAGCGGGTGTACATGCGCGCCAGTTCGGCGGCGAACAGCGCCGATTCCTCGCCGCCCTCACCGGATTTCACCTCGAGCACCACGTCGTCGCCGTCGTGCGGGTCGCGCGGGGCCAGCAGATCGGCCAGCGACTGCTCGAGTTCGGTGATGCGGGTGCGCAGGTCGGGGATCTCCGCGGCGAACGCGGCGTCGTCGGCCGCCAACTCCTCGGCGGCCTCGAGGTCGTCGCGCGCGGCGGTCAGCTTGGTGTAGGTGGACATGATCGGGGCCAGTTCGGCGAACCGCTTGCCCACCCGTCGGGCCGCGCCGGGATCGTTGTGCAGCGCCGGATCGGCCAACTGCGTCTCCAGACCCGCGTGCTCGGCCAGAATGTCGTCGATCGCGGACGGCTGCGTCATGGTGGTGCTTCCTCTCGGTGAATCTGGGCGGTGTCGGGAACGACCGCTGAAACGCACCGACGCCCGGCCTGCTGTGCAGGACCGGGCGTCGGCGGGGAAGCTACTTGGCGTCGGCCTTCTTGCCGGCACGCTTGCCGTAGCGGGCCTCGAAGCGGGCCACGCGACCACCGGTGTCGAGGATCTTCTGCTTGCCGGTGTAGAACGGATGGCACTGCGAGCAGACCTCGACGGTGATGTGTCCGGACTCCTTGGTGCTGCGAGTCTGGAAGGTGTTGCCGCAACCGCAGACGACGGTGGTGTCGACGTAGGTCGGGTGAATTCCTGCCTTCATGGGTGTCCTCTCGAGAATGGTCGCCGGGTCGCCCGCTCCGCGTCAGCAGAGCCGTGAGCGTGAACCGGAACCGACTAGGCGGGATTGTCTGCGGGGCGCAGACGCACGGCGAACCAGTATGCCAGATCCGCCGACACCTTCCGAAACGCCCCTGTCCACGGATTTGTTCCGCCCCCGAAAAGCGGAACGGGGCCCCGTCGCAACGGAGCCCCGCGTTCTCACTCGTCCAGCGCGCCCGGCGCGGTCTTGCTGACCTGCATCAGGAACTCGAGGTTGTTCTTGGATTTCTTCAGGCGGTCGATCAGCAGATCGATCGCCTGGTGCGAATCCAGGCCCGACAGCACACGGCGCAACTTGTGCAGCACCGCCGCCTCGTCGGGATTCAGCAGTAGCTCGTCCTTGCGGGTACCGGACGGGTTGACGTCCACCGCGGGGAACACGCGCCGCTCGGCGATCTTGCGATCGAGCTTGAGTTCGGCGTTGCCCGTGCCCTTGAACTCCTCGAAGATGACGGTGTCGCCGGTGGAACCGGTCTCCACCATCGCCGTCGCGATGATCGTCAGCGAACCGCCGTTCTCGATGTTGCGCGCCGCGCCGAGGAACCGCTTGGGCGGGTACAGCGCGGTCGAGTCGACACCACCGGAGAGGATGCGACCCGAGGCGGGCGAGGAGTTGTTGTACGCGCGGCCCAATCGGGTGATCGAGTCCAGCAGCACCACAACGTCTTTGCCCATCTCCACCAGGCGCTTGGCGCGCTCGATGGCGAGTTCGGCGACCGAGGTGTGATCCGACGGCGGACGGTCGAAGGTCGAGGCGATGACCTCGCCCTTCACCGAACGCTGCATGTCGGTGACTTCCTCGGGACGTTCGTCGACCAGCACCACCATCAGGTAGCACTCGGGGTTGTTGGTCGCGATCGCGTTCGCGATGTCCTGCATGATCGTGGTCTTACCGGCCTTCGGCGGCGACACGATCAGAGCGCGCTGGCCCTTGCCGATCGGCATGATCAGGTCGATGACCCGGGTGGTCAGCTTGTTCGGCTGGGTTTCCAGCCGCAGGCGCTGATTCGGGTACAGCGGGGTCAGCTTGCTGAACTCGGGGCGACGCTTGGCCGCCTCGACGTCACCGCCGTTGACGGTGTCCAGGCGCACCAGCGGATCGAACTTCTGCCGCTGGTTGCTCTGCTCGCCGTCGCGCGGGGCGCGCACCGCGCCGGTGATCGCGTCACCGCGGCGCAGACCGTTCTTGCGGACCAGATTCATCGAGACGTAGACGTCGTTCGGTCCGGCCAGGTAGCCCGAGGTGCGGACGAAGGCGTAGTTGTCCAGCACGTCGAGGATGCCCGCGACCGGCTGGAGCACGTCGTCCTCGCGGATCTCGAGTTCACGGGCCTCACCGCCCGTGCCGCCGTCGCGGTCGCGACCGCGCCGACGCTCGCGGAACCGGCGTCCGCGCCGTCCGCGCCCGCCTTCCTCGTCGTCACCGCCGCGATCGTTGCGATTGTCGCCACCACGGTTGTCACCGCCACGGTTGCCGTCGCGATTGCCTTCGCGATTGCCTTCGCCGCGGTTGTCACCGCCGCGGTTGCCCTCGCCACGATTGTCACCGCGGTTGTCACCGCCGCGATTGCCGCTGCCGTTCTGGTTGCGATCCTGGTTGCGCTCGCCCTGATTGCGCTCGCGGCGACGCTCGCCCTGGTCGGACTCCTGCTTCGGCTCGTCACCACGCGCCTCGGCGGGCGCGGTCTCGCCGCCGCCGGATCGCGCCTGGTCACGGCCGCGCCGCTGGCGACCACGGCCACGCTGGGCCGGTTCGCGGCCCGAATCGTCGGCGGAATCGGCCGGGGCGCCGGAATCGGCGGTGGCCGACTTCGACGGCGCGGCCTCGGCGGCCTTGGGCGCTTCTTCCTTGGCCGGGGCCTGTTTGACGGCGGTGGCCTTCGCGGGCGCGGTCTTCTCCGGCTGCGGCGTCACCTCGAGGGTCGCCTGCTCGCCTTTCGACTCGCCACGGGCGGGCTTCTCCGCTTTCGCGGGCTTTCCGGCTTGATTCTCCTTGATGGCGGCGATGAGATCGCCCTTGCGCATTCCGGAGGTGCCTCGGATACCGAGCTCCCCCGCCAGCGCGCGCAACTGCGGCAACAACATTCCAGTCAGCCCCGATCGTGCGACGTCGGTATGTTCGCTCATCTTCGAAATCTGTCCGGAGTCACTATCGCGGCCACCCGAGGAATTCGAGTTTGATTCCACCCCGGGGGTCGCGAGCAGGTCCGTATCTGTCACGGAAATCCTTTCCTTCCCTCGACTGCCGTGTGCTGATTCGAGGGTTCGTCCCGCAGTCCGGGCACCGTGCCGGACTCGGATGCCGTAAATCACCTGCCCCGCCGGACCGGCGGCTTCGCCACCGGATATGAATGGTGGGAGAGATCATTCCAGTTGCGCAGCTACGCAGCACCCCCATGGCCTGGAGGCTCGAGCCTGGAGCCTGCTGGAGCGATTGCCCTGATGAAGCACCGGCGTCTGATGCGCACGATGTACGGACATGCCCAGGATAGCTGGGAAACGTGAGACTCGGCAAGACAGACTCGCCGTCAACCCACCAGGACGCCCTCGGCGAGTCCCGGTTCGACCACGCGCAGACCGTCCCTGGCCGCGATTTCGCGCAGTTCCGCCGGGAAACCGCTGGTCCCCAGAGCCAGAATGGTCGGGCCCGCCCCGGACACCGTCGCGGCGATCCCCACCGCCCGCAACCGCGCGATCCAGGCCGTGGTCAGCGGCAGCGCGGGCGCGCGCTGGGTCTGGTGCAGCCGGTCGCAGGTGGCGGGCAACAGCAGGTCGGGACGCTGGGTCATGGCGACCACGGCCAGCGCGGCCCGACTGACGTTGAACGCGGCGTCACCGTGGGAGACCGTGTCGGGAAGCAGTCCGCGGGTGTGCGCCGTGGAGGAACGCACCTCGGGGATCAACACGATCGGATGCAGCGACGGATGCGGGTCCAGCCGCACCGCGCGGTAGACCCGACCCGGGTCCGGTTCCGCGGCGAACTCACCGACGACCAGGTCGGCGGCGGTTTCGGTCCAGGACACCACGATTCCGCCGAGCACACTGGCCGCGGCGTTGTCGGGATGACCCTCGAATTCCGAGGCCAGTTGGACCAACCGGTCGGCGTCCACGGCCAGATCCGGATCGAACTTCGCCGCCAGCGCGCACCCCGCCGCGAGTCCGCCGACCACGGCCGAGGCCGAGGAGCCCAGACCGCGCGAATGCGGAATCACGTTGCGGCACACCACATCGAGTCCGTCCGCCCAGACCCCCACCGACTCCAGGCCGCGCTCGATCGCGCGCACCACCAGATGCGAAGGCCCCCACGGCACGTCGTCGGCGCCCTCGCCCTCGACGCGGATGCTCAGGCCGGAATCGGTCGTGCGCACCTCGATCTCGTCGTAGATGCCCAGGGCCATGCCCAGGGAATCGAAACCGGGGCCGAGGTTGGCCGTGGACGCGGGCACCCGCGCCGTCACGGCCAATCCGGCGGGCAGCGTCCGTGAGATCAGCTGACTCTCGCGCGAATTCAACTCAGGCCAGCTCGAGTTCGGCGGCCACCGCGACCGGATCGACGGCGATCGCCTGGACCTGCGGCATACCGAGCAGGGCGGTGTCGGGATCCTTGAGCCCGTTGCCGGTGACGGTGCAGACCACCGTCAGCCCGGAATCGAGCCACCCTTCGCGATGCGCGGCGAGCACGCCGGCGACACTGGCCGCCGAGGCGGGCTCGACGAACACGCCCTCGGCCGCCGCGACCAAGCGGT
This sequence comes from Nocardia takedensis NBRC 100417, assembly GCF_000308695.1. Classification (GTDB taxonomy): domain Bacteria; phylum Actinomycetota; class Actinomycetes; order Mycobacteriales; family Mycobacteriaceae; genus Nocardia; species Nocardia takedensis. The sequence continues at coordinate 29,425 of NZ_BAGG01000023.1, read as the reverse complement.
ACGCCTCGAGAATGGCTTCGTCGGTGGCCGCGCGGAACATGCCGCCGGACTGCTCCTTGGCCTCGACCGCGCTGTTCCAGGACGCGGGCGCGCCGATCCGGATCGCGGTCGCGATGGTCTCCGGATTCGCGACCGGGGCGCCGTTGACCAGCGGAGCGGCGCCCGCGGCCTGCACGCCGAGCATCCGCGGCAGGCCGCCGACGATGCCGTCGGCGTGGTATTCGCGGTAGCCGCGCCAGTACGCGGTGATGTTGCCCGCGTTGCCCACGGGCAGCGCGTGCACGTCGGGGGCGCGGCCGAGCACGTCGCAGATCTCGAAGGAGGCCGTCTTCTGCCCTTCGATGCGGGCCGGGTTCACCGAGTTCACCAGACCGACCTCGGGGAAGTCCGAGGTGACCTTCCTGGCCAGCTCGAGGCAGTCGTCGAAGTTGCCGTCGACCTGGATGACCTTCGCGCCGAGCATGACGGCCTGGGCCAGTTTGCCCATCGCGATCTTGCCCTGCGGGATCAGCACCGCGCAGCTCATCCCGGCCCGGGTGGCGTAGGCGGCCGCCGACGCCGAGGTGTTGCCGGTGGACGCGCACAGCACGGCCTTCTGGCCGCGGTACTTGGCGTCGGTCATCGCCATCGTCATGCCGCGGTCCTTGAAGGAACCGGTCGGATTCGCGCCCTCGACCTTGAGGTAGACCTCGCAGCCGGTCAGTTCCGACAGATGCGGCGCGGGAACCAGCGGAGTGCCGCCCTCGAACAGCGTGACCGGCTCCCAGTCCGCCGCACCGTGCAACCGGTCGCGGTAGGCCGCGATCAGGCCGGGCCAGCGCGCGTGCACGCCCGCCTGGGGCGCGACCGCGTTTCCGCCGATGCCAGTCGTACTCATTCCTCGGTGCCTTCCAATCTCAAGACGCTGGTCACGGATGTGACGGATGCCATCTCCGCGAGGGCGGCGACGGTGTCCGCGAGCGCCGACTCCACCGCCTGATGGGTGACCACGACCAGGCGCGCACCTTCGCCGTGCCCTTCCTGGCGGACGGTGGAGATGCTGACCCCGTGGTTGGCGAATTCGCCCGCCACCTTGGCCAGGACGCCGGGGACGTCCTCGACCTGCAAGTTCACGTGGTAGCGGGTCGGCGTATCGCCGATCGGCGCGATCGGTAGCTCAGCATAAACCGATTCACCCGGCGCGCGGCCACCGAAGAACTTGTTCCGCGCCGCCATCACCAGATCGCCGAGCACCGCCGAGGCGGTGGGGGCGCCGCCCGCGCCCTGCCCGTAGAACATCAGCCTGCCCGCGTTCTCGGCCTCGACCACCACGGCGTTGAACGCGCCCGAGACGGCCGCCAGCGGATGACGACGCGGGATCAGCGCCGGATAGACGCGCACCGAGATGCGCTCCTTGCCGCCCTGGCTCGGGGCGGGCTCGCCCGCGGCCGCCGGAACCCGCTCGCAGATGGCGAGCAGTTTGACGGTGCAGTCCAGCGCGGAGGCCGTCTCCAGATCCTCGGCGGTGATCTTCGAGATGCCCTCGCGGTACACATCGGCCGCGGTCACGCGGGTGTGGAAGGCCAGCGAGGCCAGGATCGCGGCCTTGGCGGCGGCGTCGAAGCCCTCCACGTCGGCGGTCGGATCGGCTTCGGCGTAGCCCAGGCCGGTGGCCTCGGCCAGCGTGGCGTGATAGTCGGCGCCGGTCTCGTCCATCGCGGACAGGATGAAGTTGGTGGTGCCGTTGACGATGCCGACCACGCGGTCGACCCGGTCGCCGGACAGCGACTGGATCAGCGGGCGCACGACGGGGATGGCGCCCGCCACCGCGGCCTCGAAGTAGAGGTCGGCGCGATTGCGTTCGGCCGCCGCCGCGAGTTCGCCGGTGTAGTCGGCCAACAGCGCCTTGTTGGCGGTCACCACGGATTTGCCCGCGTTCAGCGCGGCCAGGATCAGCGTGCGCGCCGGATCGATGCCGCCGATCACCTCGACGACCAGATCGACGTCGGGCCGCGCCACCAGCGCCTGCGCGTCGGTGGTGAGCAGTTCGGCCGGTACGCCGCGGTCGGTGTCCAGGGTGCGGACCGCGACACCGCGCAACACCACCGGCGCGCCGACCCGCGAACGCAGTTCGTCGGCGTGCTCGCGCAGGATGCGGACCACCTCGGTGCCGACGTTGCCCATTCCCAGGACGGCGACGCCCAGCGGACGCTCGGCGCCCCAGGGACCGTTCTTGACCGGTTCGGTCATGACTGTTCCACCTCCAGGCTCAGCAGATCGGCGACGGTCTCCCGGCGCAGGATCAGTCGGGCGTGACCGTCGCGCACCGCGACCACCGCGGGCCGGGTCAACTGGTTGTACCGGCTCGACATCGAGTAGCAGTAGGCGCCCGTGGCGGCGACCGCGATCAGGTCGCCGGGACCGACATCGGCGGGCATCCAGGTGTCACGGATGACGATGTCGCCGCTCTCGCAATGCTTTCCGACCACGCGCGCGACCACGGCCTGCGCCTCGGAGGAACGCGAGACCAGTCGGCAGTCGTAGTCGGCCTGATACAGCGCGGGACGGATGTTGTCGCTCATACCGCCGTCGACGCTGACATAGCGCCTGCGCAGACCGCCGTCGAGCGAGACGTCCTTGGTGGTGCCGACCTCGTAGAGGGTGACGGTGCCCGGGCCCGCGATCGCGCGGCCCGGTTCGACCGCGATGCGCGGGGTGGGCAGTCCGGCGTGCGCGGCCTCGGCCTCGACCAGACCGCGCAACTTGGCCGCGAATTCGTCCAGCGGCGGCGGGTCGTCATTGGGCAGATAGGAGATGCCCAGTCCGCCACCGAGATCCAGGGTGGCGATCTGCGCGGTGCGCTCGGCCCCGAACTTGTCGATGGCCTCGCGCAGCAGACCCAGCATCCGACGCGCGGCGATCTCGAAACCGTCGATCTCGAAGATCTGCGAACCGATGTGGCTGTGCAGGCCGACCAGGCGCAGGTTCTCGGCCTCGAAGACCCGCGCCAGCGCCTCCATCGCGTCGCCGCCCGCGATCGAGAAGCCGAACTTCTGATCCTCGTGCGCGGTCGAGATGTATTCGTGGGTATGGGCTTCCACGCCGACGGTGACCCGGACCAGCACGTCCTGCACCACGCCCGCGCGCGCCGCGACCGCCTCGAGCCGCTCGATCTCGATCAGCGAGTCGACCACGACGTGCCCGACCCCGGAGGTCACGGCCGTCTCCAGTTCGGCGACCGATTTGTTGTTGCCGTGCAACGCGATCCGCTCGGGCGGGAACTCCGCGTGCAGCGCGATGGCGAGTTCGCCGCCGGAACACACGTCCAGCGACAGGCCCTCGTCGCGGATCCAGCGCGCGATCTCGGCGCTCAGGAACGCCTTGGACGCGTAGTGCACCCGCGCGTCCGCGCCGAAGGCCGCGACCATATCGCGGCAGCGGGAACGGAAATCCTCCTCGTCGACGACGAACAGCGGGGTGCCGAACCGCTCGGCCAACGCCGCCACCGGGACGCCCGCCAACCGAACCGAACCGTCGGCGTCGCGAGAAGCGTTGCGCGGCCACACGTTCGCGGGCAGATCGATCATCTGCCGCGGATCCGACGGGCGCTCCGGCAGATTCGGGGCGTGCGGGATCTCGGCGTGCCGGGGACCGGCGGGATGCGCGCTCATGACTCCACCTCGCTGCGCTGGCTCACGGGGCCTTCCTTCCTGGATTCGGCGGCGACCGCCACCGGGTTCACATCCGCTCCGGCGCGCTGACGCCCAGCAGACCGAGCCCGTTGGCCAGGACCTGTCTGGTCGCCTTGACCAGTTCGAGACGGGCGGCGTTGCGGGCGTCGACCGGTTCGTCACCGCGCGGCAGCACCCGCATCTCGTCGTCGGACTGGAACGGGTGGTACGCGCCCGCCAATTCTTCGAGATAGCGCACGACGCGATGCGGTTCGCGCATCTGCGCCGCGGTGGCCACCACCCGCGGGTACTCGCCGATCGTGCGGATCAGCTCCCCCTCGCGGTCGGCGGTCAGCAGACCGAGATCCGGTGCGACCGAAGCGAAGTCGAACGCCGCGGCGTTGTCGATGATGCGGCAGGTGCGCGCGTGGGCGTACTGCACGTAGTAGATCGGATTGACGGTGTCCTGTTTGGTCCACAGGTCCAGATCGATGTCGATGCTCGAATTCACCGACGAGCGCACCAGCGAATACCGCGCGGCGTCCACGCCGATCGCCTCGACGAGATCGTCGAGGGTGACCACGGTGCCCGCGCGCTTGCTCATCTTCACCGCGACGCCGTCGCGGACCAGATTCACCATCTGGCCGATCAGCACCTCCACGGTGTCCGGGTCGTCGCCGAACGCGGCCGCGGCGGCCTTGAGCCTGCCGATGTAGCCGTGATGGTCCGCGCCGAGCATGTAGATGCACAGGTCGAAGCCGCGCGAACGCTTGTCCTGGAAGTAGGCGATGTCACCGGCGATATAGGCCGAGGCGCCGTCGCTCTTGATGACGACGCGATCCTTGTCGTCCCCGTACTCGGTGCTGGCGATCCACCACGCGCCGTCCTTCTCGTAGAGGTTGCCCGACGCCTTCAACTCCGTCACCGCGCGCTCCACCGCACCCGAGGCGAACAGCGAACTCTCGTTGAAATACACGTCGAAATCGGTGCCGAAATCGTGCAGCGTCCGCTTGATGTGGGCGAACATCAACTCCACGCCCTCGCGTCGGAACAGTTCGTGACGCTCGTCGGGGGGCAACTCCGCCGCACCGGGATGCCGTTCGACGACGGTGCCCGCGATCTCGGAGATGTACGCGCCCGCGTACCCGTTCTCCGGGGTCGGCACGCCCGTGGCGGCGGCCACCAGCGAATCGGCGAAGCGGTCGATCTGCGCGCCGTTGTCGTTGAAGTAGTACTCCCGGGTCACCTCGGCGCCCTGCGCGGCCAGGATGCGGCCCAGCGCGTCGCCGACCGAGGCCCAGCGGGTGCCGCCGAGATGGATGGGACCCGTGGGATTCGCCGAGACGAACTCCAGATTGATGCTGGTGCCCTTCATCACCTCGGCGGTGCCGAAGGCCGGACCGGCCGCCAGCACCTGGGTCAGGATCGCGCCCTGCGCGGCGGCGGCCAAGCGGATGTTGAGGAAGCCGGGGCCCGCGACATCGGCGGAGGCGACACCCGCGTCCGCGCCGAGCGCCTCGGCCAACCAGCCCGCCAGCTCGCGGGGGTTCACGCCCGCCTTCTTGCCCACCTGCAACGCCACATTCGTGGCATAGTCGCCGTGTTCCGGATTACGCGGGCGCTCCACGGTGACCTCGGCGGGGAGGACCTGAGGGTCCAGTCCACGTTCGACGAGCACCCGCGCGGCGGTGGCCCGGAGGAGATCTGCAAGGTCAGCTGGAGTCACGAGTCTCTATCCTATGGTCTGGGCAGGTGAACACCTTCGGGCGGGCACCACGCAGACAGAGCGATCACCACGTCGAGAGAGCACAACGAGCGATGCCGAGTAGCAACAGCGCCTCGAAGTCGGCCAAGGCCGTCCGAGCCGCGGGAAAGACCTCGCCTTCCGCCAAGAAGGGCGGTGGCGGCAAGGGCAAACTGCCGGGGAATCGTCAGATCCCGTGGCTGGCCATCGGCGCGGCCGCCGTCATCGTCGCGTTGATCGGCGCGCTGGCCTACAGCCTGGTCCCGAAATACCGCGAGCAGGCCGAGCTGGACAAATACACGCCCAGCGCGCAGAAACAGGACCCCTCCGACCAGATCGAGGGCGTGCTGAAGGTCGACTACGCCCAAGGCGCGGGCAAACACGTCAGCGCCGACCAGCGCGTCGCCTACGACCGCACCCCGGCCTTCGGCGGACCGCACGACTCGGCCTGGGCCGCCTGCACCGGCGTCGTCTACAGCAAGCCGATCCGCACCGAGAACGCGGTGCACTCCCTCGAACACGGTGCGGTGTGGATCGCCTACAACCCCGACAAGGTCGACGCCTCCGGTGTCGAGACCCTCAGCAAGAAGGTCGACGGCAAGGCGTACACGCTGATGTCGCCGTACCCGGGTCTGGACAAAGCGATCTCCTTGCAGTCGTGGGGTCACCAGTTGAAGCTGGACAGCCCCGACGACAAGCGCATCAACCAGTTCATCACCGCGCTGCGGCAGAACCCCTACGCCTACCCCGAGGTCGGCGCGGACTGCTCCAACCCGTACTTCGACCGGGACAACCCCGCCCCCTTCGACGCCTCCCCGCCCGGACCGAACGCGGTGCCGATGGACGGCTCCGGCCTGGCCACCGACGCCAGTGAACTCGGTGGCGGCACCGGCGGCATCCCCGGCATGCCGGGCGGTATCCCCGGCGTGCCCACACTGCCGACCGGGCTGGTTCCCGAACCGGCGCAGCCGGGGCAGTAGTGAGCGGGCCCGAGTCCACCGGTCCGGCCGGCGAGGACGCTGTCACCGAGGCTCCGGTCTCGGCGGCAGGCGGCACCGCGGATTCCGGCGGCGCGGATTCGGGGAGCGCGGATTCGGGGAGCGCGGATTCCCGCCGTGCGGACTCCAGCGGTGCGGACTCCAGCGATGCTGATTCCGGCGGCGCGGCCGAGCAGGCGGTGACGGGGCACGCGGGTGACGGCGCGTCCGCGCGGCGGCAGGGTCCGGCGCTGCTGGTACTCGGGGCGATCGGCCTGATCGTGCTCGGCTTCGCGATCGGGGTGTTCGCCCGCATCCCGCTCGACGGCGGCGGCGAACCCGACCCCGGTCCGGTCGACATCGGCTTCACCCAGGACATGTCCGCTCACCACGCCCAAGCCGTGGAGATGGCGGGCATCGCGCTGCTGCGCTCCACCGACACCGACGTGCGCAGGCTCGCCTACGACATCATGACCACCCAGCAGGCCCAGGTCGGCCGGATGCAGGGCTGGTTGCAGTGGTGGGGCAAACCCGCGCAGAGCGTCGACGGATACATGGGCTGGATGACCGAACCGCAGGGCGGCCACGAACACGGCACGAGCGCCGAACACCACATGTCCGGACCGGCGGCGAGCATGCCCGGAATGGCGAGCGCCGAGGAACTGGCCGCGCTGCGCCGCGCCGACCCGGCCGACCTGGACCGCATGTTCCTGCAACTCATGCTGCGCCACCACCGAGGCGGCCTGCCCATGATCGAATACGCGGCCCAGCACGCCGAGACCACCGCCGTGAGCACCCTCGCCGCCACCATGGCCGCCACCCAGACCAACGAATCCCAGCTCATCACCACCCTGCTCACCGCACGCGGCGGCACCCCACTCCCCCTGAACTGACCCCCAATCCCGCACCGCATCCACCCTTTTTGGCGCACGCCCCCCGATGCGATACGCTTTCCCCGCCCGATCGGACGGCTACATCTCCGACCGGATCTATCCCGCCCTCGTAGCTCAGGGGATAGAGCGTCTGCCTCCGGAGCAGAAGGCCGCAGGTTCGAATCCTGCCGAGGGCACCGAGATATGGGACCGCTGTCGGCGGTCCCATATCTGTTTCGAAGCCAGGTGAGTGCGGCAGTTCGAGCGGAATCGAAACCATCGGTCCGCGATCAGCTTTCGGGTCATTCGGGTATCGGCGTCGCGAGAATGACGGGTGGTACCATATATGGCATGAACAAGACGACCGTGTATCTCCCCGACGAGCTCGAGGTCCGGCTCGACGCGGAGGCCGCGGCGACCGGGGTGAGCAAGGCCGAGCTGATCCGTCGAGGCATAGCGATGTTGCTGGACGCTTCCGAACGGCCGCGCGACAACGCGCCGCTACCCGTCTTCCACAGCGGACGTTCGCGCGACGCCGACGAAATGCGCGAGGACATCTACCAGGAGATCAAGCAGCGGGCGGCCCGTCGATGATCGTCGTCGCCGACACCTCGGCGCTCTTCGCCGCGTTCGACGCCGACCAGGAAGAGCATCGGCGAGCGCTGCGCGTGATGGAACGCGAAACCTTGGTCATCTCGCCGTTGGTGCTGACGGAGCTCGATCACCTGACCCGGCGCGACCTCGGCTTCTCCGCGGCGATGGCGATCACCGACGCACTGCTGAGCCGAGCCATCGAAGGACGATATCGACTCGCCGAGCTGAAGCACGTCGACCTGTCGGCGGCACAGTCGGTCCGAGCGAAGTACGAGGGACTGCAACTCGACCTCGCCGACGCGGTCGGCGTCGCGCTCGCCGACAAGTACAAGACCGACCGCATCTTCACCCTCGACCAACGCGACTTCCGCGCCATCGAACCTCTCACCCCCGGTTTCGCGTCATTTCGACTCCTGCCGACCGACGCGTAGGGAGCCCTGCGACACCGGGTTCCGGGTACAGAAAGACAGTCGGGTCAGAGGGCGTTGGTGATCATGGTGCGGGCGGCTTCGCCGTAGAGGGCGCGTTCGGTGAGGGCGGTGAAGGTGCGTTCGTATTGGACCAGTTCGCGGGGTTGGGTGATGGTGAGTTGGGCGGTGACGGTTTCGACGTGCACGCGGCGGCGGTCGTAGATGACGAAATTGGTGGTGGTGTAGAGGAATTCGGCGCTCATGGGGACGACGCCGATGACCACGCGGGTCAGGGACATGAGGTCGAGCAGGTGGGTGAGTTGGCCGCGGCGGACGGTTTCATCGCCGACGCCGGTGTGCAGCGCGGGTTCGCCGATCAGGAAATGGAAGCGGTGCACGCCGTCGCGCAGGACGGCTTGGCGGGCCATGCGGGCGTCGAGCGCTTCGGCGAGATCGTTGGCGCCGCCCGCGAATTCGATGCAGCGCGACAGGATCGCCTCGGCGTAGGCGCGGGTCTGCAACAGGCCGGTGGAGATCAGCGGGTCGTAGCCGCGGATCAGGCGGGTGACCGATTCGAGTTCGATGCTCTGGCGTTGGCGGCGGGCGTGGCCGTCGGCGATCACCCGTCGCCATTCGAGGTAGGCGGCGTTGACGTTGCGGACGGTGGCGATCAGATCGGGCAGCGCGAGGTCGGCGTCGGTGAGCTGGCACCAGTCGACGAGGTCCTGTTCGGTGGGCAGTTGGCGGCCGTGTTCGAGTTTGGAGACCTTGGAGGCGGGCCAGCCGGCGAAATCGGCCAAGCGCGCGCCGGACAGCCCGGCGGCCGTGCGCAACTCGCGCAATCGCGCGCCCAGTGCTTGCCGGGCCTGGTCCACGTCGGTCACTGCGGGTAGCCGGCGTGCGGGGTCGAGGCGGACCACACGCGGTCACGGATCTCGCGGGCGTAGGCGACGACGCGGGGGTCGGCGGTGGCGGCGACGCCGGACCACCAGTCCTCGGCGTCGAAGACGGAGTAGGCCACCAACCGGTCGTCGATGAGCCAGAAATCGTCGGCGGCGGCGTCGGCGGGGTCGGCGTCGTGGCGCGGCAGCCAGCGCACGTCCTCCCCGGCGGCGATGTTGTGGGGAGTGAGGGCCAACAGGTAGCGGGTGTAGGGGCCGTGCGGGGTGGTCACGATGCGCGCGCGGTCGACCGCGACACCGCGTGCCCTGGTCTGGGCGACCAGCAGCGCCCACGGCCGGAACCACGCGCCGACCGGGTCGGCGGTTCGGCCCGCGAGGAAGGCGGTCATCGCGGAATGTTCGGAATCCGAGCGATATTCGTCGCGGGTCTCGAGATGGAAAGCGCGCTCCCGCGCCTGCGCCAATAACTCGTGTAGCGCTTCACGCCGGTAGAGCCGCATCCGGCATCAACTCCTGTCCGATCGCCACCTCGACGGCCGCCTCGTGGCCCGGCATCTGCATGATCTCCAGTGCCTCCACGTCGGTGACCAGTGTGCCGGTCACGATAAAAGTGCCACGGTTGGTGTCCTGCAAACCTGTGAGACAGGTCCCTGGTTCGGCGTAGGCGACCAACCGGTGCGGAATCTCGATGCGGTCGCGGTGGCCGGTCTTCCACCCCTGCACCACGAGCGTCTCGCGGTCGGAAGCCCACAGTCGCGGCGAACCACCGTCGCCCGACCCGCCACCCAGCAGCCGCACATACATACGCACTCCCTCGTTGCCTCGGTTTCGACGTAGACCTTCTCACCAGTGCCGGGCGCGTCCCACACATTCCCGTTCCCGCAAGAAATTTCGAGAAAGATGATGGAGGACACGCCGGCACGCGCCATACAGTGCCCCTGGGGCGCCGACCATTCGATTCCGGCTGCCCGCACATCGACCGAGGAAGGCAGCAGGTGTCGCTCCCCCAGCAGGATCCGCCCGTCGCGCGCACCCGATCGGCGGCGGCCGGTCACCCCGCTCCCCCGGTGGCGGCCGGCACAGCGAATGCGTAAGGCTCCCACGGCGATCGGATACCTGCGCAAGGACGTCTCCGGTGTGCACCAACAGTGGGACGAGACCAGGATCCGCAGCCACGCCCGACGCCTGGGCTACGAGTTGGCCAAGACGGTCACCTTCAGCACCGCCACCGACGATCCGGAGGCGCGCCTGATCAATGTGGTCCGCTCGTTGGAGATCGACGCGGTCATCGCGCCCAGCCTCGACCATTTCGGCGGCGCGGTTCCCGAAATCCTGGTGCGCAGTGTCGAATTGAACGTCCTCGCGCCGCGTCCGGCCACCTACGCGCGCCGCCACGACACGCTCGCGTTCGCGCCGATCCGCCCGAAGCGGCCGTTCCCGCCCACCGTGCCGGTGCGCGACGAGGCGCACGAGATCCGCGACAACGACTGGGTCGCGTTCCGCGCGGTGCGGGAACTGGCCGACCACTGGTCGGTGAAGGCGTGGACGCCGGGACAGTCGGTCTACTACTGGTATCTGACCTTCGACGATCCCGCGGTGGTGGCGTTGGCCGAACGGTGTCAGCGGGCCGTGGCCGCCCCGACCGTGGACGCGGTGCCGCCGGACGGCCTGCACCTGTCGGTGTTGCGGGTCGGCGCGACCACGACGGTCCCCCCGCGCGCGGCGGCGCAGGTGCTCGCGGCGGGGCAGGCCCGTTCGGCCGAACTCGCGGCCTTCGATCTGGAGGTCGGTCCGCTCACGGGATCGCGCAGCGCGCTGCGGTTCTCGGTCGCGCCGTGGGCTCCGGTGCGGGCGCTGCACCGCACGTTGCGCGAGGTCAGCGGGCCGGTGGGCGGCGAACTCGCCGACACGGACGACCTGCGCCCACATCTGGGTGTCGGTTACCTCAACACCGCCGGTCCGGCCGCCCGTCTGATCGAATCGGTCGCGGCGGTGCGCGACGACCCGCCGGTGACGACGCGGGTGCGCGCCGTCGACCTGGTGGAGGTGCGCAGGGAGGGCCGCGCCTATCGGTGGGACGTGCTCGGGCGGGTTCCGCTGGACGGCTGATCCGTCACCGGGCTCCCGTACCCTCGCGGGCATGACCTGCTGCGGACCGAGTCGGCGCACCGTGCTCGGCGTGCTCGCGATGGCGGCGTTGGCGCACGGTGCCGGACGCGCGGGCGCGCGGCCAGCCGCGCTCGTCGCCACCGATCTGGAAGTCGTCACGGTGACCGACACCTCGGCGGTGTTCACCTGGACGACCCTGTCCCCCGACGCGGGCGGACGCCTGCTCCCGGTTCCCGCGCACGGCGAGGTGCGGGTGGGTCCGGTCGACGGGCCCGCGACGGTCCGCTACGCCGCCTCCGAGCCGACTCCCTACCACTACGCGCAGGTCGACGGACTGGAACCCGGGCGGCGCTACCGTTTCGAGGCGTGGTCGGAAGGGGTGCGCGCGGTGCCCGCGCTCACCGCGACCACCCTGCTGCCGGGTTCGCCGGAGACCACCGGCGAGTTCACCACGCCGGTCCCGCCGCCCGGGCGGCTCCTGCGCACGCTCGCACTGGCCAACGACGTGCACTACGGCGAGACGGTCAGCGGACTGGTGGTGGGCGACTTCCCGCCCGGATTCACGCAATCACCGGGCCTGCCACCGTATCCGGAGGTGATGCTGGACGCGCTGCTCGCGGATCTGCGACTGCCGGACCGCGGCGCGCAACGCCTGCTGCTGGCCGGAGATCTGACGGCGGAGGCCACACCCGACCAGACCCGATCGGTGCGCGCCCGCCTGGACGCCTGGGGTGCTTCCGGCGTCGACTACCTCGCGGTGCGCGGCAACCACGACCGCCCGCACGTGGGCGCGGACTACGCCGCGTGCGCGCCCGCGCCCGCCGACCACCGCGACTGCTGGGCCGACGTGTTCGGCCCCCGTCAGGAACTCGTCGAACACGATTTCGGCGGATTGCGCGTCCTCGGCGTGGACACCAGCGAACCGGACGGCTCCGGCGGCCGGATCGACCGGGACCAATTCGACGCCCTGGCTCGCGTCCTGCGCGCCGACCCCGACCGCCCCACACTGGTTTTCGGACACCACCCCGTGACCACCGAATCCGGCCTGACCAACACCGCCGGACCGGGTTTCGTCCTGAACGCCGCCGACAGCGCCGCGCTGCAGGCCGAATACGCCCGCGCTCCCGGCGTCTTCCTGCACCACGCGGGCCACACCCACCGCACCCGGCGCACCCGCCCCGACGCCGCCTGCGCGGTCGAATTCCTGGAGGTCGCCTCGGTGAAGGAGTACCCGGGCGGCTACTGCCTGCTGCGCGTGTACGAAGGCGGCTACACGGTCAACTTCTACAAGACCCGCACCCCCGAGGCCCGCCGCTGGAGCACCGTCACCCGCGCCGAATACTTCGGCCTGCTCCCCGACTACACCCTCGGCACCTTCGCCGACCGCAATCACGTTGTGCTCCGCGACTTCTCGGGCCTGAGCTGAACCCTCCGAACAGAGCGATGCCCGGTCCGACGTGGCATGTCGTCGGACCGGGCACCTGGACAGCGCACCCTGCTGCCTTCGAGCGAGCGGCGGGAATCGAACCCGCGTGAACGGCTTTGCAGACCGTTGCCTCAACCACTCAGCCACGCCCGCCTCGCCATCGAGGATGCCGTGTCGGGGTGTGGGCTGCCAGGCTTGGATTCAGGGTGATCGCAATGGGCACCCTCGGGTGCGCGATGCTGCGACGCTCGGCGGTTCCGGCATGGAATGATCGGGTTCATGTCTCGGCCACGTCCGCTTCCGCTCGATCCGATCGAGGAGGCCCACCGTCAGTGGGTCGGCCACGGGTGGGGCGAGGTCGCGGACGGGATGGCCGCGGTGACTTCGCTGGTGCGGGCGCAGCAGATCGTGATGGCGCGCGTGGACGAGGCGCTCAAACCGACGGGGTTGACCTTCTCGCGCTACGAACTGTTGATGCTGCTGGGATTCAGCAAGACGGGCGCGCTGCCGATGGCCAAGGCCAGCGCCCGCTTGCAGGTGCATCCGACCAGTGTCACCAACACGGTGGACAGGTTGGAGGCGGCGGGGTTGGTGACGCGGGTGCCGCATCCCAGCGACCGCAGGGCCACGCTCATCGAGATCACCGACGCGGGGCGGGAATTGGTGGCCAGGGCGACCGAGGAGTTGAACGCGAAGGTGTTCGCGCTGCCGGGTCTGCCGCCGGATCGCCTGCACACCTTGCTGCAATTGCTCTCGGAGTTCCGCCAAGCCGCGGGCGACTTCGACACCGGCGAGGGGTCCGCGGTGTGGTCGGCGACCGGCCCGAGCACCCGGCAACCCGACCGGTCCGTCCATCGAGCTGCCGAATCGGACAACTCCTGACCATCCGGCATCCGGCGAGCGAATTGCCGGAGTCGATGTCTTGGCAGCGCGCCGGAAAGGGTCCACCATAGAGCCATGGTGCTGGTCCTCGGGGTGTCGGCGGGCGCGGGCGGCGCACGCGCGGTCCTCACCCATTCCGATCAACCGCACCTGCCCCCGATCGAGCGATGCCATGTGCCGCGCCGGGCGGGCGGCGGCGTCGAGGAGGCCGTGCTCACCGCGATCCGGCGGATGCGCCGTTCGGCGGACCGGCGCGACGAGGTGATCAGCGGCGCCGCCGTCACCTGCCGCAGCGCCACGCACGCCGAACGGGTGCGCGAGATCGCCGAGGAGGAACCGGTGATCATCGTCGACGAACCGTTGGCGCAGTTGCGCTATCTGCGTTTCACCGGGCAACTGCCGGACTCCGGGTCGGTCCTCCTCTACGACCTGGGCGCGTCGGGGCTGACCCTCACCCACGTCGACTGCCGCACCGACGCGGTGCTGGCGGCCAAGCACACCACCGTCGTCGGCGGTGACGGCTACGACGCCCTGTTGCGCTGGCGACTGTCCCGCGGCGGCATCCGCACCGACACCGCGACGAGCAGACGGCATCGGGAAGCTTTGTCGAGCGCGCGCGTGGTCACCGCGACGGACGCGACCTCCGGCCACCGGGCGGTGATCACCCACAGCGACCTGGCGGAACTGTGCACCGACGGCATCCACCACACGGCGGCGTTCGTGCGGCGCCTGCTGGCCGACAGCGCGGTCCGTCCGGAGGCGCTGGTGCTGCTCGGCGGGTGCGCGCGCAGCCCGATCGTGCGCGAGGAACTGGCCGACCTGATCGATCTGCCGGTGGTCTACGACCCGGAACCGGAATACGTCTCCGCGCGCGGCGCGGTGCTGGTGGCCGCCGACCGCCACGGCGAGATCAGGGTGAGCGGACTGCCGCGCGGCGGTGCGGTCGCGGCGCCGCGCTCGACGCCGCCGGTGGGCAGGCGCAAAGTGATCGCGGCGGTCGCGGTGACCCTCACCCTCGGCGCGACGATCGCCGGATTGCTTGCGATGGAACGGAATTCGGCGCGGGCCCCGGAAGGGGGCACCGCGCCGACCCATGTCGAGACGGGATTACCGCCGCACCTGTCGCACAACTAGTTCAGCGGTTGCCGAACTTCGCCTCGCGCTTCTCCACGAACGCCGCCATGCCTTCCTTCTGATCCTCGATCGCGAACAGCGAGTGGAAGACCCGCCGCTCGAAACGCAGACCCTCGGCCAGCGTGGTCTCGAAGGACCGGTTGACCGACTCCTTGGCGATCATCGCGACCGGCAGGGACATCCCGGCGATGGTGGTGGCCACCTCGAGGGCGGTGTCGAGCAACTCGGCGGCGGGCACCACGCGCGAGACCAGGCCGGCCCGCTCGGCTTCCTCGACGTCCATGTTGCGTCCGGTCAGCACCAGATCCATGGCCTTGGCCTTGCCGATGGCGCGGGTCAGCCGCTGCGAGCCGCCGATGCCGGGGATGACGCCGAGTTTGATCTCCGGCTGCCCGAATTTCGCGGTGTCGGCGGCGATCAGGATGTCGCAGATCATCGCGAGTTCGCAGCCGCCGCCGAGCGCGTAACCGGCGACCGCGGCGATGGTGGGCTTGCGGAAGTTCGCCAGCCGGTCCCAGCGGGCGAAGTAGTCGTCCAGGAACATGTCCATGTAGGACTTGGGCTGCATCTCCTTGATGTCCGCGCCCGCCGCGAAGGCCCGCTCGGAACCGGTGATGACGACCGCGCCGATCTCCGTGTCGGCCTCGAGTTCGTCGAGCGCCGCGATGATGTCGTCGAGAACCTGGGCGTTGAGCGCGTTGAGCGCCTTGGGACGGTTCAGCGTGATCCAGCCGACCCGGCCTTTGCGCTCGAGCAGAATCGTCTCGAAGTCGGTCACTGGGCACCCTCTCGCGTGGAACGGTTGCGTACGTCGGTGACGATAGCCGAGAAGTCCCGACCGGCATTGTCCTGGTTGAACCGGGTGTAGATCTCGGCGGCGAGCGCGCCGAGCGCCCCGTCCACGCCGTTGTCGCGCAGGGCGTTGGCGGCCAGTCCGAGGTCCTTGGTCATCAGGGCGGTGGCGAAACCGGGCTGGTAGTCGTTGTTGGCCGGGCTGGTCGGCACCGGTCCGGGGACCGGACAGTAGCTGGTCAGCGCCCAACTCTGACCCGAGGCGGTGGAGACCACGTCGAAGAAGGACTGGTGGCTCAGCCCCAGCTTCTCGCCGAGCACCAGCGCCTCCGACAGCGCGACCATGGACACGCCGAGCAGCATGTTGTTGCAGATCTTGGCGGCTTGGCCGACGCCCGCGCCGCCGCAGTGCACGACCTTGCCGCCCATCACCTCGAGCACGGCCAGTCCCGCGGCGAAATCGGCGGCCTCGCCGCCGACCATGAAGGTCAGCGTGCCGGCCGCCGCGCCGGCGACACCGCCGGAGACCGGCGCGTCCAGGGCGCGGTGCCCGGCGGCGGTCGCCAGGTCGGCGGCGGCCTTGGCGTCGGCGACGTCGATGGTCGAGCAGTCGATGAACAGCGTGCCCGGGTTCGCGGCGGGCAGCAGGTCGGCGTAGACGTCGAGCACCAGTTTGCCGTTGGGCAGCATGGTGATGACCACGTCGCGTCCGGTCGCGGCCGCGGCGGCGGTGTCGACCACCGTCGCGCCGTCTTCGCGGGCCTTGTCCCGGGCGGCGGGCGCCGGGTCGAAGGCGGCCACGTCGTAGCCCGCCTTCACGAGGTTGGCCGCCATCGGGCCGCCCATGTGGCCGAGGCCGAGGAATCCGATCTTCTCCGTCACCGCTGTCCTTCCAAACCCAGTTCCTTGTCGCCCAATTCGGCGAAGTACGCCTCGACCCGCGCGTCGGTGACCTCGGCCAATGTGGCCGGATCCCACTTCGGCTGCCGGTCCTTGTCGATGACCTGCGCGCGGATGCCCTCGACCAGGTCGTGGGAGGCCAAGGAGGCCACCGAGACCCGGTATTCCTCGTTCAACACGGCCTCAAGCGTCGGCAGGGCGCGGGCGGCGCGCAGCGAACGCAACGTGACCTTCAGCGCCACCGGCGATTTCGCGAGGATTTCACCCGCCGCGCTCGCGGCTTCGGGCGAACCCTCGGCCTGCAACCGCGCCACGATCTCCTCGACGGTGTCCGCGCCGTAGGCGGCGTCGATCCAGCCCCGCTGCGCGGCCAGCGTCGACTCCGGCGTCTCGGCGGCGAATTTCGCGATCGCGATGTCGGCCGTCTCGGTGCGCAGCGTCTCCAGCAGGGCCGCCAGATCCTCCGAACGCACGTAGTAGTCGGCGAAACCGGCCGCGATCGCGTCACCCGCGTTCATCCGCGCGGTGGTCAGCGCGACGTGCGTACCGATCTCGCCCGGCGCGCGCGAGAGCAGGTAGGTGCCGCCCACGTCGGGGATGAAGCCGATGCCGACCTCGGGCATGCCGATCTTGGACCGCTCGGTGACGATGCGGTGGCTGCCGTGCCCGGACAGCCCGACGCCGCCGCCCATCACGATGCCGTCCATGACGACCACGTACGGCTTGGGATAAGCGCCGATCAGCGCGTTGAGAATGTATTCGTCACGCCAGAACCGCCCGGTCGGCGACTCGGCGGCCGCCTGCTCCGCACGCCCCTGCGACTCTTTCGCGTCGGCGTGGATGGCGACGATGTCGCCGCCCGCGCACAGACCGCGCTCACCCGCGCCGGTGAGCACCACCGTGCGGATGGACTCGTCCTCGGCCCATTCGCGCAGCGCGCGCGTGATCTCCAGGGCCATCGCGTGATTGAGCGCGTTGATGGCCTTGGGTCGATTCAGCGTGATCAGGCCGAGCCCGTCGCGCGTCTCGATCAGGACTTCCGGTTCACTCACTATGCCGCTCCTACCACCGAGCGGGCGACAACCACCCGCATGATCTCGTTGGTGCCTTCGAGGATCTGGTGCACACGCAGATCCCGGACGATCTTCTCCAGGCCGTATTCGGCCAGATAGCCGTAGCCGCCATGCAATTGCAGCGCCTTGTTCGCCACCTCGAAACCGGCGTCGGTCGCGAAGCGTTTGGCCATCGCGCACAATTCGACCTTGTCGGGTGCGTCCGCGTCCAACGCGGCGGCCGCGCGCCACAGCAGGGTGCGCGCCGCCTCCAATTCGGTGCGCATGTCGGCCAACTCGAATTGCAGCGCCTGATTGCGCACCAGCGGCGCGCCGAAAGCCTGCCGCTCGCTCAGATACGGCACGGTCTTGTCCAGCGCCGCCTGCGCGCCGCCGATCGAACAGGCCGCGATGTTGAGCCTGCCGCCGTTGAGGCCGTTCATGGCGATACGGAAGCCGTCGCCTTCCGCGCCGAGACGGTTGGCGGCGGGCACCCGCGCGTCCTCCAGGATGACCTGGCGGGTCGGCTGGGCGTTCCACCCCATCTTCTTCTCGTTCGGCCCCACCGACAGCCCCGGGGTGTCGGCGGGGACGATGAACGCCGAGATGCCGCGCGCGCCGTTGTCGGCGGTGCGCACCATCATCACGTAGACGTCGTTGGCCCCGGCTCCGGAGATGAACTGTTTGGCTCCGTTGAGGACGTAGTCGTCACCGTCGCGCACGGCCTTGGTGCTCAGCGCCGCCGCGTCCGAGCCGACGCCGGGTTCGGTCAGCGCGTAGCTGGCCAACTGCTCCATCGAGGTGAGGCCGGGCAGCCAGTGGGCGCGCTGCTCGTCGTCGCCGTAGCTGTCGATCATCCACGTCGCCATGTTGTGGATGGAGATGTAGGCGGCGATGGCCGGGCACCCGGTGGCCAACTGCTCGAAGATGCGGACCGCGTCGAGCCTGCGCAGGCCCGAACCGCCGAGATCCTCGCGCACGTAGATGCCGCCGAGCCCCAGCGGGCCCGCCTTGCGCAGCACGTCGACCGGAAAGTGTTTGTGCTCGTCCCATTCCAGCGCGTTCGGCGCGAGGAATTCGTCGGCGAAGCCGCGCGCGGTGTCGCGGATCGCTCTCTCGTCTTCGTCCAACTCGAACATTTTCTCAGTCCATGGTGGGGATGACGAAAGCGTTGGACTCTTTGGCACCCGCGGGCCAACGCTGAGTGACGGTCTTGGTCTTGGTGTAGAAGCGGATCGAATCCGGGCCGTGCTGATTGAGGTCGCCGAAGCCGGAGCGCTTCCAGCCGCCGAAGGTGTAGTAGGCGATCGGCACCGGGATCGGAACGTTGATGCCGACCATGCCGACCTGCACGCGCGCCGCGAAATCGCGGGCGGTGTCGCCGTCGCGGGTGAAGATGGCCACGCCGTTGCCGTATTCGTGTTCGTTGGCCAGGCGCAGACCTTCTTCGTAGGTCGCGGCGCGCACGATGGTGAGCACCGGTCCGAAGATCTCCTCCTTGTAGATGCGCATCTCGGGGCTGACCTTGTCGAACAGGCTCGCGCCGACGAAGTAGCCGTCCTCGGCGCCCTCGACGGTCAGGCCGCGGCCGTCGATGACCAGTTCCGCGCCCTCGTCGATGCCGATCTGGACGTAGTTGTTCACCCGGTCCACGCCGTCCTTGCCGACCAGCGGGCCGAAGTCCGCGCCCGGATCGTCGGAGCGGCCGACGTTGAGCTTGTGCACCCGCTCGGTCAGCTTGGCCAGCAGGCGGTCGGCGGTCTCCTCGCCGACGGGCACCGCGACCGAGATGGCCATGCAGCGCTCGCCCGCCGAACCGTAGCCCGCGCCGATCAACTGGTCGGCGACGTCGTCGAGGTCGGCGTCGGGCATGACGATGGCGTGGTTCTTCGCCCCGCCGAAGCACTGGGCGCGCTTGCCGTTGGCGGTGGCGGTCTCGTAGATGTACTGCGCGATCGGGGTGGAGCCGACGAAGCCGACGGCCTTGATCCGGGGGTCGTGCAGCAGGGTGTCCACGGCTTCCTTGTCGCCGTTGACGACGTTGAACACGCCCGGGGGCAGGCCGGCCTCGAGGAACAACTCGGCCAGGCGCAGCGGCACCGAGGGGTCGCGCTCGGAGGGCTTGAGGACGAAGGCGTTGCCGGTGGCCAGGGCCGGACCGGCCTTCCACAGCGGGATCATCGCCGGGAAGTTGAACGGGGTGATGCCCGCGACGACGCCGAGCGGTTGCCGCATCGAGTACACGTCGATGCCGGTGCCCGCGCTCTCGGTGTACTCGCCCTTGAGCAGGTGCGGGATGCCGGTGGCGAATTCGATGACCTCGAGGCCGCGCTGGATGTCGCCCTTGGCGTCGGCGATGGTCTTGCCGTGTTCGGCCGAGAGCAGCGCCGCCAGCGAATCGATCTCGTCCTGCACCAGGGTCAGGAACTTCATCAGCACGCGGGCCCGCTTCTGCGGGTTGAACGCGGCCCAGATCGGCTGGGCGGCCTCGGCGTTCGCGATGACGGCTTCGACCTCGGCCTTGCTCGCCAGCGGCACGCGGGCCTGGACCTGTCCGATATTGGGGTCGTAGACGTCGCCGAAGTTCCCCGAGGTGCCGGGGACGTGCTGTCCACCGATGAAGTGCGTGAGTTCGCGAACCATGGCAGTCCTGTCTTGGTAGTCGACGCCGCGCGGGGCGCGATCGGCGGTCCTCTCCGGGCAGCACCCGAGCCGATCACCGGTCATCCTATAGTTGGATGTCCAAGTAAATACCGCCCGGTCCCGCTTTGTGATCTATCACACCGGAAGACCCGCGCCCGGGACATCCGCACCGGTCGACCACTCGCCGCTTCGGACATCCGCCAATCGGCCCGTCCGGGCAGCGCTGTGACGCCCATCACCGTAGACTTCGTTTGACGTCCTAGTATCGGACGACTGACGGAATTGCCGGAGGTATCCCATGGCCGACGACCTCGCGTTGCACACCCCCACCCACCCGGTCCGCTTCGTGACCTCCGCCGCGCTGTTCGACGGCCACGACGCCGCGATCAACATCATGCGCCGCATCCTGCAAGCCCAAGGCGCCGAAGTGATCCACCTCGGCCACAACCGCTCGGTCGACGAAGTCGTCGACGCGGTGCTCACCGAGGACGTACAGGGCGTCGCGGTCAGCTCCTACCAGGGCGGCCACGTCGAATACTTCGAATATCTCGCGCAGGCGCTACAGGCCGCGGGCGCGCGGCAGGTCCGGATCTTCGGCGGGGGCGGCGGCGTGATCGTCCCCGAGGAGATCACCCGCCTGGCCGCCGCCGGGGTGACGATCTTCTCCCCCGAGGACGGTCAGCGCCTGGGCCTGCCCGGCATGATCAACCGCCTGATCCGCGACTGCGACGTCGACCTGGCGGCCGAACCGCCCGCGATCGACGCCGTCCTGGCCGGTGAACGCGCCGCCCTGGCCCGCGCCATCACCTGTCTGCAAGCGGGCGCCCTGCCCGAGGCCGACCGGCAGGCGATCACCGCCGCGGCGGCCGCGCGCACCGTGCCGGTCCTGGGCATCACCGGCACCGGCGGGTCCGGGAAGTCCTCGCTCACCGACGAACTCGTGCGCCGACTGCGCTCGGACCAGCAGGACAAACTGCGTGTTGCGGTACTGGCCGTCGACCCCACGCGCAGGCGCGGCGGCGGCGCACTGCTCGGCGACCGCATCCGGATGAACGCCCTCGACGGCGATCACATCTTCTTCCGCTCGCTGGCCACCCGCGGCGGACACGAACTGCCCCACGACATCGACACCGTCGTGCTGGCCTGCAAGGCCGCGGGCTACGACCTGGTCGTCCTGGAGACACCCGGCATCGGCCAAGGCGACGCGGCCGTCGTCGACCACGTCGACCTGTCGATGTATGTCATGACACCGGAATTCGGCGCGGCCTCCCAACTCGAGAAGATCGACATGCTCGACTTCGCCGACGTGGTCGCGATCAACAAGTTCGAGCGGCGCGGCGGGGCGGACGCGCTGCGCGACGTCTCGCGGCAGTTGATCCGCAACCGCGAAGCGTTCGGGGCCGCCCCCGAGGACATGCCCGTCTACGGCACCAGCGCCGCGACCTTCAACGACGACGGCGTCACCGCCCTCTACCAGCATCTGATCGGACGGCTCGGCGAACTCGGATTGCCGCTGGAAACCGGTGCGCTGCCACGGGTCTCGACCAGGGCCTCCACCCGCTTCGCGCAGATCATCCCGCCCACCCGGGTCCGCTACCTGGCCGAGATCGCCGAAACGGTGCGCGGCTACCACGCGCACACCGCGCGGCAGGTCGCGGCGGCCCAGCGCGTGCAGCGACTGGAACTGGTCGCGGCGGAACTGCCCGAGGTCGAGGCCGTGGCCGCCGCGCTCACCGAGGCGCGGGCCGATCTCGACCCCGAGTCCGCCGCGCTGCTTCGGCAGTGGCCGGACCTGGCGGCGGCCTACCGCGGCGAGGAGCACGTGGTCCGGGTGCGCGACAAGCAGATCCGCACGGCGCTGCGCCGCGAGACCCTCTCGGGTCTGTCGATCCCGCGGGTCGCGCTGCCGCGCGTCACCGATCACGGTGAACTGCTGCGATTCCTGCGGGCCGAACATCTGCCGGGCCATTTCCCGTTCACCGGGGGCGTGTTCCCGTTCAAACGCGACAACGAGGACCCGGCGCGCATGTTCGCGGGCGAGGGCGACCCGTTCCGCACCAACCGGCGATTCAAGGTGCTCAGCGAGCATGCCGAAGCGAAAAGGCTGTCCACCGCGTTCGATTCGGTGACCCTCTACGGCCACGACCCCGACGAACGGCCCGACATCTACGGCAAGGTCGGCACCTCCGGCGTCTCGGTGGCCTCGCTCGCCGATATGGACGCGCTCTACGACGGATTCGACCTCACCGCGCCGAGCACCTCGGTCTCGATGACGATCAACGGACCCGCGCCGACCATCCTCGCCTATTTCCTCAACACCGCGATCGACCAGTCGCTGCGCCGGTTCCGCGACGCCGAGGGACGCGAACCCACCGAGGAAGAGGCCGCCGACCTGCGGGCGAGCACCTTGGCGACGGTGCGCGGCACGGTGCAGGCCGACATCCTCAAAGAGGACCAGGGGCAGAACACCTGCATCTTCTCCACCGAGTTCAGCCTGCGCATGATGGCCGACATCCAGGAATGGTTCGTGCGCAACGGCGTCCGCAATTTCTACTCGGTGTCGATCTCGGGGTATCACATCGCCGAGGCCGGGGCGAATCCGATCAGTCAGTTGGCGTTCACCCTCGCCAACGGATTCACCTACGTCGAGGCGTATCTCGCGCGCGGCATGGACATCGACGATTTCGCGCCGAACCTGTCGTTCTTCTTCTCCAACGGCATGGACCCCGAATACTCGGTGATCGGCCGGGTCGCGCGCCGAATCTGGGCGATCGCGATGCGCGACCGCTACGGGGCCAACGAACGCTCGCAGAAACTCAAGTACCACGTGCAGACCTCGGGACGGTCGCTGCACGCGCAGGAAATGAATTTCAACGACATCCGCACCACGTTGCAGGCGTTGATCGCGATCTACGACAACTGCAACAGCCTGCACACCAACGCCTTCGACGAAGCGGTCACCACACCCACCGAGGATTCGGTGCGGCGGGCACTGGCGATCCAGCTCATCATCAATCGCGAATGGGGCGTCGCGATGAACGAGAATCCCTTGCAGGGCAGTTATCTCGTCGACGAACTCACCGATCTGGTCGAGGAGGCCGTCCTGCTCGAATTCGAGCGGATCAGCGATCGCGGCGGCGTGCTCGGCGCGATGGAGACCGGCTATCAGCGCGGCCGCATCCAGGACGAGTCCATGCGCTACGAACAGCGCAAACACGACGGGACGTTACCGATCATCGGGGTCAACACCTTCCGCAACCCGCACGGCGAACCGCCGCACGAACTCGAACTCGCGCGCGGCACCGAAGCCGAGAAGCAGTCGCAGTTGACCCGGGTGCGCGCCTTCCGCGAGACCCATCGCGACGCCGCGCACGCCGCGCTGAGCGACCTCGAGGCCGTCGCCCGCACCGACGGCAACATCTTCGAGGTGCTCATGTCCGCGGCGCGGGTGTGCACGTTGCAGCAGGTCACCGACACCTTCTTCCGGGTGGGCGGGCAGTATCGCCGCAATGTCTGACCGCCGGGATGTTGACTGCGCTCGATGTCAGGAGTCTGATTGAGGGCAGGTGCGGTCAGTGGATGACCACCCGCGCCGAGGCGGCGGAGCAGCCGCCGACCGGACCGCGGGTGGTCCGGCGCGCGCAGCACGGGAGGCCGCGATGACCGACGGCGGAGTCGGACACGAGACGATCGCACACGAGATCGTGATCGTCGGAGCCGGATTCTCCGGAATCGGCGCGGCCATTAAACTGCGCGAAGCCGGCTTCGACGACTTCCTGATCGTCGACGAAGCCGACGGCGTCGGCGGCACCTGGCACTGGAACACCTATCCGGGCGTCGCCGTCGACATTCCCTCGTTCAGCTACCAGTTCTCCTTCGAACAGCGCGCCGACTGGTCGCGGGTGTACGCGCCGGGCCGCGAACTCAAGAGCTACGCCGAATACTGCGTGGACAAATACCGACTGCGCCCGCACATCCGATTCCGCACCACCGTCACCTCGGCCGAATTCGACGCCGACACCGACCGGTGGGTGCTGCACGGCGGTGACGGCGAACGGATCACCGCGCGCTACGTCATCAGCGCGACCGGCGTGCTGACCCGCCCCAAGGCGCCCGACATCCCGGGCGTCGAGGATTTCGCCGGCCTCACCATGCACACCTCGCGCTGGGACCACCGCCGCGACCTGGCGGGCAAGCGGGTCGCGATCATCGGCACCGGCGCGTCGGCGGTGCAGGTGATCCCCGAGATCGCGCCGAAAGTCGCCGACCTCACCGTCTTCCAGCGCACCCCGATCTGGTGCCTGCCCCGGCCCGACCTGCCGCTGCCGCCCCCGCTGCGCTGGGCGCTGCGCCTGCCCGGCGGACGCGAACTGACCCGACTGGTCAGCCAGACCTACGTCGAGGCGACCTTCCCCATCGCCGCGCACTACTACACCACCCTGCCGACCGCCGCCGTGGCCGAACGCCTCGGCTTCGCGCACCTGCGCCGCCAGGTCCGCGACCCGGAGATCCGCGCGAAACTCACCCCGCGCTACAGCCTCGGCTGCAAACGGCCCAGCTTCTCCAACGACTACCTCGCGACCTTCAACCGCGACAACGTCACCCTCGAGACCGACCCGATCGAGGCGATCACCCCGACCGGCGTACGCACCCGCTCGGGTCACGACTACCCCGTCGACGTCCTCGTCCTGGCCACCGGCTTCAAGGTGATGGAATCGGGCAACATGCCCACCTACGACCTGCGCGGCCTGAACGGGCGCGATCTCGAGACGTGGTGGGACGAGAACCGGATGCAGGCCTACGAAGGCGTCAGCGTGCCCGGATTCCCCAACTACTTCTCCGTCATCGGCCCCTACGGCTACAACGGGTCCTCGTATTTCGCGCTCATCGAGAACCAGGTCCGCCACATCCTGCGCTGCCTGCGGCACGCTCGCGACAACGGCGCGACCCGCGTCGAGATCACCGAGGCAGCCAACGACCGCTACTTCGCGGAGATGCTGTCCCGACGGGGCGGCCAGGTGTTCTGGCAGGAGGGCTGCGCCACCGCCAACAGCTACTACTTCGACAAACACGGCGACGTGCCGCTGCGGCCCACCACGACCGTCGAAGCCGCTTGGCGCAGTGGTCATTTCGACCTGGCGGACTACCGGTTCGCCGGGCGCTGAGCCGCGTCGAGACGGTCGAGCAGACGGGCCCGCGCGGTCACCAGGGACGGGCCGTACCAGGTCAGATCCCGGCCCGACACCAGCGCGACCGGAACGCCCGGAAACTTCTCGGGACCGTCGGAGCCGGTGAAGACATAGGGCTCGTCGGGCAGCACCGCCACCTCCACGCCCGCGGTCAACTCCGTCTCGGCCAGCGTCGGGTAGCGCTCGCCGCGATCGGCGTGCACCAGGCGCAGACCCAGGCGCGCGGCCAGATCACCGGTGAAGGTGTCCGCGCCGACCACCATCCACGGATCACGCCAGATCGGAATCACCGCCGACCTCGGCGGCGTCGGCGCGGGCTGCGCCCAGACCCGTTCCGCCTCGCCCAGCCAGTCCGGCCGCTCGACCCCCATGACCGCGGTGAACAGGCGCGTCAACGAGGTCAGCGCCTGCTCGACCGTGCGGATCTCGGTGACCCACACCGCGATACCGGCCGCGCGCAACCGATCCACGTCCAGTTTCCGGTTCTCCTCGCGATTGCACAGCACCACCTCGGGCGCGAGTTCCACGATCCGCCGGACATCCGGATTCTTCGTCCCGCGCACCCGCTCGACGGCCAACTCCGGCGGATGCGTGCACCACTCGGTGGCGCCGATCAATACTTCCGGGCAGGTCAGCGCCACCGATTCGGTCAACGACGGCACCAGCGACACCACCCGACGCACCCGCGCGGGCAACGGCACCCGCGCACCCAGGTCATCGCTCTCGACGCGCTCTGCGGAGCTCATACCGTCATCGTCCCCACCGCGACCCGCCGCCGCAAATACCCCGCTCGCCCCGTAATCCCCGAACGGAGAGATACGGAACGAGATCCCAAGGCCGGCGGAGTGGCAGCGCCCGGGCAGTACCGACACGCGGCCCCGACCCCCACACTGGGAACCAGCACCCGGCGCCGGGAGTCCCGGCCTCACGGACAGGTCCCGTCCCGAGCTCGTCCGACGGCCCGACCGGCCTCGATGCCGGGTGCTCACCAACTTCCCGGCGGTCGAGAGTTCTCCCGCCGGAGGGTGCGGAACGAGGCGAATCGCCTCCGCGCCGAACCGAACACTTCGAGGTAGCGCCCATCGCGAAGCTCCGGCCGCCCGGAACGGCAAGTGCCTCCGCCCGACATGGGGCACTGATCCGGTCCGACAAGGAGAGCTCGCAGGCGTCGAAGTGAAGACAGCCCTACGCGGTGCGGGCATCGGCTGATCCCGGAGCGGCGACTGTCGCCGTGCGGCGTAATCCTCCCAGCGATGGCGGATGGTGGTTCAGGCTTCGCGACGGCGAGCGGCATGCCGCCGAGCGGTCCGCCACAGCGGTCGTCCCGATCGGCCCGACAGCGATCCGCACCACCGCAGGGCGACAGTCCTGACCGGAAACCATTGGGCAGCGACAACAGCGCGCACCGCGGAACTGTCGATCGTCCTCGTGGGCGGGGTGGCAGTGGTCGGGCCGTGGCGAGGTGGCGGTTTCGGCAGTGACGGGACAGCGGTCGGGCGTTTCCGGTGCGCACCCGCTCACGGAGACTTGGAAGTGGCACCCGGCCGCGAGGAAGCTACCGATCCGCAGCGCCCGGGCGGACCTCCGCCCGCGACGTCCGGGAGGCGAGTCGGTTGCGCTGCCGGGTGCCCGCCCCGAAGTAATTCAGCGGCCCAGACGTTCGTAGAGGGCCCGCAATTCACGCAGGCCCGCCGCGGCGGTGGCCTCGTCCTCGGCGACCATGCGCAGCGCGGAGCGCACCTGGACCGGATCGAGATCCTCCAAGGCGGAACGGAACTGGCGCTTCGGCAGTTCGGGGAGGACGAGGCGGTCGCCGTAAGGGTCGTCGAACGCGGAGGGCGGTTGCTCGTTCTCCATGCCGCCTATGAGGGTGTCCAGGTCCAGGCCGCGCAGGCCGAGGATGTCGCGGGGGTGTTCGTCCAGGCGTTCGGCCAGCAGGTAACAGACGGCGACGGCGTGTTTGCACGGCCAGGCCGGATCGGGACAGGTGCAGCCGAAATCGAAGTCGGCGACCGTGGTGGGAAGCAGGCGCGGGCCGAGCGCGGGCGGGAGTTCGCCCGCGGCGATGTCGGCGAGCATGCCGGGTTCGGTGCGGATCGTGTCGATCAGCAGCGCCAGTTCCTCTTCGCGCAGCGGCCGGATCCGCAGCACCACCGCGAACGGCCGGGGCTGGCTGCCCTGCACCTCCGCGGTGACCTCGCCCGCCTCGATCCGGTAGCTGACCACCTGACCGGCCCGCGCGTAGCTGCGCCCCCGCGCCAAGCGCCCCGGCTCCGACACCCCTTCCACGGCGTCGACGAACGCGCGCCCCCACCAGGTCCGCGCGAAGCCGCCGCGCCTGCTGCGCGCGGACACCCCGCCCTCGACCGATCTGCGCCGCCCGGTCATTCGCCGACCGCCTCGGCGCCCAGGGTGAACAGTTGTCGCAGTTCCTCGGTGCCCAGTTCGGTGATCCAGTTCTCCCCGACGCCCACCGCGAGATCGGCCAGATGCCTCTTGCCATTGATCATCTCGTCGATCTTCTCCTCGATGGTGTCGACGCACACCAGTTTGCGGACCTGCACGTCACGCCGCTGACCGATACGGAACGCGCGGTCGGTGGCCTGGTTCTCCACCGCCGGATTCCACCAGCGATCCAGATGCAGTACGTGATTGGCGGCGGTGAGATTCAGCCCGGTCCCGCCCGCCTTGAGGGACAACAGCATCAGCGGCGAACCGCCGCCCGCCTGGAACCGGCCGACCATCGCGTCGCGCTGCTTCTGCGGCACGCCGCCGTGCAGGAACGGCACCGCCGCGCCGAACCGCTCGCTCAGGTACGGCACGAGCAGGTCGCCGAACTCGCGGAACTGGGTGAACAGCAGTGCGCGGTCCCCTTCGGCGAGCAGGGTGTCCAGGATGTCCTCGACCAGCGCGAGTTTCCCGGAGCGGTGTCTGCCCCGGCTGAGCAGCGCGGACCCGTCGCCGAGGAAATGCGCGGGATGGTTGCAGACCTGTTTGAGCCTGGTCAGCGCACCCAGGACCGCGCCGCGGCGCGCCATCCCCTTCGCGTCGCGCAGTTTGGCGACCATGTCGTCCACGACCGCCTGGTACAGCGCGGCCTGTTCGGCGGTGAGGTTCGCGCGCACGGTCATCTCGAGTTTGTCGGGCAGATCGGAGATGACCGCCGGGTCGGTCTTGACCCGCCGCAGCACGAACGGGCCGGTCAGCAGCCGGAGCCGGGAGATGGCGTTGGCGTCCTGCTCGCGCTCGATGGGCACGGCGAAACGCGCGCGGAAGGTGGGCGCGCTGCCGAGCAGACCCGGGGTGACCAGGTCGAGGATCGACCGCAGTTCCTCGAGCCGGTTCTCCACCGGTGTGCCCGTCAGCGCGAGGCGATGCCGGGCGGGGACGGTGCGGGCGGCCCGCGCCTGCCGGGTGCCCGCGTTCTTGAGGTGCTGAGCCTCGTCGAACACGACCCGTTCCCAGGACTGCCGACCGAGCCTGTCCACATCCCTGGCGAGCAGCGCGTAGGTGGTGACGAACAGATCCGCCTCGGCGACCGCCGCGTCGAATTCCGGGCCGTCGCGCCGACCGGGGCCGTGGTGCACCAGCACCCGCAGATCGGGGACGAACCGCTGCGCTTCGCGGAACCAGTTGCCGACCACCGACATCGGGCACACCAGCAGGGTCGGACCCGGCGTGCCGGATTCGCGTTCGTGCGCGAGCAGCGCCAGCACCTGCACCGTCTTGCCCAGGCCCATGTCGTCGGCGAGGATCGCGCCGCAGCCCAGGCGACTCATGGTGGTCAACCAGGACAACCCGCGCTCCTGATAGGGCCGAAGCTCCGCCTTCAGACCGGCGGGCGGGGCGACGGGGGCGGCCTCGTACTCGCCGTCGAGCAATTCTGCGGCCCAGCCCGTCGCGGTGACCTCGGTGACCGGCACGCCGTCGACCCGTTCCGCGGCGATACCGCCGAGCAGTTCGGCCAGCGTGATCGGCGTCGGATCGAGGTGGGCGGCCACATAGCGCGAGGCGGCGGCCAACACTTTGTGATCGGCCTGCACCCATTCCCCGCGCAACTGCACCAGGTCGGACTTCGACCGCATCAGCCGGGCCATCTCGGCTTCGGTGAGCACCAGGTCGCCCACGGCCAGTTCCCAGCGGAAAGCC
>NZ_BAGG01000024.1 GCF_000308695.1 Nocardia takedensis NBRC 100417 | reverse complement strand
ACTGGAGAATGCTCCTTAGAAAGGAGGTGATCCAGCCGCACCTTCCGGTACGGCTACCTTGTTACGACTTCGTCCCAATCGCCAATCCCACCTTCGACGGCTCCCTCCCACAAGGGGTTAGGCCACCGGCTTCGGGTGTTACCGACTTTCATGACGTGACGGGCGGTGTGTACAAGGCCCGGGAACGTATTCACCGCAGCGTTGCTGATCTGCGATTACTAGCGACTCCAACTTCACGGGGTCGAGTTGCAGACCCCGATCCGAACTGAGACCGGCTTTAAGGGATTCGCTCCACCTCACGGTATCGCAGCCCTCTGTACCGGCCATTGTAGCATGTGTGAAGCCCTGGACATAAGGGGCATGATGACTTGACGTCGTCCCCACCTTCCTCCGAGTTGACCCCGGCAGTCTCCTGCAAGTCCCCGGCATAACCCGCTGGCAATACAGGACAAGGGTTGCGCTCGTTGCGGGACTTAACCCAACATCTCACGACACGAGCTGACGACAGCCATGCACCACCTGTACACCGACCACAAGGGGGCCTACATCTCTGCAGGTTTCCGGTGTATGTCAAACCCAGGTAAGGTTCTTCGCGTTGCATCGAATTAATCCACATGCTCCGCCGCTTGTGCGGGCCCCCGTCAATTCCTTTGAGTTTTAGCCTTGCGGCCGTACTCCCCAGGCGGGGTACTTAATGCGTTAGCTACGGCACGGATCCCGTGGAAGGAAACCCACACCTAGTACCCACCGTTTACGGCGTGGACTACCAGGGTATCTAATCCTGTTCGCTACCCACGCTTTCGCTTCTCAGCGTCAGTTACTTCCCAGAGACCCGCCTTCGCCACCGGTGTTCCTCCTGATATCTGCGCATTTCACCGCTACACCAGGAATTCCAGTCTCCCCTGAAGTACTCTAGTCTGCCCGTATCCCCTGCAAGCTCACAGTTGAGCTGTGAGTTTTCACAGAAGACGCGACAAACCGCCTACAAGCTCTTTACGCCCAGTAATTCCGGACAACGCTCGCACCCTACGTATTACCGCGGCTGCTGGCACGTAGTTGGCCGGTGCTTCTTCTACAGGTACCGTCACTTCCGCTTCGTCCCTGTCGAAAGAGGTTTACAACCCGAAGGCCGTCATCCCTCACGCGGCGTCGCTGCATCAGGCTTCCGCCCATTGTGCAATATTCCCCACTGCTGCCTCCCGTAGGAGTCTGGGCCGTGTCTCAGTCCCAGTGTGGCCGGTCACCCTCTCAGGTCGGCTACCCGTCGTCGCCTTGGTAGGCCATTACCCCACCAACAAGCTGATAGGCCGCGGGCCCATCTCGCACCGATAAATCTTTCCACCACACACCATGCAGCATGCGGTCATATCCGGTATTAGACCCAGTTTCCCAGGCTTATCCCGAAGTACGAGGCAGATCACCCACGTGTTACTCACCCGTTCGCCGCTCGTGTACCCCGAAGGGCCTTACCGCTCGACTTGCATGTGTTAAGCACGCCGCCAGCGTTCGTCCTGAGCCAGGATCAAACTCTCCGTTGAAGACTCACAACCACACCCCGAAGGGCGCGATCAAAGCTATCGTAGAGTCCGAAAACCCAACCTAAACAAAACGCCAGCCAAACAAACATTCAGCTGACAAAAAATGTCCCACCCTCCCACACGGGGGTATGAAAGAGCAGGCACCAAAACAAAATTTTGGCACTGACATTCATCGACACACTATTGAGTTCTCAAAGAACACACGCACACA
>NZ_BAGG01000025.1 GCF_000308695.1 Nocardia takedensis NBRC 100417 | reverse complement strand
ACCTCGCTCACACAGGTGAGGTGAGTGTCTGGCAGAGCCGTTCATGTCCCCGATCGTGGGACTGCGGAGCTCATGGGTGGAACGCTGACAGCTTCTGTCGCAGTATGGTCGGTCCTGTGTGGCCGGTCGCGGTGGATATATCGACACACTGTTGGGTCCTGAGAGAACACGCGAGTGTTTCTTTCTAGGCAAAAAGACGATCCGCTCGGGTCTCCTGTCATACCGGTTCCGTGCTTCTCTTGTGAGGGGTTCGGGGTGTCGGTGCGGGGTTCGGGTTCGAGT
>NZ_BAGG01000026.1 GCF_000308695.1 Nocardia takedensis NBRC 100417 | reverse complement strand
GCGCATCGTAATCCACGGGTCAGACACCGAATCCCGCGATCCTCGGCCAACGTGCGCGCCTGCGGTTTGATCTGCTGGGCCGCGAACACCCCGGCCACCGGCGCCAACAGCGGGTCACGATTGAGCCAGATTCCAGGTAGCGGTGAGCTGTTCGACACCGTCGATCTCGCCGCGGCGCCTTGATCTCCACCT
>NZ_BAGG01000027.1 GCF_000308695.1 Nocardia takedensis NBRC 100417 | reverse complement strand
GGCAGACCGTCGACGTCGACGGTCTGCCCGATCTGGCCCAGAGCCGCGAACTGGTGGCGCGGGGGTTGGTCAGTCTGCCGTGGG
Organism: Nocardia takedensis NBRC 100417; assembly: GCF_000308695.1. GTDB lineage: Bacteria > Actinomycetota > Actinomycetes > Mycobacteriales > Mycobacteriaceae > Nocardia > Nocardia takedensis. The sequence goes on along the minus strand of NZ_BAGG01000027.1, from coordinate 22,258 downwards.
AAGGGCTGAAACTGTCCGCGGGCGAACCCGCGATCCCGACCACCTTCCTGCCCTGAGCGCGGTTCAGCGGTCGCGACCGGCGCGACGGCGGGCCACCCACTCCACCGCGGCCACCGACAGCGCACCGACCAGGAATCCCTTGATCGCCACCGAGATCCAGTCGTCGATGCTGTCGAACTCCGCGCCCAACGCCAGACTCGCCAAGGCGTAGGCCACGTAGGCGACGAACACCGCGATCCCGATCCTGAGTGCCTTGTTGCTCACTGCCGTCTCCGTTTCCGGCCCCGTTCGGGCCACACAGGGTTATCCCCGAACCGGGTAGGCTGCGTTTACATCCTCGGTCGCACCAACGGAAGGGCGTGCGTCATGAGCCGGGCGCTGATCATCGTCGACGTGCAGAACGACTTCTGCGAAGGCGGATCGCTGGCCGTCGCGGGCGGCGCGGCCGTGGCCGCCGACATCAGCGACCACGTCGCGGGCACCGACTACGCCGAAGTGGTCGCCACCCGCGACCACCACATCGATCCGGGTGCGCACTTCTCCGACGACCCCGACTACGTCGACAGTTGGCCGCCGCACTGCCGGGTCGGCACACCGGGCGCGCAGTTCCACCCGAACCTCGACCTCGGTCCCGTCGACGCGGTCTTCTCCAAAGGCGAATACAGCGCCGCCTATTCGGGATTCGAGGGCAGCACCGAGGACGGCGTGTCCCTGGCCGAATGGCTGCGCGGGCGCGGCGTCGACGCCGTGGACATCGTCGGGATCGCCACCGACCACTGCGTGCGCGCCACCGCCCTGGACGCCGTCTCCGCCGGTTTCGACACCACGGTGCTGCTGAACCTGACCGCCGGGGTCGCCGTCGAGACCACCACCACGGCCATGGGGCAGATGAAGGCCGCCGGGGTGCGGTTGACCGGTCCGACCCTCTGAGCGCCGAGCGTCGCGCCTCTCGGGCATGTCCGGGCCGAGCCGTCCAGGCCCAGCAGTCCGGGGCCGGGCCGTCCAGGCTCAGCGGTCCGGGCCGTCCAGGATGCGACCGGTCGGTCCGACTTTCCGAGCGCGGGCCGAGCCGTCTGGGCCGGTGAAGGTGTCGGTGCCGCGACGTAGGCTGCTCAGGTGCCCGAACTGCCGTCAGTCCCGCAACTGCTGTCCGCCGCCGTCACGGCCCTCGGCGGCAAGGAACGCACCGGACAGCTGAGTATGGCCGCCGCCGTCGACCACGCCATCGACACCCGCGAGCACCTCGCCGTCCAGGCGGGCACCGGCACCGGCAAGTCGCTGGCCTACCTCGTGCCCAGCCTGCGGCACGCCGTGCGCACCGGTCGCACCGTCGTGATCTCCACCGCCACCATCGCGCTGCAACGCCAGCTGGTCGACCGCGACCTGCCGCGTCTGGCCGACGCGCTGAGCGAACCGCTCGGGCGCACCGCCAAATTCACGATCCTCAAGGGCCGCAACAACTATTTGTGCCTGAACAAGATCAACAGCGCGCTGCCGGAGGAACCCGCCGAGGCCGAACTCTTCGACGCCTTCGCCGTCTCCCGCCTGGGCCGAGAAGTCAAGCGGCTCAACGAATGGGCCTCCGACACCGAGACCGGCGACCGCGACGAACTCGCCCCGGGCGTCAGCGACCAGGCGTGGCGGCAAGTCAGCGTGTCCTCGCGCGAATGCCTCGGCAAATCCCGCTGCCCCTTCGGCCAGGACTGCTTCGCCGAACGCGCGCGCGGCGAATCCGCGCAGGCCGACATCGTCGTCACCAATCACGCGCTGCTGGCCATCGACGCCATCAGCGGCATCCAGGTGCTGCCCGAACACGACGTGGTCGTCATCGACGAGGCGCACGAACTGGTCGACCGCGTCACCGGGGTCGCCACCGCCGAACTCGCCCCCACCGCCATCAGCGCCGCCGCCCGGCGCTGCGCCAAACTCATCGATGAACGCGAGGTCGACCGCCTCGAAGGCGCGGCCGAAGCATGGCACGCCGCCCTGGACGATCTGCCCGCCGCGCGCTGGGACGCCATGCCCGACGGCGTCGCGCAGGTCCTCGCGCTGGTCCGCGACGCCGCCTGGAACGCCCGCACCGCCCTCAACCCGCCCGGCAGTTCCAGCGCCCAGGGCGACGCCGACACCGCCGCCGCCCGCACCCTCGCCCTGGCCGCCATCGACGACGTGCACGACAGCGCGGTCCGCGCCCTCACCTCTTTCGAGGAGACCGACCCCTCCGCCCGGCGCGACGTCATCTGGCTGTCCGCCGACGAGGTCCGCGGCGTCGCCCGCAAGACGCTGCGCATGGCCCCGCTGTCGGTCGGCGGCCTGCTGCGCACCCGCCTGTTCGGCGCGTCCACCGTCATCCTGACCTCGGCCACCCTCCAGATCGGCGGCTCCTTCGACAGCCTCGCCATCACCTGGGGTCTGCCCGCCCTGACACCCAACCGCCCCGACACCGGCACCGCCACCGGATCGCAGGCCCCCGCCGACGCTGACACCGTGCACTGGAGTTGCCTCGACGTGGGCTCCCCGTTCGACCACGCCAAATCCGGCATCCTCTACGTCGCCAGACACCTGCCGGCCCCCGGCCGCGACGGCCTCGCCCCGGCCTACCTGGACGAGATCGAACGGCTCATCGAAGCGGCGGGCGGACGCACCCTCGGCCTGTTCTCCTCGATGCGCGCCGCCAAAGCCGCCACCGAGGCGCTGCGCCCGCGCCTGGACACCCCGATCCTGTGCCAGGGCGAGGACGCCACCGGCGCACTGGTCCGGAAATTCGCCGACGACCCCGCCACCTCGCTGTTCGGCACGCTGTCGCTGTGGCAGGGCGTCGACGTGCCCGGCCCGTCACTGAGCCTGGTGATCCTGGACCGCATCCCGTTCCCCCGCCCCGACGATCCGCTGCTCGCCGCGCGGCAGCGCGCCGTGGAATCGCGCGGCGGCAACGGATTCCTCACCGTTGCCGCGAATCACGCCGCCCTCCTGCTGGCCCAGGGCACCGGCCGACTGCTGCGCAGCGTGGACGACCGCGGCGTGGTCGCGATCCTCGACTCCCGCCTGGCCACCGCCCGCTACGGCGGCTACCTGCGCGCGTCCCTGCCCCCGTACTGGGAGACGGCCGACCCGGAGGTCGTCACCAAGGCCCTGCGTCGCCTGACCGCCAACTGAGGAGCACCGTGGATCCCGCCGCACCGGCCGATTCGATCGGCGACTACCTGATCAGCGCGCGGTCCCTCGACGAATACCGCGCCATGTTCGCCCTCACCGACACCGACCTGCACGATCGCGCCATCCTCGACTGTCCCGGCGGCGCGGCCGCTTTCGCCGCCGAAGCCGCCGGCCTGGGGGCGCGGGTCACCGCCGTCGACCCCGCCTACGTCCACCCCGCCGACCGCCTCCGCGACCACGTCCTCGCCGAAACCGATCGCGGCGCCGAATGGCTCGACGCCCACGCCGACCGCTACGTCTGGGGCCACTACGGCACCCCCGAACACCACCACCGCGTCCGCCGCGCCGCCGCCACCCGCTTCGCCGCCGACCGCACCGCGCACCCGTCCCGCTACATCGCCGCCGCCCTGCCCGCACTTCCCTTCCCGGACAACGACTTCGACCTGGTCCTGAGCTCCCACCTGCTCTTCACCTACGCCGACCGACTCGACACCGACTTCCACCACGCCGCCCTGCGCGAACTCCTGCGCGTCGCGCGCGGCGAAGTCCGCGTCTACCCCTTGGTCGACTACCTCGGCGTCCCGCAGGACGCTTTGGTCGCCGAATTGTCCGCCCGCCTCGCCGAACACGGCGTACGCACCGAACACCGCACCGTCACCTTCGAGTTCCACCGCGGAGCCGACACCATGCTGATCCTCCGCAACTGAGCTCACTCCCCCTCGAGAGCGGCGATACCTCGCCTGCACCTCGAACGCCCTCCTGAACTCCGGACACCGACCCACCTCAGCCCGCGATATGGGACACGCTCGGCGACCGCCCTGTTCCCGCCACCCGCGCCACCGACACCGACGACCTACAGGCAGCGTCCCTCGGGACGGGCAGCGTCCCTCGGAACGGCCGGCCTGGAACCTCCTGCGGCGAGCACGGCGCAGTCTCCTGGAAACTGCCGCTACCAGGCGCGGACAGTGGCGCGGTGGGTCGACTCGATCAGTTCGCGCAGACGGTTCGTGATCTCCTCGCGCGAACCGGGCGTGAGAGTGAACTCGTCGCGATCGTGATTGTGCAGCAGGTAGCGGCCGTCGGTCGGCAGGTAGTCCATCCAGTGGAAGCCGCGACCGTCGTTCGTCGGACGGCTGTCGATCGCGCCGCCGCGGAACACATTCACCTCTCCCAGGCCCGAACGCGGACGCCGCACGATCCGATTGATCTCCTCCAGGTACGGGTCGCGAATGTGCGTTGCCCGCGCCATATCCGAGCGTCGACCCGTGACCGGCGCGATACGCCCCGGCGCGCACTCCGGCACCGCGGCGATGATCTTCGCCGCCGCCTCACCCACGCCCGTCCTGGTGAGGATCACATCGCGCCCGTACCGCTGGGTCGGCCCCGGACGCTGCACCGCCACCGTGGCCACCGACCCCACCATCCCGGCGTGCACCCGCACCACGCCACCGAAATCGGGGCCGTAGAAACCGTGCACCTCCACCCGCACCTGCGGTTCCAACAGCACCCGCAACGCCTCGAACAACTCCCGGCTCGCGAACCCCGCCATCTCCCGCCCGGCCTGCTGCCGCAACCGGTGATAATCCTCGGCGACCTCGATCCCCGGATCGTCGGCGATGTAGCGGATCGGATACGGCAACCTGTCCCGCCCGAAACCCTCCACCGCGATCTGGAACATCAAACCGCTCAGATGCCAGCGCTCGTCACTCATCCGCGCGCCCACTCACTCGTTCCACACCCGCCCGCTCTCATCCGCCGATCACACCGCCCGGCGGCAACGCGGGCGGTTGCGTCCCGAGCAGTTCGTCACCGTGGTCGTAGATCAGGTAGTCGGGAGTCGAATGCTCGTCGTCCTCGTCACCCTTGCCGCGACCACCGCCCGCACCACCCATCCCCGGCGTCCCGGCCCGCCCCGTCGAGGACCCCGTGCCACGGTTCGACCCGTTCGACTTGCTCGCCGTGTTCCCCGCCGCACCGGCCCCCGGAACACTGCGGCCCGCACTCGGCGTACCCGTCCCCGGCGAACCCGACCCGGGGACACCGCTCCCCAGATTCGGCGACCCCGAACCCGGCACCCCTGAACCCGGCGTATTCGCGGTCGGCACACTCGGATTCGCGGACTGCGGCGTCGTCGGCGTCGCCGTCTTGCTCGGATCGGTGTTCGTACTCTGCGGCGTCGTCGGGGTACTCGACTTACTCGGATCGGTGTCCGTGGTCTGCGGCGTCGTCGGCTGCTCGGTGGTGCCCTGCGGCGTCGAACCTTGCGGCGTCGACCCCGACGGCACCGTCGGCGTCTGCGTCCCCCCGGGCCCACCCGGATCGTTGGTCTTCGGCTTGTCCGACCCGTCGCCGTCGGTACTGCTCGACGGCTCCGCGAACTTCGGCGTCCGCCCGTCCACGTCCTCCGCCCCCGGCCGGTAGTAATTGATCATCACGTACCGCGCCTGCTCCTCCGCCTCCTCCGCCCGATAACTCGGCCCCTTCACCACACTCTGGAACGGCAGCGCATCCACCAACTTGTCCCCGAACGTCAAGTTGTCCGGCTCCCCCACCGACCCCTTCGCCTGCGCCAGATGCCCCTCCATCAAATCCAACCCGTGCCCCACCAACTGGAACCCCGCCGCCAAACTCGTGAACGAGGTGGCGAACTGCCGAGTCGCCTCGATCGCCTTAGCCCCCGACTGCCCATTCCAATGCTCCGTGATCGACTGCTCGATGCCGGTCGAGTACTCCTCCACGGCAGTGCGGGCCTGGCCGGCCAAGGCACGCCAACCATCTGCGCCCGAATTGACCAATGTGGGATCTATGTCCCGTACTGCGGCGTAGATCTGCTGATGATCCATGGTTTCGAACTTGTCCTGGAAGGTCAGGGCGCGACCGTCATTGCCCGCACCCGACTCGGTCATGAGACTGGAGTACTCAGTGCCGACGATCGCACGATCCTGATCCCACGTGTTCTTCTGATTCTCCGCGCGTTGCTGATCGGCGGTCTTCGAACTATCCGCGTCGTCGCGAGAATTGTGGATCGTGTTCGTCAATCCGATGATCGGGTTGCTCGACCATGCCATCCACGAATCCCAGTCCACCATTACTGCACCTCCGCTTCGGCATTCCCCAACTTCTGAGCGTTGGTCAGATCCGTCTCCTGGATCGTTCCGATCGCCTTCGCGTACGTCTCGGACATCAGCGTGAGTATTTCGATGCTCTGCTGCAAGCGGATCAGTGCCGAACCATCGGCTCCGGTCGCCTTCGCCTCGAATTTCTTCCGGAGGGTGTTCGCGGTGTCCAGGCCACCGAAGCCCTGAAGTATTTCCAGCGCTCGCGCACGGGTCAGCATCAAGTCGAGTTTCCCACGCATCTTCTCGGCGTGTGCCTTCAATGCGTTGCCGATATCGGGGTCCATCTTCAACTCACCCGACTCCGCCTGTGTTTTGAGATTCTTCCAATGCGTGACCATGTCCTGCATTTCCGCAGCCATGCCGTCATCCCTCCCTGAGAACTGAACTATCGAGCACATCGGCCGGTCGACTTCGCCGAACCCCGCGCTCGTGCCCCGCCGACTGGCCCCTATTTCGGAAGATAGGGAAGGAGCCCGGCGGCATACTCCATCGCGAGATCGCACGGAGGTGCCTGGGGCAGGCTCGCCCGCTGGCTGTAGAACCAGCCCGCCGAAATCTCATACGACCCTTCGGGAGACGACAGGGCGACGTAGCACGCCAGCTTGTCGGGATCGCTCTTGTCATAGAAGGTCAAGGCGGACTGACCTCCCACCCGCACATCCTGAATCCCGGCGATCTTGGTGTTGGTTCGCCACTGGTCCAGCGTGACCGTCAAGGCACCCACGATGAGGGAGTACGGGCCTATCGTAGATGGCCACTGACACATCCGGGCGCCGACCGGTCCGCTCTTTGCATCTGTCACTGTTTCTTTGGCTGCGGGATCGACGCGGGCCGCCAGCAACGCATCACTGCCGAGGTCGGAGCAGGGGTTCCAAGTCAGCGGCCGCTCCCCATTCACCCCGGTGGACGGCCCCGCCGTCTGCGGAGCCCCCTCGACAGTCGTCCCACACCCCGCGACAACCCCCACCACCACGAGCCCGGCGACGATCGCGGGAAGCGCACGCCGCCACGTCATCCGATCGATCGTTCGCATCTCACTCCTGTAGTCGCGCGGAGCAACCCGTCACAGGATTTGACGCGCCGGATCCCCCACCGGTTCCCTTCGGACCGCCCTCAGATTAGCGCACCGCACGGACCGACCGAGCGGTACATCGAGACCACGCCGCGTTCATTCGGCGAGGAAGAAGAAGTACCCGAGGAAGACCAGGACGAGCGCCCACATGACGGGGTGGACTTCGCGGGCGCGGCCGCGGGCGAGCATGACGAGGGGGTAGAAGGTCAGGCCCATGGCGAGGCCGTTGGCGATGGAGTAGGTCAGAGGCATGACGGTGACGGTGAGGAAGGCGGGGATGGCGTATTCGAGGCGGGTCCAGTCGATTTCGCCGAGGGCGCGGGACATGAGGACGCCGACGACGATGAGGGCGGGCGCGGTGACTTCGGGTGAGCCCGCCACGACGGCGAAGATCGGGTAGCAGAACATGGCGAGCAGGAACCAGCCCGCGGTGGTGACGGCGGTGAGGCCGGTGCGTCCGCCCGCGGAGACGCCCGCGGTGGATTCGACGTACGCGGTGGTGGTGGAGGTGCCGATGACGGCGCCCGCCATGGTGCCGACGGAGTCGGCGGCGAAGGCGCTGGCGGCGCGGGGCAGGCGGCCGTTCTCGTCGAGCAGTCCGGCTTGGTTGGCGACGCCGATGAGGGTGCCGCCGCAGTCGAAGAAGTCTACGAAGAGCATGGTGAGGATGACGACGGCCATCTGTCCGGTGAAGGCGTCGGGCAGGTGGACGATGGCTTGGCCGAAGGTTTCGTCGAGGCCGCGGGGCAGGGCGGCGACGCCGTCGGGCAGGTGGACGAGTCCGGTGAGGATGCCGAGCAGGGCGGTGAGCACGATGCCGTAGAGCACCGCGCCGTGCCAACCTCTGACCAGGAACAGGACGGTGACGACGAGCCCGAACAGCGCCAGCAGGGTGGTGCCCTCGGTGAAGTCGCCGAGGGTGACGAAGGTGGCTTCGTCGGCGACGACGATGCCCGCGTTCTTGAGGCCGAGGAAGGCGACGAACAGTCCGATGCCCGCGCCGACGGCGAATTTCATGGGCAAGGGGATGGCGTCGAGGATGCGTTCGCGCACGCGGGTGACGGCCAGGACGAAGAAGATCACGCCGGACAGAAAAGTGCCCGAGAGCGCGACCTGCCAGGGGATGCCCATGCCGAGGACGACGGAGTAGGCGAAGAAGGCGTTGAGCCCCATGCCGGGGGCGAGTGCGATGGGGTAGCGCGCCCACAGTCCCATGACGAGGGTGCCGAAGACGGCGGCGACGGCGGTGGCGGTGAACACCGCCTGCATGGGGATGCCTTTGTCGCCGAGGGCGCCCTGGTCACCGAGGATGGCCGGGTTGACCGCGAGGACGTAGGACATGGCGAGGAAGGTGACCGTGCCCGCCAGCAGTTCGGTGCGGATCGTGGAGCCTTGCGCGGCGACGCCGAAGTAGGCGTCGACGCGGTCGTGGACCCGGGCCATGCGCTCTCCCCTGGATGTCGATGGTTGACCTGTCCCGCACGCTGTCCGACGGGTGCCGTTCAGCCGCCGGGCGTGACAACTCAGCCGCCGGGCGCGACGACCAGGCCGAGTTCGGCGTCGGAGGCGAGCAGGTCGTCGTGCGGGAGGACGCGCACGGTGTAGCCGACCGCGCCGGACAGCGGGACGGGTGTGCGCACCTGGAAGATCTCGGCGCCGGATTCGGAACCCGCGTGGGTCATCGGGACCACGACGGTGTCGGAGAGTTCGTCGGTGGTGGAGACCCGGCCGAGGACCGCCTGCACCGACACCTCGCCCGGGGTGAGTCCGCCGAGGTCGATCCGCGCGGTGAGGGCGAGTTCGGCGCCGATGATCGGGGTATCGGGCAGGCCGGCGCTGTCGACCTGGACGACCTTCACCGACGGCCAGGCCGATTCGACCCTGCGCCGGTATTCCGCGACCGCGCGCGCACCGGCGTAGTCGTCGGCGGCGGCGCGGCGGAACGCGGCGGCGGCGGGCGCGTAGTACTCGACGGCGTAGTCGCGGACCATGCGCGAGGCCAGCACCTTCGGTCCGAGGGTCTGCAAGGTGTGGCGGACCATCTCGACCCAGCGGCCGGGCAGGCCCGCGGTGTCGCGTTCGTAGAAACGCGGCGCGACGGTGCGTTCGACGAGTTCGTAGAGGGCGGCGGCTTCGAGGTCGTCGCGGCGGTGTTCGTCGGTGACGCCGTCGGCGGTGGGGATGGCCCAGCCGTTCTCGCCGTCGTACATCTCGTCCCACCACCCGTCACGGATGGACAGGTTGAGTCCGCCGTTGAGCGCGGATTTCATGCCGGAGGTGCCGCAGGCCTCGAGCGGGCGCAGCGGGTTGTTGAGCCAGACGTCGCAGCCCCAGTACAGGTGGCGGGCCATCGACATGTCGTAGTCGGGCAGGAAGACGATGCGGTGCCGCAGTTCCGGGTCGTCGGCGAAGCGCACGACCTGCTGGATCAGCGATTTGCCGCCGTCGTCGGCGGGGTGGCTCTTGCCCGCGACGACCAACTGCACCGGCCGTTCGGGGTCGAGCAGCAGGTCGCGCAGCCGTTGCGGGTCGCGCAGCATCAGGGTGAGCCGTTTGTAGGTGGGGACGCGGCGGGCGAAGCCGACGGTGAGCACGTCGGGGTCGAAGACGTCCTCGACCCAGCCGAGTTCGGCGGGGGCCGCGCCGCGTTCGAGCCAGGACGCGCGCACCCGGCGGCGAACCTCGGCGACCAGGCCCGCGCGCAAGGTGTTGCGGGTGGACCACAGGTCGGCGAGCGGGACCTCGCGCAGCCGTTCCCAGCCGCGCGCCTCCTCGACGAGTTCGGCGCCGATGTGCTCGCGGGCCTTGTCGACCCATTCGCGGGCGGCCCAGGTGGGGGCGTGCACGCCGTTGGTGACCGACCCGATCGGCACTTCGGCGGGGTCGAAGCCGGGCCACAGCGGCGCGAACATCGACCGGCTGACCTCACCGTGCAGGCGGGACACGCCGTTGGCGCGCTGGGCGAGTCGCAAGCCCATGTGCGCCATGTTGAAGACTTCGGGGTCGGCTTCGCGGCCCAGCGACAGGATGCGGTCCACCGGGAGGCCGGGCAGCAATGTCGAGTCGGCTTCGCCGTTGTTCCCGCCGAAGTAGCGACGCACCAACGACATCGGGAACCGGTCGATGCCCGCCGGGACGGGGGTGTGGGTGGTGAACACGGTGCCCGCGCGCACGGCGGCCAGGCCGGTGTCGAAATCCATGCCCGCCGAGACGTATTCGCGGACGCGTTCGACGCCGAGGAACCCCGCGTGTCCTTCGTTCATGTGGAAGACCTCGGGATCGGGCAGGCCCTCGACCCCGGTGTAGGCGCGCACCGCCCGCACGCCGCCGACGCCGGCGAGGATCTCCTGTTTGATCCGGTGGTCCTGGTCGCCACCGTAGAGCCGATCGGTGACCGCGCGCAGTTCGGGATCGTTCTCGGCGATGTCGGAGTCGAGCAGCAGCAGCGGCACCCGCCCGACCTGCGCGATCCACACCCGCGCGCGCAGCACGCGCTGATCGGGCATCGCGACGTGCACCAGTACCGGGGAGCCGTCGGCGGTGAGCAGGCGCAGCGGCAGGCCCTGCGGGTCCAGCGCCGGGTAGTGCTCGAGCTGCCATCCGTCGGCCGAGAGCGACTGGCGGAAGTAGCCCGAGCGGTAGAGCAGGCCGACGGCGATCAGCGGCAGCCCGAGATCGGAGGCGGCCTTGAGGTGGTCGCCCGCCAGAATGCCGAGGCCGCCGGAGTAGTTCGGCAACACTTCGGTGACACCGAACTCCATGGAGAAGTAGGCGATGCCGCCGACCTCGGATTCGGTGCGCTGGAACCAGCCGGGGGCGTCGAGGTAGGCGCGCAGGTCCGCGGCGGCCGCGTCGACGCGGCGCGGATAGTCGGGGTCGGCGGCGAGTTCGTCGAGCCGCGCGGCGGGCACTTCACCGAGCATGCGGACGGGGTCGTGCCCGAGGTCGCGCCACAGTCCGGGGTCCAGATCGCGGAACAGGTCCTGGGTCGGACCGTCCCACGACCAGCGCAGATTGGTGGAGAGCTCACCCAGGGCCGCGAGTCGGTCGGGCAGGTGGGCACGCACGGTGAAACGACGGAGGGCCTTCACTCAGCGAACCCTACCGGTTACCCGCCCGCACCTCCCGATGGGCGACGCAGGTCACGTCGCCGCCTCGGCGGGGGGCGCGGCAACCCTTCGATCCGCTCGTGAGCGGGTGGTGCCGGTAGGTTGGTCCCCGTGACCGGCCGCATCGCCATCGACGACACCGCACCGTCCCTCGGAGCGGGCCGCTATCCGTCCAAGGCCGTCGTGGGCGAGATGTTCCCGGTACGCGCCGTGGTGTGGCGCGAGGGGCACGACGCCGTCGCGGCGAGTCTGGCCGTGCGCGCGCCGGGGTCGAGCCGGGTGACCAGGATCCGGATGACCCCCGATGCCGAGCCGGACGTCTTCAACGCCGTTTTCACCCCGCATATCGCCGGGACCTGGACTTTCCGGGTGGAGGGTTGGAGCGATCCGATCGCGACGTGGCGGCACTCGGTGGAGGCCAAACTCGCCGTCGGGCAGAGCGCGGTCGATCTGGCCAACGATCTGGAACTGGGCGCGCGCCTGTTCGACCGGGCCGCGCAGGCGGTGCCGAAGAAGCAGTTCGAGCGATTGCGCGCGGTGGCCGCGGCCTTGCGCGGCGACGAACAACTGCCCGCCCGGGTGGCGCCGGCGTTCACCGAGGAGGTCGCCGAGATCCTGCGCGCCACGCCGCTGCGCGATCTGGTCACCCGCGGCCCCCAGCACTCCGTGTTCGTGGAACGTCGCCGCGCGCTGTTCGGGGCGTGGTACGAGTTCTTCCCCAGGTCGACCGGCGGGCGCGACGCGAAAGGCGTTCCGGTGCACGGCACCTTCGCGACCGCGGCCGCCGAATTGCCGCGCATCGCCGCGATGGGCTTCGACGTGGTCTACCTGCCGCCGATCCACCCGATCGGCGCGGTGAACCGCAAGGGCCGCAACAACTCCCTGACCGCAGAACCGGGCGACGTCGGTTCGCCGTGGGCGATCGGGTCGGCCGACGGCGGTCACGACGCGATCCATCCGGCGCTGGGCTCCGAAGCCGATTTCGTCGAATTCGTCGCCGCCGCCGACCGTCTCGGCCTCGAAGTCGCCTTGGACCTGGCACTGCAGTGCGCGCCCGACCACCCGTGGGTGGCGGCGCATCCCGAGTGGTTCACGACCCTGCCCGACGGCACCATCGCTTTCGCCGAGAACCCGCCGAAGAAGTACCAGGACATCTACCCGGTCAACTTCGACAACGACCCGGACGGTCTCTACGCCGAGGTCCTGCGGGTGGTCCGGCACTGGATCTCGTTGGGCGTGAAGATCTTCCGCGTCGACAATCCGCACACCAAACCCGCGGACTTCTGGGAGTGGCTGATCGCGACGGTGCGGCGCACCGATCCCGACGTGCTCTTCCTGTCGGAGGCGTTCACCCGCCCGGCGCGCCTCTACGGTCTGGCCCGGCGCGGCTTCACCCAGTCCTACACCTATTTCACCTGGCGCGTGGCCAAGTGGGAGCTGACCGAATTCGGCAACGAACTGGCCGCCAAGGCCGACGAGGCGCGCCCGAACCTGTTCGTCAACACTCCCGACATCCTGCACGAGAGCCTCCAGCACGGCGGTCCGGGCATGTTCGCGATCCGCGCGGTGCTGGCCGCGACCCTGGCCCCGACCTGGGGCGTCTACTCCGGGTTCGAGCTCTACGAGCACCAGGCCGTGCGCCCGGGCAGCGAGGAGTACCTGGATTCGGAGAAGTACGAACTGCGTCCGCGCGCGTTCGCCGAGGCCCTGGCGCGCGAGGAGTCGTTGGAGCCGTGGCTGACCCGGCTCAACGAGATCCGGCGCGCGCATCCCGCGCTGCAACAGTTGCGCTGCGTGCATTTCCACCACGTCGACAACGACGCGCTCATCGCCTACTCCAAATTCGATCCGGTGGGCGGCGACGCGGTGCTGGTCGTGGTGAACCTGAATCCGTACGGGGCCGAACAGGGTTTCGTCTCGGTCGACCTGCCCGCGATCGGCCGCGAATGGCACGACCACCCGGTGGTCTTCGACGAGGTCAGCGGGGAGGAATACCACTGGGCGCAGACGAATTACGTCCGGCTCGATCCGTCCCGCGCGGTCGCGCACATCCTGGCATTGCCCCCGGTGCCCCAGCGGGTGCGGGCCGAACTCGCCTACCGACGGTCGTTCACGTGAGCGGCGCGGCACCGCACCGCCGTGACCTGATGCTGCTGGCGGCGGGCACCCACACCGACCCGCACACCGTGCTGGGCGCGCATCCGCATCCCGACGGGGTCGCGGTCCGGGTGCTGCGTCCGCACGCGGAGTCGGTGCACATCCGGGTCGGCGGCGTCGATCACGCGCTGACCTCGCTCGGTCACGGCGTGTTCGCGGCCGCGCTGCCGTACCCGGATCTGCGGGACTACCGCGTCGTGACCACCTATCCCGGCGGTCAGCGGGTGCTCGCCGCCGACGGTTACCGGTTCCTGCCCACAGTCGGCGACCTCGATCTGCATCTGATCGGCGAAGGCACCCACGACCGACTCTGGGAGGTGCTCGGCGCGCATCCGCGCCGCTACACCACCCTCGACGGCGAGGTCACCGGTACGTCGTTCGCGGTGTGGGCGCCGAACGCGCGCGGCGTCACCGTGACGGGAGATTTCGACGGCTGGAGCGGGCAGGCCGCGCCCCTGCGCAGACTGGGCGGCTCGGGAATCTGGGAGGTGTTCGTCCCCGGCGTCGAGGTCGGCGCCCGCTACAAGTACCGGGTGCACGGCGCGGACGGTCGCACCGTCGACCACGCCGACCCGCTGGCCTTCGCCACCGAGACACCGCCCGCCACCGCCTCGGTGGTCGCCGCGAGCACCTATACCTGGGGTGACGCCGACTGGCTCGACCACCGCCGTGGCCTCGACCCGACCCGCGCGCCGATGAGCGTCTACGAGGTGCATCTGGGTTCGTGGCGGCCCGGGCTGTCCTACCGCGAACTCGCCGACCAACTCGTCGACTACGTCACCGCGACCGGCTACACCCACATCGAACTGCTGCCGGTGTCCGAACATCCCTTCGGCGGATCGTGGGGCTACCAGGTCACCTCCTACTACGCCCCCACCGCGCGCTTCGGCTCCCCAGACGATTTCCGATTCTTCGTCGACCGGATGCACGCCGCCGGGATCGGCGTCCTGCTGGACTGGGTGCCCGCGCACTTCCCGCGCGACGAATGGGCGCTGGCCCGCTTCGACGGCACCCCGCTCTACGAACATCCCGACCCGCGCCGCGGCGAACAGCTCGACTGGGGCACCTACATCTTCGATTTCGGCCGCAACGAGGTCCGCAACTTCCTCATCGCCAACGCCCGCTACTGGGTCGAGGAGTTCCACATCGACGGCCTGCGCGTCGACGCCGTCGCCTCGATGCTCTACCTCGACTACTCCCGCGGCGAAGGCCAGTGGGAGCCCAACGCGCACGGCGGCCGGGAGAACCTGGAGGCCGTGGCGTTCCTGCGCGCGCTCAACGACTCGCTGCACCGCGACCACCCCGGCGTGATCACCGTCGCCGAGGAGTCGACCACCTGGCCCGGGGTGACAACGGGTACCGACGTCGGCGGCCTCGGCTTCACCATGAAGTGGAACATGGGCTGGATGCACGACACCCTCGGGTTCCTGCGCCGCGATCCCATCCACCGCAGTTGGCACCACAACGAGATCACCTTCTCGCTGGTGTACGCGTGGAGCGAGAACTACGTACTGCCGATCAGCCACGACGAGGTCGTGCACGGCAAGGGCACACTGTGGACGCGGATGCCCGGCGACGATTTCGCCAAGGCCGCGGGCGTGCGCGCGCTGCTGGCCTACATGTGGGCCCATCCGGGCAAGCAACTGCTGTTCATGGGCCAGGATTTCGGGCAGTTCCGCGAGTGGTCGCACGACCGCGGCCTGGACTGGGCGGAACTGGACAACCCGCTGCACCGCGGGATCACCGACGCCGTGCGCGCGCTCAACCGCGTGTATCGCGAGCATTCGGCGCTGTGGAGTCAGGACGCCACGCCGGGCGGCCACTCCTGGATCGAGGCCGACGACCGCGACAACAACGTGCTGGCGTTCCTGCGCTACGGCGCCGACGGCTCGGTGGTGGCCTGCGTGCACAACTTCTCGGGCTCGACGCACGGCGCCTACCGCGTCGGCCTGCCGGTGGCGGGCGCGTGGCGCGAGATCCTCAACACCGACGCCGCCGACTACGGCGGGTCCGGGATCGGCAACCTGGGCGCGGTCGAGACCGAATCGGTCCCCTGGCACGGGCGACCGGTGTCGGCGGCGGTGGCCCTACCCCCCAACAGCGCGATCTGGCTGGCGGGACCGACCCCCGGATAGCCGAACGGTCCGGCCGCGCGTTCGGCGCGACCGGACCGGGCGACTCGGATCAGTACAGGGCGGCGGCGAGCTTGCGACGGGCCGCGACCACGAACGGTTCGGCCGCGTCGAACAGCTCGAACAGCTCCAGCAGCCGGGTGCGCGCCGCGGTGCGGTCATCCCCGGCGGTGCGCTTGACCAGCGCGATGAGCCTGTCGAAGGCGGCCTCGGGCTGCTGGTTGAGCAGTTCCAGATCCGCGGCGGCCAGCGCCCGCTCGACCGAGGCGGGATCGGCGTCGGCATCGGCCACCGCCGTCTCGGGCGCTTGCTGCGCGCGGGTGAGGAACCGCAGTTGCCGCAGCGCGCTGGTGGCCTGCTCATTGCCCGGTTCGGCGGCGATGATCGCCTCGTAGGCGGCTTCCGCGCCCGCCATGTCCCCGCGTTCGAGGGCTTCCTCGGCGGCGACGAAGCGCGGGTCCTCGGGCTGCTCGGCTTCGCCGCCGGGCGCGCCCTCGAGCTTGCCCGCGACGGCGTCGATCACCGCGTCGAGCCACTGCCGGACCTGCGCTTCGGGCTGCGCGCCCTCGAAATCGGCCAGCGGTTGACCGCCCGCGATCGCGACGACGGTGGGGATGCCCTGCACCCGCAGCGCCTGGGCGATCTGCATGTTGTTCTCGGCCTCGACGGTGGCCAGATCCCAGGCGCCCGCGTCCTCGGCGACGAATCTCTCGAAGGTGCGCACCAATTCGATGCTGCCGGGGCTGCGCTGGGAATACAGCACGACCACCACCGGCACCTGCGTCGAACGGCGCAGCACCTTGGTCTCGAAATCCGCCACCGACACCGCGTGGTCGGCGCCGGGGGCTCCGGCGGGCGGCTGTTTCAGACCGGACAGATCCACCGCACCGGACATGGCTGCGGCGACGGCGGGCGAAGGGCGGCGTGCGGCTGGTCGAGTCACGACATCCAGTTTGTCACGACGGCACCGCCGTCACGACGCCGACTTCGTCATGTCGGGCCCGCGGGCGGGGTTCCGGTCAGGGAGTCGAGGGGGCGGTGGCCGGGACGGCCGCGCCCTCGGCCGGGGTCAGCTTGCCGGTGCGCGCCGCCCACACCTCGAAGACGACCGTGCAGAACGGCGGGATGCTCGACAGCAGGGCCAGCGCGGTGGTCACCAGATTCCACCCGAGTTCGCGGGCGGCCAGCAGCGCCGACAGCACGAACAGCACGAAGATGCCGCCGTGGATGGGGCCGAAGATCTTCACGCCGATCTCGTTGCCCGGGTCCGGGATGTACTTGAAGGCCATGCCGGTCAGTAGTCCCAGCCAGGACAGCGCCTCGAGCACAGCGAAGAAGCGGAACCGGCCGACGACACTGCGCAGATCGAAGTAACCCATGCGCTCATTGTGCCGCATTTACTACGACGGTCCGTAGTTGCCCTCGTCACATCGGACGAAACGGACATCCGCCGCCGAGGTGCTCGGCGGCGGATGGTCTCTCCTAGGCGGGAACCCGAACGATCAGGGCGTCACCCTGACCGCCGCCGCCGCACAGCGCCGCCGCGCCGACACCGCCGCCGCGCCGCTTCAACTCCAGCGCCAGGTGCAGCAGGATGCGCGCGCCGGACATCCCCAGCGGATGGCCGATCGCGATCGCGCCGCCGTTGACGTTCACCTTGGCCGGATCGATGCCCAGCTTGCGGGTCGAGGCGATACCGACCGCCGCGAACGCCTCGTTGATCTCCACCAGATCCAGATCGGCGGGCGCGATGCCCTCGCGCGCGCACGCCTTGGCGATGGCGTTGGCGGGCTGGTCCTGCAACGTCGAATCCGGACCGGCCACCACGCCCGCCGCGCCGATCTCGGCGATCCAGCTCAGACCCAGCTCCTCGGCCTTGGCCTTGCTCATCACCACGACCGCCGCCGCGCCGTCGGAGATCTGCGACGCGCTGCCCGCGGTGATCGTGCCGTCCTTGCGGAACGCGGGACGCAACTTGCCCAGCGACTCGACGGTGGTGTCGGCGCGGATGCCCTCGTCGGTGTTCACCAGCACCGGGTCACCCTTGCGCTGCGGCACCGCCACCGGCGTCACCTCTTCGTCGAAGAGGCCGTTCTTCCACGCGGCCGCCGCGCGCTGGTGCGAAGCCGCGGCGAACGCGTCCTGCTCCTCGCGCGACACGTGGTCCTCGCCGTTGCGCTGCTCGGTGAGCGCGCCCATCGCCTGATCGGTGAAGATGTCGTGCAGTCCGTCGTAGGCGAGGTGGTCGCGCAGCGTCACATCGCCGTATTTGAAGCCCTCGCGGCTCTTCTCGAGCATGTGCGGTGCGCGGCTCATCGATTCCTGGCCGCCCGCCACCACGATCTCGTACTCGCCCGCCCGGATCAGCTGATCGGCCAGCGCGATGGCGTTGATGCCGGACAGGCAGACCTTGTTCAGGGTCAGTGCGGGCACGTCCATCGGGATGCCGCCCGCCACCGCGGCCTGCCGCGCCGGGATCTGGCCCGTGCCCGCGGTGAGCACCTGGCCCATGATCACGTAGTCGACCTGCTCGGGCGCGACGCCGCCCTTGTCCAGCGCGGCTTTGATGGCCAGGCCGCCCAGATCCGAGCCGCTGAAATCCTTCAGTCCGCCGAGCAGACGTCCGACCGGGGTGCGCGCACCGGAAACGATCACGGTTGTGGTCACGACGAGCCTCTCATTCGGGTGGATCGCGCCGCGCGAACCGCCCTCACCTGGGGAGAGCGTGACGTCGGCGTTTCGTACTCAACGGTAGCTTGTCCGCCCCGGGCGGCGGCGCGGAGGTGCGCGCTACCGTCGAGTAGTGAGCACAGCACAGACACCCGCATTGATCCCCGGCGATTACGTCGTCGCGGTGGACCACGTCGGCATCGCCGTACCCGACCTGGACGCCGCGATCGCCTGGTACGCAGACAATCTCGGCATGATCGAGACCCACCGCGAGGTCAACGAGAGCCAGGGGGTGCACGAAGCGATGCTCTCGCTGCCCGGCGCACCCGACGGCGCGACTGCCCTCCAATTGCTGGCGCCCCTGAACGCCGAGTCGACCATCGCCAAGTTCATCGATCGCAGCGGCCCCGGCCTGCAACAACTGGCCTACCGCGTCACCGACCTCGAGGCGGTCTCCGCGTATCTGCGCGATCGCGGCATTCGACTGCTCTACGAGGCGCCGCGGCACGGCACCGCCGATTCGCGCATCAATTTCATCCACCCGAAGGATGCTGGCGGTGTGCTGGTGGAGTTGGTGGAACCGAACCCGAGTGTGACGCACTGATATCAAGATCAGAGGGCGAAAACTGATCGGAATCACATTCCCGGTCGAGTCACCATCATGTGCCCGTAGGCTGTAGTTTGTGTGCCATGTCGTCACCTGAGTCCGATCGCAATCGCTTCGTTGCACTGCCCTTCACCGTTGTGCGCAAGGGTTATGCGCAAGACGAGGTACGCAACTACTTCGACCGCTTCGACGCAGAGCTGAGGGTCACCGCCACCGACCGCGATGCCGCTGCGGCGCAGGCACGTAACCTCGCGAGCCAGTTGGAGGATGCGCGGGACGAGATCGACGAACTCCGCAAGGAGGTCGACCGCCTCTCGGTTCCGCCCACCACCGCGGAAGGCATGTCCGACCGCATCTCTCGCATGCTCCGACTGGCCTCCGACGAGGCGTCCGAAGTCCGCGCCCTCGCGCAGGCCGAGGCCGCCGAGATGGTGTCGATCGCCGAGCAGCAGGCGACCGAGATGCGTGGCAAGTACGAGTCGCTGCTCGCGGAGACGAAGGAGAAGCGCGAGGCGCTCGACATCGAGTTCGAGCAGACCCTCGCCAACGCGCGTACCGAGTCCAACAAGATCATCGAGGCCGCCCAGGCCGAGGCCGACCGCCTCGGCAAGGAAGCCGATGCCAAGCGCAAGGCCACCCAGCAGGACTTCGAGGTCACCATGGCGGAGCGGCGCACCAAGCTGACCCGCGCGATGGAGGAGCTCGAGGCCACCAGCCGCGCCGAGGCCGCGCAGCGCATCAAGGATGCCACCGACGAGGCCAACCGCCTCATCACCTCCGCCACCCAGACCTCCGAGCGCAAGATCGCGCACGCCAAGGAACTGGCCGAGGAGATGCGCGTGCTGCGCGGGCGCGTCCTGGCCCAGCTGCTGGGCATCCGGGGCCAGCTCGACTCGGTCCCGGCCATGCTGGCCGCGGTCAACCGGGAGAGCGAACTGCTCGACGGCGTGCCGGATCAGCGCAAGTCGATCGGCGGCGGCGCCACCAAGTCCGTCACCGGCTCGCGCGCCAAGGCGATCCCCGAGGTCGCCCACGACGACGAGGACATCGACGCCGAGGAGCGTGAGAACGCCGAAATCTCGAACTGACGACGTCCGAACGCGACAGGCGACGACGCTCCACCAGCTCCGAGTTCCACCGGTTCCACCCGAAGGCCGCCCCCCAGGGGGCGGCCTTCCGTCATTTTTCACCCCGTTATCGACCCGGTTTCCGTATTACCGGTAGGTATTTTGGGGTCGAATGGCGACTCGCGGTCCGCGACGATTGCCGAGCAGTAACTTTTCAATACCGATCAGGTCTAGATTCACGACCAGCGACGGGTGATTCGGCGCGTTCGACGACCGTTCCAGCACCCCTGATGCCAGTGCCTGCGGTCCTCCTCGCCCCCGTCGACCGCCCAGGCCACGATATGCGGCACGCCGCGGGCTATTTCGTGGTCGCACCCGGGGCACCGATATGTCTTAACTGCACGGTTGCCAGGAACCGTGTGGACGATATAGGTCTCGTCGTCCGGGCCCGCCTCCGTCCGTCCGAACACGTCACCGAGCGGCGCGGGGCCCGAACGCGGCGCGGAATCGCGGGAACGGGGCTTACGGCGGGGCATGGCTCAAGGGTAGGCGGGCGGGTTCACGCCCCGGTCAGCGACAGTCGCGCCCGCACCGGATTGTGGTCCGACAGCCCCCCGGCGGACTCCACACCCGCCTCCACGATCGCGACATCGCGCGCCACGACGTGATCGATGAACTGGCTCTTGGTCCCCGAGGACCGCGGCCGCGTCGGCAGGCCGTCCCGCGGCAGTTCCGCCACCGTGAACGCGTCCCCGAGATGTTCGGCGACCGAATCGCGGCCGATGTTGAAATCCCCCAGCAGCACCACGGGTCCGCCCGCGGCGTCGGCGACCTCGCGCAGTCGCGTCAACTGCTCCCAGCGCCGTGCGTCACCCGTCACGTGGGTCGCCAGCACGGTCACCCCGCCCACGCGCACCGCCAAGACGCCTTTACCACCGTCGCTGTCGAAGGATTCGGCCTCGACCCGCTCGCCGGCCCCGTCGACGACGAGCACCAGATATTCGTCACGATCGGTCAAGACCGTCGGGCCGTGCCGTGGCTGCGGGACGCGCCGGTACTTCAGTTCGTGGAACTCGCGGTGCGGCAGCGCGGTGCGCAACGCGGCCAACTGATCCCCGCTGACCTCCTGCAAGGCGATCACCCGATCGGGCATCGCCACGATCCGCGCGGTGATCGCCGCGATCCGTTCGGACTCCACCGGCCAGCGGTCCGCGACATCTTCGTACCAGTTCTCCGCGTGGACACGGTGCAGCACGTTCCAGGTGGTGACAGCGATCATCATCGTTCAGAACAGCCGGAACTCGTTGCTCTCGGTACCGCGCAGCGCATCGTAATCCAGGGTCAGACACCGAATCCCGCGATCCTCGGCCAACGTGCGCGCCTGCGGTTTGATCTGCTGGGCCGCGAACACCCCGGCCACCGGCGCCAACAGCGGGTCACGATTGAGCAGATCCAGGTAGCGGGTGAGCTGTTCGACACCGTCGATCTCGCCGCGGCGCTTGATCTCCACCGCCACCGTGGCGCCGTCGGCGTCCCGGCACAGCAGATCCACCGGGCCGATGGCCGTCATGTACTCGCGTCGGATGAGCGTGTAGCCGGGACCGAGGGTCTGCACGTGCTCGGCCAGCAACTCCTGGAGATGGGCCTCCACACCGTCTTTGACCAGACCGGGATCGACGCCCAGATCGTGCGCGGAGTCGTGCTCGATCTCCTCGACGGTGATCCGCAGTTCCTCGCTCGCCTTGTTCGTCACCACCCACAGCGCCTTCGCCCCCTCCGGCACGTCGTCGGGACGCTCCTCGAGCCAACACGGCGGGCTCATCCAGTTCAGCGGCTTGTACGAACCGCCGTCGGAATGCACCAGCACCGAACCGTCGGCCTTGATCATCAAGAGCCGCCGGGCCATCGGCAGGTGGGCGGTCAGACGACCGACGTAGTCGACCTGGCAACGAGCAATCACTAGGCGCACCCGGACGAGTCTAGGCCCTCCGCAGCCCACACCCGAACCCGCTCGACCTCCGACACCCGAAATCCGTTCTCGCGCCGAGTCTCCGATCCCGATCACATTCACATTCACCCCATGAGGCCGCGCAACCCCGGTACTCAACCCCCGGGCGTGCGAACTCGGTCGGCCCCGCTGGTCTCGGTGGTTCCAGTTTCGAGCTGGTC
>NZ_BAGG01000028.1 GCF_000308695.1 Nocardia takedensis NBRC 100417 | reverse complement strand
GCCGGGGCTCAGCGTCCACCACAGCAGCGCGCTCGGGTCGGCCGGGTCGACGCCTGCCACGCAGCCGCCGTCGATCACGATCTCGACGGGCGGGATCGCCGCGGCGCGCGGCGAATACCACCGCGCGGCACCGTCTTCGGCGAGGAACAACACGCCATCGCCCGGGTTCTCGGAGGGAGTGGTCATGACGGCGACTCCTCGTCGTCCTCGCGGCGCGCGGCCAATTCGTCCTCGACCTTACGCAGCCGACGCGCGTGGTAGGCGGCGTTGCGATGCCGCGGCGGGGCGGCCGACACCGCGACGGCCAGCAGCATCTGCGTGTAGCGGGCGGCGATGAGCGGGTCGGCGGTGAGCGCCCCGGGCGGCCTCGAACCGCCGTGTTCGGCGACGGCGGCCTGCCAGGCGGCCGCCACCAGGTCGGCGAGCGAGCCGAAGACGTCGAGCGCGACCAGATTGCCCGTCTCGAGCAACCGCGTCGCGAACGCCTTCTCCCAACTGCCCTCCGGCCCGGCCGCGTCCGGTTCGACGTGGGCGCGCAACACCGTGCGCGCCGCGGTGAGGCGGGCGTCGAGCACCGGATCGTCGGAGCCGCCGCCCGGCGCGGCGGGCGCGTTGTCGGCCAGTTCCACTTCTCCGCGGGCGAATTCCCTGCGCTTCTCGTCCAGCTCCTGCCATTTCACGGCCTTGAGCAGGATGCCCGCGTGCTCGAGTTCGGTCCTGCCGTCCACGACCAGGTTGAGCAGCATGGTGTTCGCGCGTTCGTACGCGCCGCCGAGATACGGGCTCCCGCGCAGCCACGGCTCGGCTTCGATCTGCGCTTCGAGCAGGGCGCGCACTCGATCGCGTTCCTCTTGCGTGGGCGCGCGGCGCGGCGGATCGGGTTCGCCGTAGTGGGGCGTGTGCCGGGCGATCGTCGCTTCCAGCGCGGCCAGCACCGCCGCGTCGCCGCCGCCGGTGGTGCGCAGCTTGTGCAACCGTTCGAGCAGGACCGTCAGGTAGGCACGACCGGCGACGACGCCGTAGCGGTCGGCGTAGGCGGCGGGCTCGCTGACGAAAGTGTCGGCCGCATGGCGGGATTCGAGGTGTCCGCCGGTGCCCGCCATCGCCTCGCGCACGAGTTTCGGCACCCGGTTCTTCAGCGGCCGGACCCAGCCGACGGCCTCCTGCGGCAGATCCGTCGGCCGCAGCGCGTCGACCGCCTCGGCGTAGCCGCCGCTGAAGCGGGCGAACGGGTCGACGTAGTCGGCGTAGAGGCGGGTCACCGCGTTCCACTGGTCGGGTTCGTCGACCGGCTTGCGTGACCCGCCCGCGCGCGCCAGTTCGGCGGGTCGCGGGTGATAGGACTCGATGACCCACCGGCGCTCACCGAAGGCGACCGACCAGCCGGTGATCTCGGGAATGACCGCG
Source organism: Nocardia takedensis NBRC 100417 (assembly GCF_000308695.1). Lineage (GTDB taxonomy): Bacteria > Actinomycetota > Actinomycetes > Mycobacteriales > Mycobacteriaceae > Nocardia > Nocardia takedensis. The sequence goes on along the minus strand of NZ_BAGG01000028.1, from coordinate 78,270 downwards.
TGCTGCGGCGGTTTCGGCTCCGACATCCGGCGGTACCACGCGGCGATGAACTCTTTGCCGGAGACGGCCGGGTCGGCGCCGGGCGGATGCACCCACCACCGCGGTCGGACCCATTCGGGACGGGACGGATTGGACGACACCGGTCCAGGCTAGGAACGGCCGAACCGCCGCGCAGTCGTGTGTTCGACGGACAGCGCCCGCTCAGCCGCGCGGTTTCAGCACGATCACCGGGATCTCCCGCTCGGTCCAGGACTGGTAGGTGTCGAAGTCGGCGTAGAGCTCGACCAGCCTGGGCCACAGGCATTCCCGCTGGGCGGCGTCGGCGACCACGGCGCGCACCGCGCGGTGTTCGCGGCCGATCTGGATCTCGACGTCCGGGTCGGCCACCAGGTTCCGGTACCACTGCGGGTTGTCGCGGCGACCGCCCTGGGAGGCGACCACGATGACGTCGGCGCCGTCCTCTAGGTAGAGCAGCGGCGCGGTGAAGACCTTGCCGGATTTACGGCCCTTGTGTTCGAGCAGCAGGGTCGGGACGGGCTTGCGCAGTCCCGCGCCGACGCGCCATTTCGCGCCGATCCGGCCGCCGGTGCGCCGGAACACCCACGCCTGCGCGCGACTGCCGTAGCGCATGAGCTTGTCGACCAGCGGCGAATCGAGTTGACGGGGACGCGGGGGCGGTGTGGCTGACATGGGCGTTCCTCGCTGCTCCGGAAGGGCTCTCCCGTCAGACCATACACATCCGCAGAAGTGTCAACTCGGTGTGGCGCGACCGGGCAGGTTCAGCCGCCGCTGAGCCACCGCTCCTTGAGCGACCAGTGGTTGTCCCACCACTGCCGCGCGGCATCCGGGTCCGAGCCCGGCGCGGGCGGTGGGGACTCCCCCGGGAACAAGCCGTTGCCGTCGGGCGCGCCGACCTTGGTCGGCGCGGGAGGCTGCGGCTCGACCGGCGGCGCTTCGGGCTCGGGCTCGGCGGGTTCCGGCTCCGGCGGCGGCGGGGTGTTGACGGTCGTCGGGCGCGGACGGGTGTAGGCGGGCCGCTGCGGCGCGGGCGCGGGAGCCGGTTCAGGGGCGGCCTGTTCGGCCGGGGCCATGTCCGGCGGGGGCGGCACGATCACCGGAGGCGTGGTGGGCTCCGGGGTACGAGTGGTGCTCGTCGATGTCGCCGCCGCCTCCACGGCGGACGCGGGGCCCGACGAACTCCCGACGGGACCTTCGGTCGCGGTGGAGTCACGATCGCCCACGAGTTGCGCCACGGCGAATCCGGCGCCGCCGAGCACCAGCGCCGCCGCGGCTGCCGCCAACGCGGGCCGACGCCACCGCACACCCGTCGCCACCGCGGCCGGTTCGGCCTCGTCGATCTGTCCGGCGGCGATCAGCGCCGCTCCCCGCGCGGCCACATACGCGCCATCGGGGATCCGCAGCACCGGCACCGGAAGTTTGCGGTCCAAAGCGGCGGCGATCGCGGCGGCCTCGAGCCCTTCCTGACACAGCGCCACCGCGTCGGGCCGCGACTCGGGATCGTCCCAGTTCTTGCGCAGCCGGGGCAGCGCGTCGGCGACCGAGGCGGCGTCGAGCAGACCGGGCTGCCAACTGTCGTAGGCCAGGACCCGCCCGCGATCCGGGCCGACCAGCACGACCGCACTGGACCGACCGACCGTCTCCAGCACCGCGACGGTGTCGTAACGCGCGACGGCGGGCAGGTCGGTCAGCGCGGCCGCCAGTGCCGAGCGCAGCGACACCATCGAGGCCGATCGCCAACCCCCGGCGGCCAGATCCGACACCACGGCCTTGCGCTCCTCGGCCCCGCGGTAGACGACCGCGACGTTCTCGATCCGGATGTCGGGCGCGACCTCCGCCACGATCCGGTCGAGCACGCCCGGCACCGCCCCCGCGGCGTCGGCGACCCGGTATTCGAATGTGCGCGGCTCGGCGAGCCCCGCTTCCTCCCCCGGACCGCACGGAACCAGCACGCCGCGCACCACTGTCTGTTCCGCGGAAATTCCGACAGTTGCCCTCATGAACTACCTCGTTTCGACGAACTCCGTCTCCTGTGAGTTCGTGACGAGCGCCCGAAACGATCGGTTTCCCATGCATCGATTACGCAACAATTGGCCCCGTCTCCCGGACAGAACCGTTCACCTGTCGTTCGGGTGCGTCGCCGATAGCCGAAAATGTGCCGCCCTAGCTGTGCTCATGTCATAAGAACTACCGAGAGCATGACATTCCGAGTTATGCGTCAAGGGTGAATTACGTGATCAATCAGACAGGGCGGTCACCCTCGCGACCGCCCCGTTCGACTCATTCGCGGCTGCCGGTGTGCCCCGCCAGCAATTCGCTGAAGGGCGTCACCGCGCCCAACGAATTCCCCGAAGTCCGCCGGCGCGGCTCGGCGTCGGGCAGGAATCCCCCGACCCCGGACGGCGCGGCGACCACCAGCGCGGCCAATTCGCCCGCCGCCCGGCGCACGCGCTCGGTCAGCCCCGTCGACCCGAAATCCTCGGTGGCCGCGAACACGCCGGTCGGGACGACCACCGCGCGCAGATAGGTGAACAACGGACGCATGGCGTAATCGAGCATCAGCGAATGCCGCGCCGTGCCCGCCGTGGCCGCGATCACCACCGGCATCCCGTTGAGCGCGTCGGTGTCCAGCACGTCGACGAACATCTTGAACAGACCGCTGTAACTCGAGGCGAAGACCGGGGTGACCGCGATCAGCCCGTCCGCGCGCGAGACCTTCTCCCGCGCGGCCGCGACCGCCGGGGTCGGCAGCCCGCCGGTGGTGACCGTGGTCGCCAGATCGGCGGCCAACTCCCTCAGCTCGATCACCTCGATCTCGACCGCCTCCCCCCGCCCGCCGACCGCCGTGGTGACGGCGGCGGCGAGCTGATCGGCGAGCAACCGGGTCGAGGACGGCTGGGACAGCCCGGCGGTGATCACTACGACGCTGCGGCTCATGCCTCGACTCGATTCTCCGTGGCCGCGACCCGCTCGCGAGCCGGTTCGACCAGGTGGAAGGGGGTATCCGGCCCGGCGGCGACCAGGCTCGAATGGGTGGGCGGCTCACTGGGGACGTGCGCCGGGCGGCGGATCTCGAACTCCTTGCGCAGCACCGGGACCACCTCGCGACCCAGGATCTCGATCTGGTCCAGCACCATCTCGAGCGGCAGACCCGCGTGGTCCATCAGGAACAGCTGACGCTGGTAGTCGCCCGCGAAGTCGGCGAAACCGAGGGTGCGCTCGATGACCTGCTCGGGCGTGCCGACGGTCAGCGGGGTGAGTTCGGTGAAATCCTCCAGCGACGGGCCGTGCCCGTAGACGGGAGCGTTGTCGAAGTAGGGGCGGAAGACCTTCTTCGCCTCCGCCTCGGTCTCGGCCATGAACACCTGCCCGCCGAGCCCGACGAACGCCTGATCGGCCGCGCCGTGCCCGTAGTGCTCGAAGCGCTGCCGGTACAGGCGCACCATCTGCTCGGTGTGCTCCTTGTTCCAGAAGATGTTGTTGTGGAAGAAGCCGTCACCGTAATAGGCGGCCTGCTCGGCGATCTCGGGCGAACGGATCGAGCCGTGCCAGACGAACGGCGGCGTGCCGTCCAGCGGCGCGGGGGTGGAGGTGTAGCCCTGCAACGGGGTGCGGAAACGCCCCTCCCAATCGACCCGAGGCTCCCGCCACAGCCTGCGCAACAGGTGGTAGTTCTCCACGGCCAGCGCCAGACCGTCGCGGATGTCCTTGCCGAACCACGGATACACCGGTCCGGTGTTGCCGCGTCCCAGCATGAGGTCGACGCGACCGTCGGACAGATGCTGCAACATGGCGAAGTCCTCGGCGATCTTGACCGGATCGCTGGTGGTGATCAACGTCGTCGCGGTGGACAGGATCAGCCGTTCGGTGCGCGCCGCCAGGTAGCCGAGCATGGTGGTCGGCGACGACGGGACGAACGGGGGATTGTGGTGCTCGCCGGTGGCGAAGACGTCGAGGCCGACTTCCTCGGCCTTCTCGCCGATCGCGACCATGGCCTTGATCCGCTCGGCCTCGCTCGGCGTCCGGCCGGTGACCGGATCGGTGGTGACGTCACCGACGGTGAAGATTCCGAACTGCACGGGGTCCTCCTCGACTTCTGAACCCACATTTGTTGATGTGGCAACCAAACTAACAGGACGGGTGGCGCACCTATTCCCGACCGGTCCGCGACCACCTTCCCCGCCGGTCAGCGCGTGCGCAACGCGGCGGGGTCCACCGGTCGACAGCCGGTCGGCGGCCCCCACCGGTCAGCGACCACCCGAGGTCACCGCAGGGCAGACACCGACCCACGTCCATCACCGCACGGTCGGCTTGTGCCTCTGCCCGGGTCAGCGGACGCGCAACGCCACTATTCGCCACTTGTCCGCGTCCACGCGGGCGAACCTCGCGGCCAGTGCGAAGTGCCGTGCGCCCCGGTCGTATCCGGCGTGCACCTCCGCCGCGCGCTCGTCCACCGGGACCACCGTCACCCGGCCCAACGTCGCCACCCCGAGTCGTCCACCCGGCACCAACCCCGAACCCACCAGGGTGCGCACCGAAGCGACCACCCGCACATCGGCCACCGTCGACAACTGCGCCGCCGGTCGCCGCCGGTCCAGCACCTCCAACAGGAACCGCAGGGCTCGCTCCACGAACGTCCGCGCCACACCCCGCCGCACCGGTCCCTCGGACACCTCGACCTCGCCCAACGCCCGCCCGACCACGACACCGCGCCGCCGCGCACCCGAGCCACCCGCACACCGCACCCGCCCACTCGACGTCACCCGCGACACCTCGCCGCGTGCACGCTCATCGCGCGTCGCCTGACCGCGCGCCGCATCGCCGCCCTTCACCTCGTCCCGCACCGCGCCGTTCCGGCACAACCGCAACCCGGGCTCCGATCTCGGCACCGGCGACAACGCCCGCCCGCTCGGCAAGCCGCGCCCGACTCGCACCAACTCCCCCGACGCCACATCAGGCCCGGTGCCCTCGGCATCGGTCACCGAGGCCCCCTCGGACTCGGCCCCGTCGGAGGCGGTCCCGTCGGATTCAGCCTCCGTCACATCGGACCCGGTCGGGTTCGCGCAGATCTCGTCGCCCTCGTCCGGGCCGATATGGTTCGTACCGCGGTCAGTCGATTCGACGTGGGCCACAGACTCGTCCGCGACTCCGTCCGTCACACCGTGCCCGCCCGGGCCGACGCTCGACCCGGTTCCCGTCACCACCACAACCGCCGCTACCACACCGTCCGCTGGGCCGGTAGCGCTCGACGCAAGCCGCAGGTCGCGGGACGCCGCGTCGCGATCATCACCGTCGCGCGCTTCGTTCGGCACCGTGTCGCTCGACACTTTGTCATCGCAGGCACGGCCTGTTGCGTCGTCATCCCCGTGGCTGTCTCCCGCGCCGCTCCCCGGCACTTCGCTGCCTTCGGCCACGCCCCTGTCATGCGCCACCACATCGCGTTCAGCGAACCGGCCGCCCTCGATCGCGCCCGCATCGGCCGTGGTCGCGCCGACCGATCCCCGCTCGCTCGCGACAACTGCCGCGCCGACCGATCCCGACCTGCTCGCGGCAGCAGTCGCGCCCGTCGATCCCGACCCACTCACGACAGCAGTCGCGCCCGTCGATCCCGGCCTGCTCTCGTCAACTGCCGTGCCGGCCGCCCGCCGCTCGCTCGACGCACCGTCGCGGCGGACGTTCGTGCTGGTCTCCGTACTCGGGGCGGGTGGTGCGCCGCTTCCCGTGTTCCCGTTCGATGCCGTTTCGCGCAACTCCCTAGCGCCCACACGTGCCCCCTCGGTCGTCCGGATGTCGAGCACCGATTCTGCGGGGCGGCGGGGGTCCGGCACGAGTAGCGGTCTACTCGAATTCGTCGGGGTGGAGGTGGCGCGAGGTGGGTAGGTGCGGCGGGGGTGGTGAAAGGTCTTTCGCGGGAGCGGAATCGGCGTTCCGGCAGCGCGCGGGACGGTGTGGCGTTACCGTTGCGCGTGCACACCGTGCGGGTGGGATATTTCGTCGCTGGATCGCCGTCGACGGTGTCCGGCCGGGCGGTCGAGGGCATCCGCCGCATCGTGCGGTGTGCCGTCCGGCGGATCGCGGGGCGCTGAGGTGCGGGTCACACTCCGGCGCGGTTGCGGCGAACCGGCTTTCACCCGTTTCCGGGGAACCCCCCGTGACGGGGCTCGTGAACGGACGCGCTATTTTGGGGACGTGGTGACGAAGGATTCCGTACCGACGCAGGCAGGAGCACGACGAGCGGTAGACGGAGCGGCGGTGCCGTTCCGGGAAGCCACGGTGGCATGGGCATTGGCCGCGCACGCGGAACTGTCCGAAACCGCCACCGGTTATGGACATTTCATCACTGTCAACGAGCTGGCCGAGCGGGTGCAGCAGACCTCGGGGGTATCCACCGAAACCCCCACGCGCATGTGGATGGACGCCATCCTGCGCAAGGTCGCCAGGCGCTGCCACAACGCGGGCGAGCCGCCGTTGACGGCCCTGTGCGTGCGCCAGAACCAGACGGTCGGCGACGCCTACCGCTACGTCCTGGAACTGGCCGGACTGCCCATTCCCGACGATCTGGAACTGCATGCCGCCTACGCGCGCTGGCAGTGCTATCAGCACTTCGGCGCGGGGATGCCCGCCGATATCGGGATTCCCCCGCTGACACCGAAGGTGGCCGCGCGCAGACGCATGTCGGCTCCGGCCGCCGAGCGCGTGGAGCACCGCGCGGCCCCCGAACAGGGCGGCGCGGAGCCCGAAGCGGTGGAGCCCGAGGCGGAGGCCCAGGCCAGGCAGCGGATGTGCGGCGAATGCTTCATCCAGCTACCGGCCAGCGGGGTCTGCCACTACTGCGGGTAGGCCGTCGACCGTCCCGCCACGCCGGGGCGGTCGTTGCATTGCGCGCGATCGTTGCGGAGGCTGGGTCCATGTCCGCCGAGTGCCCGACCTGTTCGTGGCCCGCGCCGATGCGCGTGTCCTCGCACGGCTCCGTCCACTATCTGCGCTGTGTGTGCGGGCAGTGGCTGGTGTCCCACGGCGGCGGGCTCAGCCCCGTGTCGGGGGTGGGCGCGGGTGAACCGCCCCAGCACCTGGACCTGATCCCGTTTCCGACGGACTGAGCGGACTATCGGTCCGTCGGATCGGCGTGTTCCTCGGACAGCAGCCCGAATTCGGCGAGCAGCGCCCCGATTTCGGTGGATTCCAGTTTTCCGACCAGGCGGCGGCGCACGAAATCCGGTCCGGGCACCCGCAGTTCCGCACCGTCGCGCAGTCTGCTGGTCGCGGCCAGCAGACTGCGGATGTCGTAGGTGGAGCCGAAGACCTCGGGGACGCCGCGTTCGATGTCGAGCAACTTATAGACCGCTTCCATTCCCGTGCGCACCGAATATTCGGTGGTGAAGATGCAGTCGCGGGTGGTTTCGGCGAATTGCCCGATGAACGCGAAATTCACCGCGTCGCGCGGAACGACGTCGGGCCGGTCCCCGGCTTGGCGCGGCATGAAGAACGCGGTGACGTAGGGCATCATCACCGGTACGCAGCGCGCGGCCTCGGCGGCGAGTTCGTCGATGTCCGCGAGGGGGACGCCGAGGTGGTAGAGCCATTCCCGGGTGATCTCCTCGCCCGTGCATTCGCTCATCGGTTTGCGCACGTAATCGCCGGGCACGTCGACGAACAGCGAATACAGCCACACCACGATCTGATCCGGCGACTGCTGTTTGAAATGCGGCTGCCGGTTGACCGTCCAGCTCAGCAGCCAACTGGAATCACGGACGGTGACGATCCCGCCGGTGACCACTTTGCCGCTGAACGGGTCGCGCTTGCAGATCTTCTGGATGTATTCGGGTATGCGGGCGTCGAGGGTGGTGACGGTGGCCGATTCCCATTTCGTCTCCTCGATGTGACCGCCGAAGACGTCGGGGTGTCCGAAGCTCGGATCCTTGATCGCGATGCGCCGCCACAGGTCCCAGGCCGGGGCCGGTCCCTCGTTGAGGCGCGCGGGCGTGTGGTGGTCGCCGTTGTCGGAATTCTCGGTGAGCGAGCCGATGGTGGCGAAGACCAGATCGTCGGGACCGAGTTCGACCTTGCCGTCCACGCCCCGGGAGATCCAGTGGATCGCGGTGGCCTGCTTGCGTTCCGGGCCGAGGTCGAAATCGATGTCGGTGACCTCGGTGTCGAAACGGAAGGACACGCCCTGGTCGAGCAGCCAGGTGTAGAGCGGCAGCACCAGCGATTCGTACTGGTTGTAGCGGGTGAATTTCAGCGCGGAGAAATCCGGCAGGCCGCCGATGTGGTGGATGAACCGGTGCAGGTAGAGCTTCATCTCCAGTGCGCTGTGCCATTCCTCGAACGCGAACATGGTGCGCCAGTAGAGCCAGAAGTTGCTGGCCAGGAAGTTCTCGGAGAACACGTCGTCGATGCGCCGGTTCTCCATCTCCTCGCGGCCGGCGAGGAACACCTTGACCAGATCCTTCTGCGCGCGTTCGTCGAGGGTGAACAGTCCGTCGGTGTGCGCGTCCCGGCCGCGGCGCACAGTGGCGCGTTGCAGCGAGACATTGGGGTCGTCCTTGTTCAGCCAATAGAATTCGTCGAGCACGCTGGCGCCCTCGACTTCGAGGGAGGGGACCGAGCGGAACAGGTCCCAGAGGCATTCGAAGTGGTTCTCCATCTCGCGGCCGCCGCGGATGACGAACCCTTTGGCCGGTTCCTTGATGCCGTCGAGCGCGCCGCCGGGCAGCGGCAGTCGTTCCAGGACGGTGATCCGCTCCCCCGCCATGTGACCGTCGCGGATCAGGAAGGCGGCCCCTGCCAGCGAGGCCAGACCGGCACCGACGAACCAGGCGGTCTTGTCGGCGATGTCGCGCGGCGGGCGGGGACGGGCGAACGCCTCGTAATTGCCACTGCTGTAGTACATCTCGCTCCCCTCGCGGTTCGATCAGACGGAGTAGCGGTAGAAGCCCGCGCCGCTGGCGATGCCGAGCTTGCCCTTGTCGATGTAGTTCTCCTTGAGCCAGGCCGCCAACTTCCGCCCGTCCTCGCCGCCGTTGACCAGGATGTTGTAGGGCGTGGTCAGGCCGATGACGTCGAGGATCTGGAACGGGCCCATCGGCGCGCCGGTCGCGATGCGCCAGGTCTTGTCGACGGCTTCGGGTTCGGCGTAGCCGCCCGCGGTCAGCGCCATCGCGGAATTCAGGAACGGCACGAGCAGCGAGTTCAGGACGTAGCCCGCCTTCTCCTTGTGCAGTTCGATCGGCACCATGCCGATGGCGGCGGCGAAGTCGACCACGGCGCGGAACACGGCCGGGTCGGTGTCGGCGGTGCCCATGACCTCGGCGGTGTTGAACTTCCACACCTGGTTCGCGAAGTGCAGCGCCAGGAACCGGTCGGGCCGCCCGGTGGACTGCGCCAGCGCGCTGGGCAGCAGCGTGGAGGAGTTGGTGGCGAAGATGGTGCGCGCGGGCGCGAGACCGGCCAGTCTCGCGTAGAGGTCCTGTTTGATCGACAGCACCTCCGGGACGGCCTCGATGACCAGGTCGGCGTCGCTGACCGCCGCCTCCAGGTCGGCGGTCAGGGTGATCGCGTCGCGCGCCTTGTCGGCCGCGCCGTCCGCCGCGCCGGAGACCTCGTCGCCGTAGGTGCGGGCCAGTCCCGCGAACCGGTCGCGGCCCGCGGCGAGCGCATCGTCGTCGATGTCGTAGGCGGTGACCTCGAAACCGCTGTACGCGGTCTGGAACGCGATCTGCGAACCCAGTACGCCCGTGCCGAGCACGGTGACCTTGCGGATATCGGTACTCATGGCGCTCCTGTCCGGGCCGAACGCACGCGGGCCCGCGCTGTCGTGGTGGCGGCGCGACCGGACGCGCGGCCCTCGGATGCCGAGAAGTTCCGCGTCGGGGCGGAACCGGTGACGCGGGTCCGCCCGGGACGGCGACCCACCGCGTCGGGTGAACTCGCAGACGAGCGTACCCGCGAGCTATCTTCTCGCAATCACTCCTGTGGCGAGCGGGAACCGCGACTCGCCCCGGAGCTGCCTGAGTTTCCCACCGTAATGCCGAGAGTTCGGCGCGGTATCCCCCCGGCAGGCGCTGCCGAATCGTTATCGGTCGGATCGCTCATCGATAACCGAACCCGGGTGAGGTCGGCGGCTCACACGTTCGCGGCGCGGCGGGGGTCGAGGGGCGCGACCTGGGCGTAGAAGCGCAGGTGGTCGGCGGCGACCCGGTCCCAGTCGTAGCCGCGTGCGATCTCGCGTCCCCGTGCCGCCCGCGCGGGATCGGGAACCAGGGCGCGGACCAGTTCGGCGGCGGTTTCGGCGGGTGTGCTCGCGTACCGCACGCCCGCGCCGAAGACCTCCCGCAGGACCGGCAGGTCGCGGGCCACCACCGGGACGCCCGCCGCGAGCGCTTCCATCGCGGCCAGACCGAATCCCTCCTTGGTGGACAGGAACGGCACGACCTCGGCCGCCGCCACCAGCGCGGGCAGGTCGTCGTGGGCGACGGTGCCCAGGACCAGGACCTCGATGCCGAGTTCGGCGGCGCGGGCGTCGAAGCGCGCCCGATAGTCGCGGTAGTCGAACAGCGTCTCGCCGCCCGCGACGACCAAGCGCAGGTCGGACCGGTCGAGGCGGGCGAAGGCTTCGAGCAGGTCGAGGCTGCCCTTGCGCGGTTCTATGCCGCCGACGGCGAGGACGTACCGTCCGAGCCGATCCCGCCAGCGCTGCCGGGCCCGCGCGGCGTCGGGGCGCGCCGCCGCCGCGAACCGCTGATATTCGACGCCGTTCGGGATGACCGTCGGCGTGAGCCCCCACCCGGCCGTGACCTCGTTCGCGATGGCACGCGACACGCACAGCCGCGCGTAGGGTTCGACGATCGCGCGTTCGTGGCAGCGGGCCAGTTCGGGGGTGCGGAAATCGTCGAGGTGGTGGATGGTGCGCACGCACGGCCCGACCGCGTTGGCGCTGATGCAGTCCTGGGCGTGCACGATGTCGTGGGCGGCGGGGTCGAAGGCGGCGCGCAGGGTGGCGATGGACCGCAGGATGCGCGCGCCGACGGATTCGCCCTCGGCGGCGGCGAAGTCGACGACCCGCACCGCCACGGCGGGATCGACGGGACGGAAGAACCCGGTGTCACCCCCGCGACCGAGCGTCACCACGGTGACCTCGGCTCCCGCCCGTGCCAGCGCCTCGGCGAGGTTGAGGGTGTGCACCACCCCGCCGCGCGGTTTGGTCGAGTACGTCAGCAGAGCGACGCGAAGACCTTCGCGTGGTTCGGACGGGTGAGTCGGGGCGAAGCCGCTCACCGCGTCGCCTTCCGACTCACGACAGCATCGCGGGTCACACCGGCCTCCGCAGGGTCGGGCGAGTGGGTCGGGGCGAAACCGCTCATCGCTTCGTCTCTCGGCCGACGACAGCTTCGTGGCGCACGCCCTTGTCCCGCAACAGGTTGTGGTAGGTGTCGGTGCGGCGCTCGTCCAGGTGTCGCAGGACCCGGCGGGCGCGGTCGACCTCGGCGTCGACGTCGACGTCGGCCACCGCCAGACCGCCTTTGGACCAGGTCTTGGCGAGGATGTCCCCGCCCGGTCCGACCACTTTCGCCTGCCCGAGGAACCGCAGGTTGCCGGTGACCCCGGTCTGGTTGGCCGAGGCCAGCACCACCTGGTTCTCGGCGGCGCGGGCTTGGTCGTAGAGGTCGAACAGTCGGGCCTGTCGATCGTTGGGCATGCGGGAGGCGCGATCGGTGACGCTGGCGGGCCAGGCCGACAGCGCCGCGAGCGTGCGTGCCCCGTCCAGGGCCAGGGTGCGCGCGGCCTCCGGGAAGGTCTTGTCGTAGTCGATGAGCATGCCGAGTCTGCCCACGGGGGTGTCGAAGGCGGTGAACCGGTCGCCCGCGGCGTAGGCGAGATGTTCGCCCGCCGGTTGGTGCACCTTGCGGTGCCGTCCGAGCACGCCGTCGCCGGTCAGACAGACCGCGGCGTTGTAGCGGCGCGGCCCGTCCGCCTCGGCATAGCCGACGCAGACCGTCATCGGCCCCGCCATTCGACACAGCATCCTGATCTCGGGGCCGTCGGGATCGATGGCTTCGGGCAGACTCGCCGGATCGGGGTTGCGCAGGTCGCCCAGGTAGCCGCCGAGGGTGGCGTCCGGCAGGACCAGCAGGTCGACGCCGTCGGCGGCGAGCCGTTCCATGATGCCCGCCAGCTTGTCCAGGGCGCGGGCGATGTCGGCGCCGAAATGTCCGGCGACGGCGGCGATCCGGGCGGTTGCCATGCGCGTCCCCGTTCAGGCCGCGGCGGTTTCCCTGGCGGCGAGCGCGATCCGCTCCCCCAGGTACTCGGCGTCGCGGGCGACGGCGGCGAAGCGGCCCGAGCCCCAGGTGTGCAGCCACGGCAGCCCGAGGAAGTACAGGCCGGGCGTGGTCGTGACCCCGCGGTTGTGGCAGGGGTGTCCCGCGCCGTCGAACACGCCGACGCGCAGCCACCGGTAGTCGGTGCGGAAGCCGACCGACCAGATGATCGACCCGATCCCCGCCTCGGCCAGATCCAGTGCGGTGACCTCCTTTTCGGGTCGCCACACCGGGCGGTAGCGGTCCTCGACGGGGGCGGTGAGTCCGGCGCGGTCGATGTAGGCGTCGATGCTGTCCTTGATGCTCTCGGCGACCGCGTCCGCGGCGTCGAGGGAGCGCGCCAAGGTCGGCTCGAATCGCGCCACGCCCGCCTCGACGTCGACCATCCGGCCGTAGAGCCCCATCCCTTCGAGAGCGAAGCGCCGCAGGTCGATGTCGCGGCCGCCGTCGCGGCCGGTGACGTAGTGATTGGTGTTCTCGCGCTTGCCGAGTCCACCCGCCTGCTGCTGGATGGGAATGTCGTAGTGCCCCATGTCCTGGAGCCACGCCACGCAGTCGCGGCCGCGGTAGAAGCGGGCCACCCGGGGCGCGTCACCGGCCGCGAGGTGCACGGCGCGGCCGTCGAGATGCAGGTCCTCGGCGATCTGCGCGCCCGACTGCCCGGTGCCGACCACGAGGACCGCGCCGTCGGGAAGTGCGGCGGCACTGCGGTATTCGGCCGAATGCAGTTGCGTGATGTCGGCGGGCAGCCGTTCGGCGAAGCGGGGAATCGTCGGCACGTGGTAGCCGCCGACCGCGACGACGACCTGGGCGCACCGCAGCGGGCCCGCCGTGGTCTCGACCTCGAATCCGCCGTCGGCGGCCTGGGCCACCGACAGCACCTCGACGTGTTCGCGGACGGGCGGATCGAAGGTGTCGGCGTAGCCGCGCACCCACTCGTAGACCTGTTCGCGGGTCATGAATCCGTCCGGATCGGGCCCGGCGTAGTCGTAGCCGGGCAGCACGCACTGCCAGTTCGGGGTGACCAGCGTGAAGTTGTCCCACCGACGGTCGCGCCACTCGTGGGCGATGGTGTCGCGTTCGAGCACCACGTGGTCGATGCCGCGCGAGACCAGATGTCGACTCATCGACAGGCCCGCCTGCCCGCCGCCGATCACCACGACCTCGCGATACTCGACGGCCGCGGTGGAATTCGTAGCTCCCGACATCACAGGCTCCCCACCAGATCCACCTCGGGAGCGTCCGGCTGCCCGACCACGCCGTGCCGCTGCACGACCCGGTGGTACAGCTCGGGCCGACGGTCGCGCAGGTTGTACATGCCGCCGCCGCGCGCCTGCGCCAGCGCCGCCTCCAGATCCACGGCGGCGGTGGCCAATCCGGGTTCCACGCCGGTGTCGGCGAGGACCTCGCCACCCGGCCCGACCACCTTCGCGCTGCACACGAACCGCAGCGAGCCGAAGGTGCCCGCCTGGTTCGAGGCCACCCACACCACCTGGTTCTCCACCGCGCGCGCCCGGTCGTAGATGTCGAAGCGCTGCTTCCAGCGGTCCTCCTCCATCCGTTCGACGGTGGCGGTGCGCGCCGTCGGCCAGGCCGAGAGCGAGGTGATGATCTGCGCGCCGTCCAACGCCAGACTGCGCGCGGCCTCCGGGAACGCCTTGTCGTAGCAGATCTGCATACCCAGGCGGCCGACCGGCGTGTCGAAGGCCCGATACTCCGAACCCGCCGAGTAGCAGAGGTTCTCGCCGAGCGGTTGGTGCACCTTGCGGTAGGAACCCAGGACGCCGTCGCCGTGCAGCGCCGCCGCCGCGTTGTAGCGGACCGGGCCGTCGGCCTCGCAGAAGCCGAGGACGACCACCAGATCGCCCGCCAACTCCGCGACGCGCCGCAGTTCCGGGCCGTCCAGGTCCAGCGCGGGCGGCAGACTCCGCAACCGGCGCGCCCTGGCCTGCTCGCTCTCCTCCCCGCCGCCGAGGCTGGGCAGATAGCCGCCGAGGCACGCCTCCGGCAGCACCAGCAGGCCGCTGCCGCGCTCGCGGGCGGTGTCGATCAACCGCGCGATGGTGCGCAGGCACTCGTCCATGTCGCGGCCGAATTCGGCGGCGGCGACGGATATCGTGAGCTCGCTCATGACTCTCCCAATCCGGTGACGGCGCCGGGCACCGCGACCGTTGTCGTCCCGTCGGGCCAGCGCAGGCCGACCCCGGGTGTGGCTGTGAGGGCTCCGCAGACCGCGGAGACGGCCGGACCGGTCGGCGCGAGGTCCGCGCCCGGCCGGTCGGCGGTGATCATCGCGAAACCCGGAAAGCACGTGAGCCATTCCGCCATCGCGGTGTTCGCGGGCCGCGGTATCCGCGCGACCTCCAGCACGGCCCCGACCCCGCTCGCCTCGGCGAGCATGCCGACCGTGCCCGCCAAGCCCGCCATGCTGACGTCCTTGGCGGCGTGCGGCGCGGTCCGCGCCACGATCGCGCCGAGTGCGCGCAGTTCCGCGCCGGTGCGATGGGAGGACGAATCCCACTGCCGCCCCGCGTAACCCGGACGCCAGCCGCCGCCGAGATCGGCGATGAGACGCAGTTCGTCGCCGAGTCGGCCGCCACCGCCAGGAATCGGACGCGCGGTGCGACCCAACGCGGTCACCGACAGTGCCGCCGGGACGCCCAGTTGGGTGTGTCCGCCGAGCACGGGCACCTCCCAGGTCCGCGCGGCCTCCGCCAGACCGCGCACGATCCTGGTCAGCAGCGAGCGAGTCGGCGCGCCGACCGCGTCGAGAATGCCGACCGGCACCGCGCCCATCGCGGACAGATCGTTGAGATTGACCAGCGCGGCGCACCATCCGGCCCACTCCGGATCGCGTTCGACCATCGACGGGATGATCGCGTCGCAGGCGGCCACCAGATCGCTGCCCGGCACCGGAGCGCCGTCGTCACCCTGGAAGCCGCTGCCGCCCAGTGCCATTCGATGGTCGCGCAAGGGTTCGAGAACGTCGCCGAGCAGCGCTTTGGTGGCGGCCGCGAGTCGGGCGATCCGGTCGATCGGCCACCGCATCCGCCGGTGCTCTACCCCGCCGAGCAGGCACGCGCCCAACTCGACCCATCCCAACCGGGCGAACATCGGCGCGTAGCGGGCCTGCACGGTCGCCTCGAATCGCAGCACGTTCTCCGTCTCCGCCAGCGCGCAGGCCGCGCGGACCAGCGCCCGGCCGACACCGCGCGTACGCAGCGCATCGTCGACCACCAGTCGGGAACCGGTCCACCAGCCCAGGTCGGGGTCGGTGGCCGGCGCCAACCGGACACCGCCCAGCAGCGTCCCGTCCGGGGCCAAGGCGACCAACACCCGGGTGCGCGGATCGTCATCGATCGCGTCGACATCGGAGCCCTGGAACAGACCCTGCCCCTCGACGAAACTCGCCCGCCGCAGCGCGCGGTAGCGCTCTAGGTGCACGCCCTCGGCCTGCTCGATCAGGAATTCCGAGCGCACAACACGGTGGCCGGACAACACGCACGATTCGGCCGACTGCACGGACGTCCGCGCGGAATCGGTCGCCGGGCGAGGTGGGGTCGCCTCCGGCGGCCGTCCCGACTCGCCCCGGTTCACGCCGCCGGGCGAAAAAGCTCGCCCGCCGCTCAGATGATCGGTCCACGCGGTCTCGACGGTGTACGCACCGGTTCGCAGGACGGGCCGAACCGCCTCGCGCGCAGGGGGGGCGCCCGAAGCGGGGCCGTTCGCGGTGCGTGCCGCACCGTTCGTGGGGACCATCTCAGCCTCCCGCGCTCGGGAGGACACTGCACGCTCCACAGGCCGCGCAACCGGCTTTCTGTTGCGCGCCGACCATGCCCGCCCGCGACAGCGCGCGACCGACCCGGCGGCTGACGTCCTCGAGCAGGGCGGCGGGCGGGGCCTGGGCGTGATCGACGTCGACGGCGAGGGTGCCCGCCAACGGACGGAACGGCACCACGAACGGGTACACGCCCATCTCGATCAGTTCCAGTGCGCCCGCGACCAATTCGTCCGGGTCCTCGCCGAGGCCGACCAGCAGGTAGGTGGAGACCTGGTTGCGGCCGAAGACCCGCACCGCTTCCCGCCAGGCCGCGCGGTAGTCCGACAGCGGCACCGTGGCCTTGCCGGGCATCCAGCGCGCCCGCACCGCGTCGTCCAGCGACTCGACGTGGATGCCGATGGAATCCGCGCCCGCCGTGCGCAATTCGGTGATCGTGGCCAGGTCGCCGGGCGGTTCGCACTGCACCTGGATGGGCAGGTCGGGCACCGCCGCGCGGACCGCGCGCACGCAACGGGCCAGATGGCGCGCGCCGCGGTCGGCGGCGGCGGAGGTGCCGGTGGTCATCACCATCTGGCGCACCCCGTCCATGGCCACCGCCGCCGCGGCCACTTCGGCCAACTGATCGGGCCGTTTGACCGCGACGGTACTGCCCGCGCGCAGCGACGCCTCGATCGAACAGAAGCGGCAGCGCTGGTCCTCGCCGTAGCGGACGCAGGTCTGCACGACCGTGGTGGCCAACACGTCCGCGCCGTGCAGTCGGGCGATCCGCTCGTAGGAGACGCCGTCGGCGGTGCGCAGATCGTAGAAACGGGGGCGGCGCACCGGCACCACCTCCACCCCGAGATCGGTCCCCTCGAACAGCAGTCTGTCCGAACGGATCTCGTAGGGACTGTCGGAGCGGATGGGCAGGGCGGCTCCCGCACCACCGAGCAGGACGTGACCGTCGTCGCTCGGCCCGGCGCCGGAACGTCGCCGCACCGGCACCTCGACGCGAATTCCCAGTAGCGCCAGGTCTACTCGGGTGGACACCTCGGTCATGGTCACGCCTACAGCTGATAGGTGGAGTTGATGATCGCGCCCTTGCGCGCGTAGTGGATCAGCGCGTCCTGCACGTCCAACGGATGCGCGGGGATGACGCCCTCGATCAGGTCCTCCTCGCGCGCGCCGTGCAGCGCCAGGCCGAAGCGGCAGGCGAACACCTTGCCGCCCTCGGCGATGAAAGTCGCCAGGGCCTGGTTGATGTTCTGCTCGCCGGGGAAGCCGCTGTCGCCGGTGGTCGGAAAACCGCGGGTCGCCACGCAGTTGATCGCGCCGGGACCGTAGAAGTAGATCGCGGAGTCGAACCCTTTGCGCTTGGCGCGGGTGGCCTGCAGGATCGCGACGAAACTCACCGAGGATTCGTGGGCGATGCCGTGCACGAGCGTGAAATAGGTTTCGCCCGCCTCGGCCTGGTAGTCCGGGAAGATCTTGGTCGAGCCGTAGATGTTGCTGCCCGGCGGCAGGGCCGGGTGCGGGATCTCGGCGAGCGAGGCGGCGATATTGCGCTCGATCTGCTCATCGATCTCCGTGGTGGGGGTGGTGGGTGCGGCCATGGGAACTCCTGGTGATTCGGGATGCCGGTGGGGCGATGCGATGCGGTTCCGGTTGCGAGCGACCGAAGCCGATGTGCCAAGTTCACGCCCCCGCCGTTTCCGTTTGGTCACATCGGGAGTAATTGGGGATTACCGGGGACTCACCGCGGCGTATTCGACTCTCAAGCAGGTAATTCACTGTGCCGCAGTATTTTTGGATGCAGTCGACGCTCATGCGCGGAAATCCGACACGCGCACGAGTTGCTACCGGTTAACCATCGACCAGGCGTTTTCCGAAGCCGCGTTAACACATCGCGCACACGCGGGCGCGGTCGATTCACACGCCGGAAATACGCCGCCCCGCAGCGCCGAGCTCCGCCGTGCCCGCCCGCGGCGTCATGGCGTCCCTGCCGCAACGCCTCCTGCTGCGCTGCCGCAACCCGGCGTGACCGTGTGGCAGTCCGGGGGCGGGCTCAGATCGTGTCCGGGACGGGCAGGCAGAGTGCCGCGCCCTCGCCCAGGTCGAGCCAGCGTCCCGCCGGGGTGGTGGTCAGCCGCAGCAGGATCGCCGCGCAGGACACGCAGCGCACCACCGCGCCCGGTCCGCTCCGGTAGACCATGGCCTGCGCCAGCGGGGCGGTCGCGCCGCAGACTCCGCACCGGCAGTCGCAAGCGGTCACCTCGCCGACGAACACCTCCGACAGCGGCCCGGCCAGGGCGTTGCCGTCGACGTGCAGGTCGTCCTGATAACGCGGGAAGGGCTGTTCGCGCATGGTCATCTCCCACTCGGGCCGAAACGCTCGGTGCGCACGCGCGCCGGATCGTGTCCGATCGAAACCAGTGCTCCCGCCACGGATTCCACGAATCCGGTCGGACCGCACACGTAACAGGTGACCTCGGGGCCGGGCGCGAGGCCGTGTTCGACCAACTCCGCCTCCGACAGCCGGCCCGGCGACCGCGGGTCACCGGGCGGCGCGACTCGCGAATAGGCCAGGAACAGGTCGGGATCGGGCGCGAGTTCGGCGGCGTAGTAGAGCTGGGACGGGTCGCGCAGCGCGTAGATCGTCCGCATCCGGGCGGTCGGGGCGGCGACGCGGCGGGCGCGCAGCATCGCCATGAGCGGCACGATGCCGGACCCGCCACCGATCAGCAGCGCGGAACCCGCCGCGGCCGGATCCCAGACGAACCAGCCGCCGACCGGTCCGCGCACTTCGACGCTGTCCCCGACTTCGAATCCGTCGACCAGATAGCCCGAGACCTCCCCGTCGGGCACCCGCTGCACGGTGATCTCGATCAGGTCGCCGTCGGCGGGCGCGGCCAGCGAGTAGCTGCGTTCGGCCTGGTAGCCGTCGGGCGCGGTGAGCCGCACGTCGACGTGCTGGCCGGGGAGATGGCCGGGCCACGGGTCGACGCGCAGGGTCAGCGTGCGCGCCGAGGCGGTCTCGAATCGGGAGGCGACCAGTTCGGCCGCCCGCCAACCGGTCAGTCGCCCTGATACCGCTGCTCGCGCCACGGGTCTCCGTAATCGTGATAGCCCGCGTTCTCCCAGAACCCGGGTTCGTCCTCGTCGAGCAGGCGGAGTTCGGTGATCCACTTGGCCGACTTCCAGAAGTACAAGTGCGGGATCAGCAATCGCGCCGGTCCGCCGTGCTCGGGCGCCAGATCCTGCCCGCCGAAGCGGTGCGCGATCCACGCCTTGCCGTCGGTGAGATCCTCGAGCGGCACGTTGGTGGTGTAGCCGCCGTAGCTGACCGCCAGCGCGTAGTCGGCCTGGGTCGGCACCTCCGCGAGCAGGGTGTCCAGGGAGACCCCGACCCAGTCGGTGTCCAGTTTCGACCAGCGGGTCACGCAGTGGATGTCCACGTGCGGGCTGGTCTGGGGCAGGTCCAGGAATTGCGCCCAGGTCCAGCTGTGTCGACCGCCGGATTCGTCGACGATGGTGAAACTCCAGGTGTCGAGGTCGACGCGCGGCGTCGGGCCCGCCGACAGGACCGGGAAGTCCTCGGTCAGGTACTGCCCGGGCGGCAACCGGTCGTCGGCCGGGCGGACCCGGCCGCGGAACCCCGGTGAGAAGACACCCACACCGCTCTCCTTCCGCTCACCCGCCGCCGGAACAGACCCGACGGCATGTTCGGTCATCCTATGCCCGCCCACCCTCGCGGCGCGCGGTTTGCCGACCACCCCCGAGACCGCCTCGCACAGCCGACGCGATCGGCCTTCCCCCGCCGACACGCCGCGGCACCTCCGAGACAGTATCGATAACTGCTGATTTGCTGACGGGTGGACCTTTCGCGAAAGGAGCATTCGCCGTGCAGCGCTTCCTGCTCGCCGCGATCACCGCTTGCGTCCTCACCCCGTGCGCGGCGGCCCACGCCGAGTCGCCCGCGCCGATGACGCCCGAACCGCCCGGCCCCGCCCGGTTCGAGCGCGATCTGCGCGACCTGTTCGCGCCGTTCACCGTCGAACTGCCCGGCCGGTCCCTAGCGCCGTCCGCGGGCGCGACTCCGCCGCTCCCCGCCGAGATCCCGGCCGTCGGCCCCAAGCCGATCCCCGCCGAATTCCCCGTGCCCTTCCCGCTCGACATCCCCGCCGGCCCGGCCCCCTTCGCGTTCACGCCGTGGGCCGCGCCCGGTGACGATCTCCCGACCGAGGTGTCACCGTTCGCCCCCTACGAACCCGGTGTCCCGCCCCCGGACCACCTACCTGCCGACCGGGTGCCCGGACTGGCGACTCCGGTCCGCGACGTCTTCGGGATCGACCTCCCGACCGTTCCCGCGCCTTTCTCGATCACGCCGACCGGTGACGATCTGCCCGCCGAGGCGGCGCCGTTCGCCCCCTGGGAACCGGGCACTCCCCCGCCGGACCACCTGCCCGCCGACCGCGGACCGGACGCCGCGAACCCGTCGCCGCCCGCCGACCGCGCCGAGGCCGACTCCCAGACCGCCGGAAACGACCCCCGCGTCGACACCGAGAATCCGGCCCGCAACGAACCACCGGTCATCCAGAGCGCCGGAGTCCTGTTCCGCACCGGGCTCAAGGGTTTGGCGCTGACCGTGGTCCCACTGCACCAGTTCCCGGCCTTCGACGCGGTGATCACCCGCGAAAGCGGCTGGAACGTCTTCGCCCTGAACTGGGGCAGCGGCGCCTACGGCCTGGGGCAGGCGTTGCCCGCCAACAAGATGTTCACCCACGGCTGGGACTGGGCGTTCAACCCGCTCACCCAGATCCGCTGGACCTACGACTACATGGTCGACCGCTACGGCGGCCCCGACCAGGCGTGGGAGTTCTGGCAGCGCAATCACTGGTACTAACTCCGGTGACGCACGACCTGGAATGTCGTGCACCCGGTGCCGAAGACGTTCCCGCGCATCGAGTCGGCCGCCCGTTCGGTCGCGACCAGATCGACCATCTGATAGCCGCCCGGTTGCTGAATCCACCGGACCTGGGTGAACTCGACCGACTCCCCGGTCACCTTCGCCCGCATCTCGAAGCGGCCCGGCTTCGCCGCGACATTGCCGGGTAAGGCGTAGAAGGAGAATTCGGTGCGGCCCGCGGCGTCGACGGTGAGCGTGAGACCGGTGTCCCCCTGCGCGCAGGTGTAGGAGCCGACCCATTCACCCGCGATCGCCTGCACGCCCGGCGTCACCGCGACGCCGGAACTCCCACCGGAATCCTGCGCGGCGACCGGCATACCCGCCACTGACCTGCCGCACCCGCTCAGAGCTGCGACGACGAGTGCACCGGCGAGCATCGACCGCCGTATTCCCCCACGTACGAACACGGCTCGAACCCTAGCGCACCCGGGGAAACAGGAATGCCCGGTGATGTGGGGGCACGGTTCGCGGGCGCCGACCGGACTTCGGCACGGGCGAGTCGGGACCACCGCCGGGCGCGGTTCGCCCAGAGCGGAACGCGCGGAATGCGCGCCCCCGCCCCCGTACGCTCGGAGCATGAGCGAGCATCCGCGACTGCACGCGATCCCCGGAGGCCGCGCGGACGACCCGCGCGAGCGTCCGGCCCCCGAACCCCTGTGGCGCGAGGTGCTGGGTGAGCAACTGCGCGAACTGCGCCGCGACCTGGACGAGACGCTCGCCGAAACCTCGGGTCGCGCGGGCATCTCGCCGCAGTATCTGTCGGAGGTCGAGCGTGGTCGCAAGGAACCGTCGAGCGAGATGATCGCGGCGTTGGCGGGCGCGCTCGGCATCGGACTCGGCGAACTCACCGAACGGATCGCCGACGACCTGCGTGCCCGCAGGTTGCGCGCGGTGCGTCCCGCGCTCCCCCGCACCGGTATGCCGACGATGCTGGCCGCCTGATCGACCGAAGCCCCTCCCCGCCGACTATTACCCGCGCGGGCGCATCACGTGGTCGGCCAAGCCGTAATCGACGGCCGCCTGGGCGGTGAACACCCGGTCGCGGTCGGTGTCGTGACGTAACCGTTCGGCGGTCTGGCCGGTGTGCGCGGCCAGGATCGACTCGATTTCGGCGCGCATCCGCACCAGCTCATCGGCCTGGATGATCAGGTCCGGGATCGCGCCCTGTCCGCGCGCGGCGGGTTGGTGCAGGACCACCCTGGCGTGCGGGAGCAGCGCGCGATGCCCCGGCGCGCCCGCCGCGAGCAGGACCGCGCCGACCGCGATGGCCTGCCCGACGCAGGTGGTGTGCACGGGCGCGCCGATGTGCTGCACGGTGTCGTAGATGGCCAGCCCCGCCGACAGGTCGCCGCCCTCGCAGTTGATGTAGAGCTGGATCTCCTGTTCGGGACTGTCCGACTCCAGGTGCAGCAACTGGGCGATCAGCGCGTTGGCCACCCCCGAATCGATCGGGGTGCCCAGGTAGACGATGCGTTCGGCGAGCAGGTGCGAATAGATGTCGGTGATGCGTTCACCGCCGCGCGGATGCTGGGCGATGACATTGGGAATCGTGTAGGAGCTCATGAGATTCCGATCCGGTGCCGTTGCGGGACGATACTGTCGAAGCTGTCCACGATGGCGTCGACGAAGCCGTAGTCGCGGGCTTGGGCGGCGGTGAACCAGCGGTCGTGCAGCGAATCCTCGTAGATGCGGTCGAACGGTTGGCCGGTGTCCTCGGCGATGATGCCGAGCACGGTGTCCACGGTGTAGCGCAGGTCCTCGGCCTGCACCTGCACGTCCACGGTGCTGCCGCCGATGCCCGCCGAGCCCTGGTGCATGAGGATGCGCGCGTGCGGCAGCGCGTAGCGGCGGCCCCTGCTTCCCGAGGAGAGCAGGAACTGCCCCGCGCTGCACGCCAATCCCAGTGCGAGCGTGGAGACTTCGCACGGAACCAACCGCATGACGTCGCGGATGGCGAGCATCGCGGGCACCGACCCGCCGGGTGAGTGGATCCACAGCGAGATGCCCGCCGCGGAATCCTCGGCGGCCAGCGTGAGCAACTGCGTCATCAGCAAGGTGCCGTTGTCGTCGTCGAGCGGACCGTCGAGTACGAGGATGCGGCGGCCGAAGAGTTGTTCGCGGGCGCGCCACCCGAACAGTGGAGTCTTGTCGTCGTGAGCCATGCCTCCACGATGCGGCGCGCGGGGCCGGGAATGCGCGCGACGCTGCTGTGAGCGGATCCGCTCACAGCAGCGCGGCATTCAGCCGCAGACCGCGCCGATCGAGGCCGAGCCGACCAGTTTGGTGTATTTCGCCAGCACACCGCGGGTGTAGCGGGGCGCCAGCGGCGCCCAACCCACGGCGCGGTCGGCCAATTCGCGCTCGTCGACATCCAGATCGAGGGTGCCGTTGGCGACGTCGAGGGTGATGCGGTCGCCGTCGCGCACGAACGCGATCGGGCCCGCGTCCACCGCCTCCGGCGCCACATGCCCCACACACAACCCGGTGGTGCCGCCGGAGAAGCGACCATCGGTCAGCAGCAGGACGTCCTTGCCCAGCCCCGCGCCCTTGATCGCGGCCGTGATCGCCAACATCTCCCGCATCCCCGGCCCGCCCTTGGGGCCCTCGTAGCGGATGACCACCACGTCACCGCCGGTGATCGTGCCGTCCTCGAGCGCGTCCAGCGCGGCCCGCTCGCGCTCGAAAACCCGTGCGGTACCGGTGAACACATCGGAATCGAAACCGGCGGACTTGACCACCGCGCCACCCGGGGCCAACGACCCGCGCAGGATGGTGATGCCGCCGGTCGGATGGATCGGGGCGGTCATGGCGCGCAACACCTTTCCGTCCGGATCGGGCGGTGCGACGTCGGCCAGGTTCTCCGCCACCGTCTTTCCCGTCACCGTCAGGCAATCCCCGTGCAGCAGACCGGCGTCCAGCAGCGCCTTCATCACCACCGGCACGCCGCCGATGCGGTCGACGTCGGTCATCACGTAACTGCCGAACGGTTTCACATCCGCCAGGTGCGGCACCCGCGCGCCGACCCGCGCGAAATCGTCCAGATCCAACGGCACCTCGGCCTCGTGCGCGATCGCCAACAGGTGCAGCACCGCGTTGGTGGAACCGCCGAAGGCCATCACCACCGCGATCGCGTTCTCGAACGCCTCACGGGTGAGGATGTCGCGCGCGGTGATCCCGCGCCGCAACAACTCCACCACCGCGCGGCCGCTGCTGCGCGCGAAACCGTCACGGCGACGGTCGGTCGCGGGCGGGGCGGCACTGCCCGGCAACGACATTCCCAACGCCTCGGCCGCACTGGCCATCGTGTTCGCCGTGTACATGCCGCCGCACGCGCCCTCGCCCGGACAGATCGCGCGTTCGATCGCGTCGACGTCCTCGCGCGACATCAACCCGCGCGCGCACGCCCCCACCGCCTCGAACGCGTCGATGATGGTGACCTCGCGTTCGGACCCGTCCGACAGTTTCGCGATCCCCGGCAGAATCGACCCCGCGTAGAGGAACACGCTCGCCAGATCCAGCCGTGCCGCCGCCATCAACATGCCCGGCAGCGATTTGTCGCAGCCCGCCAGCAGCACCGAACCGTCGAGTCGTTCGGCCTGCATCACCGTCTCCACACTGTCCGCGATCACCTCGCGCGACACCAGCGAGAAATGCATGCCCTCGTGCCCCATCGAGATGCCGTCCGACACCGAGATCGTGCCGAACTCCAGCGGATAGCCGCCGCCCTCGAAGACACCGTCCTTGCACGCCTTGGCCAACCGGTCCAGCGACAGGTTGCACGGCGTGATCTCGTTCCACGACGAGGCGACGCCGATCTGCGATTTCGCGAAATCGGCGTCCCCCATCCCGACCGCGCGCAACATCCCGCGCGCCGCGGTCTTCTCCAGTCCGTCGGTGACATCGCGGCTGCGCGGCTTGATGTCGGCCCCAGGCCGGTCGGTGGTCGTCATGACAGGCAACGTACCCCCGCCGCACCGGGGTCCGCGACGTTCACCGCCGACAAGCAGGGATTTCGTCACCTTCGCCTACGGTCGTCGCATGGCCACCCCCGATTTCATCCACACCATCCGGGCGAGCGCGGGCACCCAACTGCTCTGGCTGCCCGGCGTCTCCGCGGTCGTCCGCGACGACGCCGGACGCATCCTGCTCGGCCGCCGCGCCGACAACGGGCACTGGTCGGTGTTGGCGGGCATGCCAGAACCCGGCGAACAGCCCGCGGCGTGCGCGGTGCGCGAGGTCTACGAGGAAACAGCCGTGCACTGCGTGGTCGAACGCGTCGTGCTGGTGCGCGCGCTGCCCCCGCACACCTACCCCAACGGCGACATCTGCCAGTTCATGGACATCACCGTCGCCTGCCGGGCCGTCGGCGGCGAGGCACGGGTCAACGACGACGAATCGCTCGAAGTCGGGTGGTTCGCGCCCGAGGACCTGCCCGACCTGCGCGAGCACGACCGCTTCCGCATCGCGCGGACCCTGGCCGAGGAACCGACCTGGTTCGCGCCCGCCGACTGACCCCTCCCGGAACGGAGACACCATGCCACCACCCCAGGTCGCCGTCTGCGGACCCCGCGACCGCACCGCCGCCGAAGCCGCGTGGGCGCGGGAAGTCGGGCGTCTGCTCGCCGAAGCGGGCGTCACCGTGCTGTGCGGCGGCGGCAGCGGGGTGATGGCCGCCGTCGCGGCGGGCGCGCGCTCCGGCGGCGGACCGGTCATCGGCATCCGCCCCGACACCGACCGCGACGCGAATCGCGCCGACCTGTCCGCCGTCGTCCACGGCGTCGCCGCTGCGCCGAGGGCGGACCGGCTATCGCGGGCGGGGATCAGGGGCGGTCGGAGGCCCGATCGGGAAATTCGATGACGAGCGCGAGGTCGAAGGAGTCCGGTTCGACGTCGTCGCTGTCCGCGATCAGGTCGCGCGCTGTCCCCTCCACCTCGGCCAGTTCGCCGGCCCGGGTGACACGGCCGACTTCGGGCACCTCGACCCGCCACGCGTCGTCGTCGCGACTGACCCGCGCGGTGTACGCCTTCACCCGGACCCGCGACGGAACCACCCGCGCCACCCTCGGCGTGCGGTCCGTTCGCGCGGTTCGGCAATGTGGGGCGGCGGTTCGGGGACGGTCCGGGCGGCGGGCGCGCGTAGCGCACTCCACCGGGTGAGCATGTCCTCGACGTCGACCAGCCCCATCGGCACCATGGGGCCCTGCGGCACCCGCATCCAGTCCACGATGCGCGCGTTGAGGTCCGCGCAGGCCGCGCGCACCTCGTCGGCGGAATCGAACTCCCCCAGCCCGTCCGGGAACCGCTCCACCTCGCGCCGCAACCGGAGCGAGGTCGGCAACATGACGTCGCCGCTCACCCCCTCCCGGCGCAGGTACCCCCGCAACCACCAGTTCTCGTCGATCGGCGAGCCCGCCCCGGGGATCGGCTTCCCCGCACCGGCCAGATTCTCGAACTCGCCGCGCTCGGCGGCCTCCCTGACCTGCTTGTCGATCCAGGACTCGAAAGTGGAACCGGCCGGTTTCCGCTCGGTCACGAGGCCGTGGCGTCCCGCGCGGCGATCCGCGCCCGCACCTCGGGCCTGCGCAACGGCGGCACCGTCTTCGGCGGCGCCTTGCGATCCGGCAACCGCGCCAACAACCGGTGCGTCACGGCCGCGATCTCCGCCACCGCCTCCTCGATCGCGGGCCGCGTGGCCTCCGAAACCGAGGAGATCCCCCCGACCTTGCGAACATATTGCAGCGCGGCGGCCTCGATCTCCTCCGATGTCGCCGCAGGTTCCAACCCCCGCAGGGGCGTGATATTTCGGCACATACCCCGAGGCTAACCCTCCCCACCGACACCCGCCCGCTCTTCTGCGCCGTATCTCCTCGACACGAGACCAGGCGCAACGGGCGAACACGAACACCGCCGCCGCACCTGCGCGTGCCTATTTCGCGCCACACCGACCTCCCGCGTGCGGCTCAATCTGTCATCAAAAATCATTAATAGAACATCAAAACTGGATGCTCGTGCGCACTATTGCGGTTTCAATGTTATTTTTGATGCCATGCGTGGAGTCGAGAGGCTTGTGGACCTAGCCGACCTGGCAGGGTCGCAATGGGGGCTGTTCACGTCCGCGCAAGCCGGCGATCTCGGCTTCGTCGCCCAACAACTCAAGCGACTGACCGAGGCCGAACTGCTCACCCGGCTTCGCCACGGCGTCTACCGACTCACCGGCGCTCCGGAGACGCCTTGGGATGCGATCCGAGCCGAATGGCTGGCCCTGGAACCCACACGCACCGCGGGCGACCGACTCACCGATCCAACTCCTGTCGGCGTCGTCTCCCATCGTTCCGCCGCCAGACTGCTGGACCTGGGCGACATCGACGCCGACATCCACGAGTTCACCGTGCCGAAACGGCGTGGCACCCGTAGCCCGGATGTGCGGTTTCACGTACGTGAACTCGCACGCTCGGAGTGGTATCCGGTGGCGGGACTCCCGGTCACCAGACCGTTGCGCACGACCCTGGATCTCGCTCGAACTCGCTTGGACGGCGGCCACTTGGCAACGATTGCCCGCGACACGATCCTCAGCGCGGATGCCACCCGTGACGAACTCGCCGCCGCCCTGCGCCCCTTCGCCCACTTCTACGGATTGCCACTGGGTGCGGGCGAGGAACTCGTGCGCGACTTCATCCGCCAGGCGGGCGTGCCGGAATCGGCGCGCGACCTCACTCGCGACGAATAGACGTCAATTCCGACCGAATCCACCGGCCGATCGGCCTCCCATCAACAGCTCTACGGTCGAACAGCGCAGCACCGCAAACGCTTTCGCTAGCATGTGCGCGGCCCCGACGAATCGTGCACTCCGTCGCGGGCATCTCGGTGCGACGGGAGCCGAGACGACGACCGAGGGGGAGAACTGTGCCGGAGAAGTATGCGAGCCGCCGCGGATTCCAGGCCGCGATCAACCAGCGGATCACCGAACAGGCCCGCGCCTTGTCACGCCCGCCGGCGGAACTGCATCGCGAGTTCTACATGCAACGCATGCTCGCTCGGGTGTTCGCCGATCCGGCGTCACCTTGGATTCTGAAGGGCGGCACCGCACTGCTCGTGCGGATCAGCGGGGCACGGCACAGCCAAGATGTGGACTTGCTGCATCTGGACGCCGATCTGGAGCGAGCATTCGAAGAACTGGACCGCACCGTCTCCGCGACCAGTTCATTGGATCGGCTGACCTTCCAATTGGACGTCAGGCAGCGCAATGTCCACGAAGGGTCCACCGCTGTCTGGCAGGTTCGGGCCACTCCGCGACTCGGGACCAGAGACCTCCAGCACTTTCCGATCGACCTGACGGCGGGCCGGACGTTGATCGACCGGATCGCGCCGAAGCAGACGATCGAGATCGCAGACGTCGCGCCGCTGCCGCCGTTCGCGTGCTATCCGCTCGCCGACCAGATCGCCGACAAGCTCGCGGCGATGTACGAGTACCACGGGGCGGCACAGCATCCCTCGACACGGTGGCGTGATCTGGTGGATTTGTTGCTCATTCTCCGCACCTCCGCTTTCGACGCGGCGGCGGTCGTGTCCGCGCTGGATCATCAGCGTGCGCGTCGACCGGCTCTCCAACTCCCCGGGTCGATCCACACACCCGGGCCGCGATGGCACGACGCCTATCCAGCCCTCGCGGCGAGTGTCACCGGGCTGCCGAAGGCACTGCACCGCTTGGACGACGCACTTGCGTTCCTCGGGCGGTGCATGAATCCCTTGCTGGACGGCACCGTGTCGACCGGTACGTGGAACCCCACCGAATGCCGATGGGATTCGCCGCGCTAGCGCCCAGGTCAGGGTTTGCGGGCTAGGGCGCCGTAGGCGCCGGATTGCCAGGGGGATTCGGGGGAATCGGTGGGGGTGTCGGGGCGCCAGAGGGGGAGGGGGACGAGGCCGGGGTCCAGGAGGGGCCAGTCGCCGAAGTAGGCGGCGATGGCGGATTTCGGGCGCAGGACGATCGTGGTGTCGGTGCGGCCGGAGAGCTTCTGGGCTTCGAGGACTTCTTCGGGTTGGCCGTCGGCGGTGGCGTGGGTGATGGCCAGGTAGCTGCCCGCCGCGACGGCTTCGCGCAGGTGGGCGACGCTGGCGGCGGGGTCGGCTTCGTCGGGGAGGAAGTGCAGGACGCCCAGGAGCAGGACGGCGATCGGGCGGTCGAAGTCGAGCAGGTCGCGGACCTGGGGGTCGGCGAGGATGCGGGCCGGGTCGGCGGCGTCGGCGAGGATGACGGCGGTGTTGGGGTCGCCGTCGAGGATGGCGCTGCTGTGCGCGACCGCGACCGGATCGATGTCGACGTACACGACACGCGCGGCGGGGTTACCGGCTTGGGCGACCTCGTGAACATTCCCGACGGTCGGTATACCGGAGCCGATGTCGAGGAACTGGTCGATGCCCGCCTCGACGAGGTGGCGGACACAGCGCCGCAGCAGTTCCCGGTTCGCGCGCATGGTTTCGGCGATGTTCGGGGTGAACGCGGCGATCTGGTCGGCCAGTCGACGGTCGATCTCGAAGTTGTGCATCCCGCCGACGAAGTAGTCGTAGACCCGCGAAGCGCTGGGCCGTTCGACGTCGATGCCCTCGGGCGCCCAGCTCGGTCTGGTCATGGATGGCCAAATCCTCTCGCACCGACCCTGTTTCGCCGACGCCGCGCACCGGCCTGTGCATCCTATCCCAGCGTGCGTCCGGACGGAGGTTGTCCACTACTATGTGTGCTCATGGGATGGGATGCCGGGCCCGCACCACATCCTGTCGGCCCGCACACCGACCTCGCGGGCCGCTGGTCGGCCGCGCTACGCGAGGGTGCTCGCGATCACATCGTCCCGATGAGCGCGGCCGAGGCGCGGGCGCTGCTGACGGAGTTCGCGGCCGAACTGGTCGATGCCGCAGCCGTTTCGCCGTTGCCGAGCGACCGGATCGCGGCGGTCGGCGCGCGACTGGCCGGTTCGCATTTCGTGGGTTCGGAGGTCCTGGGCCGCAGTATCGCCGTGCTGGGGCAGCATTTTCCCGAAGGAGCGGCGGATCTGCTGGCCGCCTTCGCCACCGGTTACCTGCGGGCCTTCCGCGGCTGGCTGCTGACCGAGCAGGAGAGTGTGCGCGCGGCGGAGATCACGGCGCGCCGCGAGGCCGAGGAACAGTTGCGCGCCAGCGAAGCACGGTTGCGGGCGGTGTTCTCCCAGGCGGGCGTGGGGACCGGTCTGTCGGATATGTCGGGCCGGATCATCGAGGTGAACGTGGCGTTCGCGCGGATGCTCGGATACGAGCCGGAGCGGATGGCGCGGATGTCGGTCACCGATCTGACCCATCCCGACGATCCGCCCGGGATGTGGGAGCTGTATTCGTCGCTGCTGCGCGGCGAGGTCGACAACGTGCAGGTGGAGAAGGCGTATTCGCATCGCGACGGGCACGCGGTGTGGACGAACCTGAACGTCTCGCTGATCCGCGACACCCACGGCCGTCCCCAGTTCACCCTGGTCCTGGTGGAGGACATCTCCGAGCGGCGCGCCCTGCGCGAACGCCTGGACTACCGCGCCAACCACGACCAGCTGACCGGACTTCCCAACCGTTCCAAGTTCTTCGACGCGTTGCGGGCCGCGTTCGCCGACACCTCCGCGCGGGTCGGCCTGTGCTACGTCGACCTGGACCACTTCAAGAGCGTCAACGACACCTTCGGACACGCCGCGGGCGACGAGGTGCTGGTGCAGGCGGCGGCGCGGTTGAGCGCGTGCGCGGGTCTGCCGGACCAGATCGTGGCGCGCATGGGCGGAGACGAATTCGTGGTGCTGGTCCCGCGTCCGCGCGGTCCGGGCGAGGTGGCCTCGCTGGCGCGCACCATCCTCGACACGCTGGCCCGCCCGTTCGACGTGCACGGCCACCACATGACGGTGACGGCCAGTATCGGCGTCATCGAGGATCGCAGGCATCACGCGAGCGCCGACGACCTGCTCCAGGCGGCGGACACCACGATGTACTGGGCGAAGGCGGCGGGGCGCGACCGCTATTCGGTGTTCGATCCGGACCGCGACCGCCGCGAGCACACCCGGGCCGAGTTGTCGGCGGCGATGCCCGCCTCGTTCACCCGCGGTGAGTTCTTCCTCGACTACCAGCCCATCGTGGCGCTGGGCGACGCGCGCCTGACGGCGGTGGAGGCACTGGTGCGCTGGCGGCATCCCGAACTCGGTGTGCTGCCGCCGGGCCGGTTCGTCGATCTGGCCGAGGACAACGGACATATCGACGCGCTCGGCGCGCTGGTGCTGGAGTTGGCGTGTCAGGACAGTCGCGGGTGGTGCGACCGGTTCCCGGAGCACACGCCGACGGTGAGCGTGAACGTCTCGGCGGCGGAGGTGGCCGATCCGACGTGGTTGGAGCGGGTGCGGCGGATCATCGCCGACACCGGCATCCCGCCCGCTCTGCTGCAACTGGAGTTGACCGAACGCACCTTCATGGAGACCACCGGCCGTCCGCTCGAGGCGCTGCGGACACTGGCCGAACAAGGCGTTCGCATTGCGATCGACGATTTCGGCACCGGATACTCCAATCTCGCCTACCTGGGTCAGCTACCGCTGCACGTGGTCAAACTGGCCGGCCCGTTCGTGCAGCGCATCCGGACGCCGGAGACGGTGCAGCGCTCGGACCTGCTGGTCCTCGAGACCATCGTCGGCCTGAGCCACGCGCTGGGGCTGACGGTCACCGCGGAATGCGTGGAGACGGCCTACCAAGCCGAACGGTTGCGCGACCTGGGCTGCGACACCGCGCAGGGCTGGCACTTCCACCGTCCGATGCCCGCGCACCGCATCACCGATCTGCTCGCCCTCCCCCGCCACCGTCGAACCCTGACGCCCGAAGGCCGAGGCGGCGGCCGCCGAGCGGCGGCCGGCCCCGCGCCGGCGGGGGAAATCCGGTGGGCGCGACGGCCGCGACGCCGGCATGCTGACTGGGTGGAGTCCGGGGAGATCACGATCGGCTTCGCGCCGGAGTTGGACGTCTTCGTCGGCGCGGCGCGGCGGGGTGGCGCGACCCGCGTGCGGGTCGACGGGGTGTCGACGCTCGGTCACCTGGTGGAGTCGCTGGGCGTGCCGCTGACCGAGGTGGGCGAACTGGTGGTGGACGGGCGCACGTCGCCGCCCGCGCACATCCCGGCGGCCGGTCAGGTGATCGTGGTGGCCGCCGTGACCCGCCCGCAGCGGCTGACCGAGCAACCGCGCTTCCTGCTCGACATCCATCTCGGCACGCTGGCGCGACGGCTGCGACTGCTCGGCGTGGACGCCGCCTACGAGAACCCCGATATCGGCGACGCGGCGTTGGCGGCCCGGTCGGCGGGCGAACGCCGGGTGCTGCTCTCGCGCGATCGCGGCCTGCTGCGGCGGCGCGAGATCTTCGCGGGCGCTTACATCTACAGCCATCGGCCCGCCGATCAACTCGACGACGTGCTGTCGCGTTTCGGTCCGCGCCTCGCGCCGTGGACGCGCTGCACCGCGTGCAACGGTGCGCTGCGGGCGGCGGACAAGGAGTCGATGCGCGGGCAACTGCCGGGCAGCACCGAGCAGACCTACGACACCTTCGCGCAGTGCGTGGAATGCGGTCAGGCGTATTGGAAAGGCGCGCATCACGCGCGCCTGGACGAGATCGTCGCGCACGCCACCGCGAAATTCGGTCTCTGACCGAGCGGTCGGAGACGACCGGAAACGATTACGCCAGAGTCGATCCCGGACAGCGGGTTGTCCGGGCCAGGCCCTGATCCGCACCGCGTGTCGTCGCGAATATCCCTCCGATCACAGCTTTTTCGTCCGCGCGGGGTTCCGGAGGTGCGGCGGGCGTGCAGGCCGGACTGCGCGACTACACCGCGCAGGTGATCGGCCCGGAATGGGCGGTGATGGACGACGAGCGCGCCCTGCGCCCGAACACTGGGCGTGGTGGTGGGCGCGTCGCTGTGGCAGATCCAGAGCCTGGATCACCCGTTCGCGGGCGGGAACCCGGTCCCCCGTGCGGCTTTCGAGCTCGCGGTCACGCGCTTCGAGCAGATCGACCGCGCCGACCACCGACTCGTCGACTGATCCGGGCGGCCGTCGATGACTCCGCTCGTCCCGCGCACCCGTCCATGGGTGGTCGCGCTCGCCCTGCTGCTGCCCGCCGCGCCCGCGCAGGCCGGTCCGCCTGCCGACATCGCCTCCGGCAGCGCCGGTCCCGTCGCCGTCGACACCGGAAGCGCCTCGGTCGGAGAGGAACTGGCGTTGTCACCCGCCACCGGATCCGCGTCACCGAACGATACAGCGCCGGCCGCCGCGCCCACGACACCGAGCGACGTTGCGCCGGTCCGCATTCCGGGCACGACGCTCGCGACACCCGGCGAGGCCGCGCCCTCGGCGAACTCGGCCGAGACGCTCGGGGTGGACACGGGCAGCGTCGCGGTGGCCTGCGCGGGAAGCGCGGCGGCCGGGAGCGGCCTGCTCGCACTGGGGTCGGCGACCAGCGGCGTCGGTTCGGCGGCCGGGTCGCACGGGCCGTACCTGGTCGGGCCGGGATCGAGCGGATCGGGCCCCGGGAGCGGCGTGGGAACGGGATCGAGCGGTTCCGGGAGCGGCGCGGCGCTCGGCAGCGCGGCGGTGGGCAGCGCGGCCGTGGGGAGCGCGGCGCTGGGCAGTGCGCTGCCGACGTGTCTGCTCCTGGTACCCGTGCCGGAACTACCGGGGATACCGCTGCGGCTCGATCCCCTCCCGCCGGTTCCGGAGATACCGCCCGCGCCGTCGCGGGCCCCGCAGGCGATCGGGCCGCCGATGCCGGTTCCGGTGGTCGACGCTCCCCCGGAGCCGGTGGCGGCCCCGCCGACGGCCGCCCGCGCGACCGAGCGGTTCGAGCCGATGCCGTCGCCGTCGGACCCCGTCGCCTGGAATCTGCTGGAACTGGTGACTGTGCTGGTTGTCACGGTCGTGGCGGCGATCCGGCTGCGCTCGGGCGCGGCACGCGGTTCTGGGCCGGGGACGCACGCCCCGATCTGGTGATGGGATGTTCACCTGCCGGTCACCGGTGCGATCTGCCGATGGCGTACCGATCGGCCGCGTTGTAGCATCGGCCCGCTCAGCAGTTCGTACAGGCGGGACAGAACGTGACCAGTGGTGTGCAACGGGCCGCGTCGTCGCGCCGGGCCCGCCCGCGTCGTCGCGGGGGCGTCCAACCGCCGACGCTCGCGACGTTGTTGACGGCGGCGGCCGAGGCCAATCCCGACGGTGTGGCGGTGATCGACGGTGACCGCACGCTGACCTATCGCGCCCTGGACGCGCGTTCCTCGCAGTTGGCCCGGCTCCTGCTCGCCCGTGGCGCGCGGCCGGAGTCGGCGGTCGCGATCGCCTTGCCGCGCTCCCTGGAATCGGTGGTGGCGGTGTGGGCGGTGGCCAAGACGGGCGCGGCGTTCGTGCCGATCGATCCCGGTTTCCCGCCGGCGCGGATCGAGTACCAGGTGGCCGATTGCGGCGCGCTGGTCGGCCTGACCGTGGACGCGCACCGCGCGGCGCTGCCCGATGCCCTGGAGTGGCTGCGCCTGGACGATCCCGATCTGGTGCGGCGCTGCGCCGAGGAGCCGACCAATCCGCTGTCCTACCTCGATCAGCTCGCCCCGGCGCGTCCGGCGAATCCGGCCTACCTCGTCTACACCTCCGGGTCCACCGGTCTGCCCAAGGGCGTCGCGGTCACCCATGCCGGACTGGCCGCGCTGTGTGCGGAGCAGATCACCCGGTTCGGCCTGACCGAGTCCGACCGCGTCCTGCATTTCGCCTCGCCCGGATTCGACGCTTCGATCCTGGAGATGCTGCTGGCCTTCGGTCCCGCGGCCACCATGGTGATCGCGCCGCCGACCCTCTACGGCGGGCCGGAATTGGTGACGCTACTGGCCGAGCACGAGATCACCCACGCCTTCCTGACGCCGTCCGCGCTGGCCTCCATCGAACCGGCCGGGCTGACGGCGCTGCGGGTGGTCGTGGTCGGCGGCGAGCCGTGTCCGCCCGCGCTGGTGCGGCGCTGGGCGTTCGGCGGGCGGGCCTTCCACAACGCTTACGGCCCGACCGAGGCCACCATCGCCGCCACCCTCAGCGGCCCGCTGACGGCGGGGATGCCGGTGACGATCGGCTCGGCGGTGCCCGGCGTGGGCGTGCAGGTGCTCGATTCGCGGCTGCGCCTGGTCGGGGTCGGGGTGGCCGGTGAGCTGTATCTGAGCGGTCCGGCGGTGGCGCGCGGCTATCGGGGTCGTCCCGGGCTGACCGCGCAGCGTTTCGTGCCCGACCCGCACGGCGCGCCCGGGGCCCGCATGTATCGCACGGGCGATCTGGTGCGCTGGAGTTCCGACGGCGAATTGGACTATCTGGGGCGCGGCGACGACCAGGTGAAGATCCGCGGGTTCCGTATCGAACTCGGTGAGATCGACGCCGCGCTGTCGGCGCTGCCGGGCGTGCGGTCCGCGGTGACGGTCGACCGCCGCACTCCGGCGGGCGACACCGAATTGGCCGCGTTCGTCGAGCCCGGCCCCGGCGCCGACCTCGATCCGGCCGCGCTGCTGACCGCGGTGGCCGATCGGCTGCCGCGCTTCATGCTGCCCGCCTCGGTGACCGTGCTGGACCGCCTCCCGTCGACGCCCACCGGCAAGACCGATCGGGCCGCGCTGCGCGCCACCGTCACCGACCAGCCCGCCTCGCGCAGGCTCTCCGGGCTCGGGGAGGAACTGGTCGCGGCCGTGTTCGCGCACGTGCTCGGTCGCGAACTGGTCGGCGCCGAGTCGGATTTCTTCGCCGCGGGCGGCAATTCGATCCTGGCGACGCAGGTCGCGGCCCGCCTCGGCGAGACCACCCGACTACAGATCCCGGCGCGGCTGGTCTTCGACCATCCGACGGTCGCGGGACTGGCCGCGGCCATCCAGTCCCAGCGCTTCGACTCCGCGCGGCCCGCGCTGCTGGCCCGGCCGCGTCCGGCCCGGATCCCGTTGTCCCCGGCGCAGTTGCGGTTCTGGCTGCGCAACCAGTTCGATACGAGTTCCGCGGTCGACAACATCGGCTTCGCCATGCGGGTGGCCCGCGAGCAGGTCGACGTCACCGCCCTGCGCGCCGCCTTCGCCGATATCGTCACCCGGCACGAATCCCTGCGGACCCGGTATCCGGCCGACGCCGACGGCCCCCGGCAGGAGGTCATGACCACCGCGGACGTGCTGGGCGAATTCACCGTCGAGGACGTCGATCCCGCCGTCGTCGAGGATCGGGTGCGCGCCGTGCTCGGCCGCGGTTTCGACGTCGCCGCCGAGGTGCCGCTGCGGATCACCCTGCTGCGCGCGGGCGACGGGTACGTCCTGGTGTTCACCGTGCACCACATCTGCGCCGACGGTTCCTCGCTGGCCCCGCTGGCCAACGATCTCGCCGCCGCCTACGCCGCGCGGCGGGCCGGGAACGCGCCCGGGTGGCGTCCGCTGGACGTGCAGTACGCGGATTACGCATTGTGGCAGCGCGAAGTCCTCGGCGAGCGCACCGATCCCGACTCGACGCTGGCGCGTCAGCTGGACTACTGGACCACCGAATTGGCCGGTCTCCCCGACGAATTGGATCTGCCCGCCGACCGCCCGCGCCCGCCGGTGGCCTCGCTGCGCGGCGCGGCGGTGCAGGTCGCGGCGCCCGCCGACCTGCACCGCGCCCTGCTGGCGGTGGCGCGCGAGCATCGCGCGACGTTGTTCATGGTGATGCGCACCGCGCTCGCGGTCCTGTTCGCGCGCCTGTCCGGCACCGCCGACATCGCCATCGGCGTGCCGATGACCAACCGCGCCGAACCCGCCCTCGACCAACTCGTGGGCATGTTCGTCAACACGACGGTGTCGCGGACCACCGTCGATCCGGCGGAGAGTTTCGCCGCGCTGCTCACCCGCGCCCGCGATCGGGATCTGGCGAACTTCGCGCACGCCGAGGCCCCGTTCGAGCACATCGTGGACGCGGTCGACCCCGTGCGCTCCCCCGGTCGCCACCCGCTCTACCAGGTGGGTTTCGCGTTCCAGAACTTCGCGCAGGCGAGTCTGGAACTGCCGGGGCTGAGCTTCTCCTTCGTGGACGTCGACGCCACCACCGCCAAGACCGACCTGCACATCGTGGTGGTCGACACCGTCGCGGTCGACGGCGGCCCCGGTGCGATCATCCTGCGCTTCTGTTATGCCACCGACCTTTTCGACGAGCCGACGGTGCGGCGCTTCGTGGAGGGGTACCTGCGGGTGCTGCACGAGGTGGCCGCCGATCCTGGCGTGGCGGTCGGCGCGCTGGACATCCTCGCGCCCGCCGAGCGGAAACGGCTGCGGGCGTGGTCGAGCGGCGAGCGGGTCGCCGTGGTCCCCGAGTTGTTGGGGGACGCGCTGGTCCGCAGCGCGAGCGCGACCCCGCACGCCGTCGCGGTGATCGCCGGATCGGTCTCGCTGACCTACGCGGAATTGTCCGCGCGGGTGAATCGGCTGGCGCGCAGGCTGATCGCGGACGGGGTCGGGCCGGAGACCGTGGTGGCGATCGCCATGCGCCGCGGTCTCGACCAGCTCGTCGCGCTGTACGCGGTCGTGGCGGCGGGCGGCTGCTGGGTTCCGGTGGACCCGGACCATCCCGCCGAACGCGTGCGCGCGGTCCTCGACGCCGCCGTCCCGCACCGGGTGCTGACCACTGTCGCCGACGGGTTCACCGCCGCCGAAGCGCTGGCCGTCGACACCCTGGACCTGTCGGCCTTCGCCGACGGGCCCGTGCGCGACGGCGAGCGGCGCGCGCCGTTGCGCGGCGACCATCCCGCCTACGTCATCTATACCTCCGGGTCGACCGGGCGACCCAAGGGCGTGGTGGTCGAGCACCGGGCGATCCTCAACCAAGTGGTGTGGATGCTGCGCGCCTACCGGATCGACGAGCACGACCGCTACCTGCACAAGACGCCCGCCACCTTCGACGTCTCGCTGTGGGGTTACTTCCTGCCGATCCGCGCGGGCGCGACGCTGGTCCTGGCGGGCCCGCAGGATCACCGCGATCCGGCCGCGCTGAGCCGGGCGATCGCCGAGCACCGGATCACCCTCACCGATTTCGTGCCGTCGATGCTGTCGGTGTTCGCCGCGCAGGCGGGCGCCGCCGAGATCGCCACGCTGCGCGCGATCTTCGTCATCGGTGAGGCGCTGCCCCCGGAGACCGCCGCGGCCCTCGACGCGCTCTGCTCCGCCGAGATCCACAACCTGTACGGGCCCACCGAGGCCGCGGTGAGCATCACCGGACATCTCGTGCGTCCCGCCGACCTGCGCGCGGGCGCGGTCCCTATCGGTGTGCCGCAGGGCAATTCGATCTGCCACGTGCTGGACGAGCGGCTGCGACCGGTTCCGGTCGGCGTGGTCGGCGAACTGTATCTGGCCGGTGTCCAGTTGGCGCGCGGCTATCTCGGCGCGTCCGCGATCACCGCGGGCAGGTTCGTGGCGAATCCGCTCGACGGCGCGGGCGAGCGCATGTACCGCACGGGCGACCTGGTCCGCTGGAACTCCGCGGGTGGCCTGGACTATTTGGGGCGCACCGACTTCCAGGTCAAGGTTCGCGGCCACCGGATCGAACTCGGCGAGATCGAGACCGCGCTGCTGGCCGTGGCCGACGTCGCCCAGGCGGCGGTGACGGTGCGGCCCTCGGAGACCGGCGATCAGCTCGTCGGCTACGTGGTGCCCGCCGCCGGAACGACCCTGGACCCGGACACGGTGCGACGTGGACTCTCGCGCACCCTGCCCGGCTATCTCGTCCCGGCCGCCGTGCTGGTGCTGCCCGCGTTCCCGGTGAACTCCAGCGGCAAACTCGACCGGGCCGCGCTGCCGGAACCGGTGTTCGCCGCTGGTGCGGGCGCCGCGCCCGCCACCCCGCTCGAACGCGAGATCGCCGCCGTCTTCGCCGATGTCCTAGGGCTGGACCGCGTCGGCGTGGACGACGACTTCTTCGCCCTCGGCGGTTCCTCGCTGCTGGCCTTCACGCTGCACCAGCGACTGTCGGCCCGTCTCGGGGTGACCGTGCCGATGGCGGTGCTGCTGGCCGAATCCACGGTGGGGGCGCTGGCGACCCGCCTCACCGGGACCTCGCTGCCCGGACTCGCGACGACGACAGAAGCTCCGCTCGCCGACAGCACCGGCACCGCACCTTCCGGTGAACCTGGAACCCACTCCCCCGAAGACGGCCACGCCACAGCGCGGCCCGGCCGCACAGCGGAAGCGCCGGAACACCACGACCTCCCCGGCCGCTCGGACACCGTGTCGCCCCTGGTCTTCGATGCCCTTCCGTCCAGCGACGACCTGCTGGCCGCGGATATGGTCCTCGACGCCGACATCACCGCGATCGGCCGGGAACCGGCCGTGACCGGCACCCCCCGCACGGTGCTGCTGACGGGCGCGACCGGGTTCCTCGGCGCGCACCTGCTGCGCGAACTGCTCGACAGCACCGAGGCGCGGGTGTGGTGTCTGGTGCGCGCCGAGGACGCCGTCGCGGCGGACAATCGGCTGCGCCGGGCGCTGACCCGGTTCCGGTTGTGGGAGCCCGCGCTGGCGCAACGGGTGGTGGCGATTCCGGGCGATCTCGCCGCGCCGCGGCTGGGGCTCTCCGAAGACGACTACGCCGCGATCGCGCGCACGGTGGAGGTCGTCTACCACAACGGCGCGCGGGTCAACCACGTCGATCCGTACGCGCGACTGCGGGCGGTCAATGTCGAATCGACGCGGGAAGTGCTGCGACTGGCGACGACCGGGCGGATCAAGCCGGTGCATTTCGTGTCGACAGTGGGCGTGACCGTCGGCTCGGCGGCGGTGGACGGGCCGATCGCGGAGTCGACCCGGTTGGCCGCGCGGGACCTGCCCGAGAACGGGTACGCCCGATCCAAGTGGGCGGCCGAGGAATTGGTCCGCGCGGCCGGGGAACGCGGTGTGCCGGTGGCGATCCACCGACCCGGCACGATCTGCGGTGATCCGGCGGCCGGGATGAACAGCGCCGACGACTCGTTCTGGAATCTGGTGCGGGCCGCGGCGATTCTCGGCGTGGCCCCCGAGGTCGGCGAGACGGCGGTGCCGCTGGTGCCGGTGACCTACGTGGCGGCGGCGATCGTGGCGATCTCCCGCGCGGCCCGGCACGAAGGGGTGTATCACCTGGTCAACCGTGAGCCGGTGCCGGTGCGCGAGGTCTTCGCGAGCCTGCGCGACCACGGGATGCCGGTCGCGACCGCCGACCTCGACACCGTGCGCGACGCCTTGGAACGCCAGGCCGCCGCCCGCGCGGATTCGGGTGACGACTCGCTGGTCCGCGCCGTGCTGACGGCCGGGAATTACGCCGGATTCGCCGCCGAGTTCGCCTGGGCGGACGATGCGGCGCGGGAGGCTCTGCGCGACACCGAGATCCGGTGCCCGGTCGTGGATCGGGCCGCCGTCGACGCCTTCGTCCGGGAGTTCGTGGTCACCGGATTCCTCCCGCAGCGCTGAGGTGTCGCCCCGGTCCCGGCGGCGGCACCGGCCGCCGGGAACCATCCCCGCCCCTGATCGTCACCCGACGGCGAACCGGCGGGCTGAATCCTCGCCCGCGCAAGACCCCTCGGCACCGCCCGACAGCGCTCACGCGGCCGACGGCGAACCGTCAATCGAGTCCTCACCCGCGCGTGACGCCTCGGCACCGCTTACGAACCGGCGGGCCGAGGTCGACCGCGGAGCGGGGCCGACCGCGGATTTCAGCGCAGGACGTAGCGACTGGTCGGCACCACATCGATGTCGCGGTCCGCGCCGAAGGTCGCGACGCTGCGCATCATGATCTCGACCCGGCGGGTCAGTTCGGCGGGGTCGCCGTCGCTGCCGTAGAAGGCGTGCGGGTCGGTCAGGGCGGCCATCGGGAAGAGTTCCTCCACGATGGCGGCGATCTCCGGGGCGTCGGGCGTGACGGCGTCGAGGACCAGGTTCTGGACGTAGCCGAAGGTGGCCTGGGTGTCGATGGCGACGGGGGTGTGCCGGGTGCGCCAGGCTTCCAGCCAGCGATCGTGGGGCAGGTCGGCGGGACGGCGCAGGAACGCGACGTTCGCCAGGCCGGGAGTGCGCTCACCGGAGGCCGTCGCGGGCGGTTCGATGGGGCGGAACTCGCGGACTCGCCACCCCGCGACGCGATCGGCACAGGCGGCGACCTCCTCGACCAGGGCCGGGATGTCGGCCTCGACGGCGTCGACGGAGACCACGGCCTGAACGGGACGGTCGAAGGCGGTCAGGCGCAGCATGGCTCCGGCGACCGCGGCGTCGGCGAGGTTGAGGCACAGGGCCGTCGCCGCCCGACAGCGCGCGGTGAGTTCCTCGGCCACCTGGTCGCGGGGCTCCCACAGCGCGAAGACCAGTTTCGTCGGAGGCAACGGACCACCCTCAATCTGCAACAGGTTCTACTCAAGCTCGGGCAGCCTACGGCGACCGGGCCGAACCGGTCAACGAATCCCCCCTCGCGCGGCCGGAACCACATCGGCCGCGATCAGAGCCCACTCAACCCCTTGCCGAGCACCACGGCGCCCATGACCAGCAGCAGCGTCGCCGGCACGGCGTGATTGTTGGCCTGCAACCAGTTCTTCGTAGCGTCCAGCGGGCCGCGCAACCGGTCGGCGGCCACCGCGTAGCCGACCACCGGCACCGGTACCGAGACCGCCGCGAGAACGGTGAACAGCGCCACCGTCACCACTTGTTCGCCCGCGCCGAGTCCGGCCGTGCCGATCGCGACGCCCGCCGAGACGCACAGCAGCAGGTTCTTGGGATTGATCGCGGACAAGGCCAGACCGAGTCCGGCCGCCTTGACGGCGGTCAGGCCGTCGATGGCCCGCATCCACCCCGGGACCGAGGTGTCGGCGCGCGAGCGCCACTGCCGGATCGCCAGCGCCACCAGCGCGACGCCGAGTCCGATCTTCACCCAGGACGCCGCGGCCGACGGCTGACCGTCGCCCGGGTCGATCCAGCGCGCCCCGAATGTGAGCAGACCGGTCGCCGAGAAGATGCCCGCGACCCAGCCGAGACCGAATCCGAGACTGGCCGCGTCCGCGTCGCGGGAGAGCAGCATGAGGATGGCGGCCACGATCGGGATAGGGGAGATCGCCACCCCGACCGCGAGCGGCAGCACTTCGCCGAGCACGTCGAGGATCATCGCGCTCCTTCCGGTCGGGTCCGCGTGCCCGCGACGCTAGGCACGCTCCGGCGGCGGTGCCTCACACCTTCCGGATGAGATGCGA
This sequence comes from Nocardia takedensis NBRC 100417, assembly GCF_000308695.1. GTDB lineage: Bacteria > Actinomycetota > Actinomycetes > Mycobacteriales > Mycobacteriaceae > Nocardia > Nocardia takedensis. Next base: position 35,948 of record NZ_BAGG01000028.1, on the reverse strand, counting down.
CGAGTTCGCTCGTGGCGGACGGGCCCGCGCGGTCGACCGCGAGCGCCACCGCCGCTGTTCGGGCGCCGCCGCGACCCGCTATCGTCGTGCACGCCGAACCCGGCGGATCACCGGGGGCAGGCGGACCTTCGCCGGGGGCCGAACGGGTCCGCGGGGGTGGCGCTGGGCACGCGACCTCCACGCGGCGAAACGCGTTGATCGAGAAGGCTATCGATAGGTGACCGCACAATGATCGCGGAGGCGAGAACGCCGGAACAGTGGGCCCGACTGTACGAGTCGTGCGGACTGCGTGGAACTCATTCCACGGCACCGGGATTCGTGATACTCCCGCTCACCGGCGACGTGACCGCCGTCAACACCCCTGGCGCACTGGGGGATCGGATACTGGGACTGATGCCGGAGGCGGGCATGTACGGTCCGGTGCTGGCGCGGGCCAAACCCTCGCGCTATACCTTCCTGACCCTGTTCGACCGGGCGGGTGAACCGGAAGTGGTCGCGCGACTGGTGCGCCACGGCGTCGACGCCGGACCGCATCGCGCCAATGTCATCCTGCCCACCGGTTTCGGGCCCGTCACCCGCGAGGACCGCTACTGGGTGCGCTCACCGCGACCGGGTGAGCCGCTACCGACCTTGACCGTGCTGCTCGACCTGATCGCGACCCATCTGGACGGCTAACCGTGCTCGCCGCGGTGCACGCGCGGCGGCACGCCGGTCCAGCGTCGAAAGGCGTGGGTGAACGCGGCGGTCTCGGCGTAGCCGAGGCGTTCGGCGACCTCGGCCACCGACAGTCGCGTCTCGACCAGCAATTGTTCGGCGACGCCGCGGCGCACGTCGTCGAGGATGCGGCGGTAGGAGGAGCCTTCCTCGATCAGCCTGCGCCGCAACGTGCGCGGGGTCAGGAACAGCGAGGCGGCCACCTCGTCACCGGTGGGCGGGCGGGCCGGGTTGCCGAGCAGCAGGGTGCGCACCTGCCCGGTGACGCCGACGCCGGTCTGGCGTTCGAGCAGTTCCCGGCACTGCTGTTCGGCCATCGCCGCGGTGTGCGGTTCGGCCAGCGGCAGCGGATCGTCGATGCGGACCGCGTCGAAGCCGATCGCGTAGCGGCCCGCGCCGAAGTGGGCCTCGACACCGAGCAGGCGGCGGATCTCCGCGCGGACGGCGGGTTCCGGTGCGGGGTAGGCCAGTTCGACCCGGCGCGGGCGCGCGCCCGCGCCGACCAGTTCGCGGTGCAGGGAGCCGATGATGCCGAGGTCGCGTTCGGCGACGAAGCGGCGGACGGGTTCCTGGACGGGTTCGGGGTCGATGACCAGGGTCAGCAGGTCGCCTTCGGTGCGCGCGACGATCCGGCAGAACGAGAAGGACAGGTCCAGATAGCGCAGGCCGAGGGCGATCGCGGCGCGCAGGGTCCGACTGCTGATCAGCGCGTATCCCCAGATGCCGTGGGTGGTGACGTGGTAGCGCACGCCCGCGGCGACGCCGAGGCCGGGCGGGTCGGCGAGCGCGGTCACCAAATTGGTGATCACGACCATTTCCTGTTCCGGCGACACCACCGCGGCCGGGTCGGCCACGCCGGACGCGCGCAGTCCGGTCCGCCGCAGACAGACCGGCGGCGCGACGCCGTGTTCGGCGGCGAAGTCGACCAGCAGGCGCACGCTCGGGGCCCGTCGGGCGCTCACCACCCTGTCGGCCACTGCTCCACCTCCGTGAACTGCGCGCGAATCCCGGGCGACCCCGTGGCCGAATCTATCAAAATTCTGTCCGCCGGCACCCTGGGTTCGGGGTATCGATCGGCCGTACATTGGAGCTAGACGTGACGTAGGTCACGCCAGTTCTCGGTGAGGAGACGCGGGTGCCCGATCAGGACAGCTTCGATTACGTCATCGTCGGCGCGGGCAGCGCGGGCTGCGTGCTGGCCGACCGACTCAGCGCCGACGCGGGCGTCTCGGTCCTGCTGCTCGAGGCGGGCGGACAGGACGACGCCGACGAGATCCACATCCCGGCCGCGTTCTCGAGCCTGTTCAAGACCAAATGGGACTGGAACTACGAGACCACCGAGCAGAAGCACATGGACGGCCGCAAGGCGTTCTGGCCGCGGATGAAGGCACTCGGCGGCTGTTCGTCGATGAACGCGATGATCTACATCCGCGGCAACCGCGCCGACTACGACGGCTGGCGCGACGAATACGGCGCGACCGGTTGGGGTTACGACGACGTGCTGCCGTATTTCCGCCGCGCCGAGGGCAATTCGCATTTCGGTGGTCCGCTGCACGGTAGCGACGGACCGCTGCACGTGGAGGATCGGCGCTACACCCACCCGCTGTGCGACGCCTGGGTGCGCGCGGCCGTGGCACACGGGCTGAAGCCCAACGACGATTTCAACGGCGCGAGCCAGGAGGGCGCGGGCCGCTATCAGGTGACCTGCAAGAAGGGCCGCCGCTGGTCCACCGCCGACGGCTACCTGCGCCCCGCGCTGCACCGGCCCAATCTCACCGTGCGCACGCACGCCTACGCGAGCGGGATCGTCTTCGACGGTGTCCGCGCGCGCGGCGTGCGCTACCGGTCCGAGGGCGTCGAGCACACCGTCACCGCCGAGCGCGAGGTGATCCTGTCCGGCGGCGCGCTCAATTCCCCGCAGTTGCTGATGCTCTCGGGCATCGGCCCGGCCGCGCACCTGCGCGAACTCGGCATCGACGTGGTCGCGGACCTGCCCGGCGTCGGGGAGAACCTGCACGACCATCCGGTCACGCCGATCCTCTGGTACACCAAGGACACCAGCGACCTCTACGACTACCTCGGGCCCTCGCGGCTGATGCAGTGGAAGCTCACCGGCCGCGGCCCGCTGACCTCCAATGTCGGCGAGGCGGGCGCGTTCTTCGCCTCCGACGAGGACCAGGCCGCGCCCGACATCCAGATCCACGTCGCGGGCACCGGCTTCTACGACAACGGGATGCGCGAATTCCTCGCGCCGATGTTCACCGCGGGCGTCACCCTGGTCAAGGTGCACAGCCGCGGCCGGATGCGCCTGCGGTCGGCCGACCCGTCGTGGAAGCCGGAGATCGACCCCGGCTACTACGCCGACCCGCAGGACATGCGCGCCACCGTCGCCGGGATGCGGCGCACCTTGGAGATCACCGCGGACTCCGCCTTCGGCCGCTACCTGGACCGCCCCTACATCCCCGAACGCCTCGCCGGCGTCACCGACGACGATTTGGCCGACCACGTGCGCGCCTGGGCGCAGACCCTGTTCCATCCGGTCGGCACCTGCGCGATGGGCGTCGACGACAACGCCGTGGTCGATCCGACGCTGCGGGTCAACGGCGTCGAGGGACTGCGCGTCGTGGACGCCTCGGTGATGCCGGAGATCGTGCGCGGCAACACCAACGCGCCCACCGTGATGATCGCGGAGAAGGCCGCCGACCTGATCCTGGGCCGACCGGCGTGAGACCCCGTCCCCGACTCCGAGGAGTACCGAGATGACCGCAACCACCGAGACCACCGCGGTGGCCACCTTCGATTCGCTGGACCCCGCCACCGGCGACGTCGTGGGCACCTACCCCATCCACGACGCCGAACAGGTCGGTGCGGCCGTCGCGCGCGCCCGCGAGGCCGCGACCTGGTGGGGCGAACTCGATTTCGCCGAACGCGGCAAGCGCCTGCGCGCCTGGGGCGGCGTGCTGACCCGCCGCATCCACCAACTCGCCGACGTCTCGCACGCCGAGACCGGCAAACCGCATTCCGACGCCACCCTCGAGATCGCGCTGGTGCTGGACCACATCGCCTGGGCGGCGAAGAACGCGCGCAAGGTGTTGGGCCGCAAGCGTGTATCGACCGGACTGGTCATGTCGGACCACTCGGCCTCGGTGGAGTACCGACCGCTGGGCGTGATCGGCGTGATCGGCCCGTGGAACTATCCGGTGTTCACCCCGCTGGGTTCGATCGTCTACGCGCTGGCGGCGGGCAACGCGGTGGTGTTCAAGCCCAGCGAATACACCCCCGGCGTCGGCAAGTGGCTGGTCGACAGCTTCGCCCAGGTGGTGCCGGAAGCGCCCGTGCTGCAACTGATCACCGGGTTCGGCGCGACCGGCGAGGCGCTGTGCCGCTCGGGTGTGGACAAGATCGCCTTCACCGGATCGCCCGGCACCGCGCGCAAGATCATGCACGCCTGCGCCGACACCCTCACCCCGGTCGTGATCGAGGGCGGCGGCAAGGACGCGCTGCTGGTCGACGCCGACGCCGACGTGGCCAAGGCCGCCGACGCCGCGGTGTGGGGCGCGCTGTCCAACGCGGGCCAGACCTGCGTGGGCGTGGAACGGATCTACGTCCACGAACAGGTCTACGACGAATTCGTCGGCAAGCTCACCGATCTGGTGCGGCCGCTGCGGGCGGGCTCGGACGCGGCGGCCAAGATCGGCCCGATGACGATGCCCTCGCAACCCGAGGTGGTCCGCCGCCACATCGCCGACGCGCTGCGCCGCGGCGGGCGCGCGCTGGTCGGCGGACTCGACGCGGTCGGCGACCGGTTCGTCCAGCCCACCGTCCTGGTGGATGTCCCGGCGGATTCGCTGGCCAACACCGAGGAGACCTTCGGGCCGACGGTCACCATCGCCAAGGTGGCCTCGATGGACGAGGCGGTCGATCTGGCCAACGACTCCAGCTACGGCCTCGGCGCGACCATCTACGCCAAGAAGCGCGGCAAGGAACTGGCCCGGCGCATCCGCTCCGGCATGGCCTCGGTGAATTCGGTGATCTCCTTCGCGGGCATCCCGGCACTGCCTTTCGGCGGGGTCGGCGAATCCGGGTTCGGGCGCATCCACGGCCCGGACGGCCTGCGCGAGTTCACCTACGCCAAAGCGGTGGCGAGTCGTCGGATGCCGGGCCTGATGAACCTCACCACCTTCGGGCGCACCGAGGCCAACGACAAGACGCTGACCACGTTGGCCACCCTGCTGCACGGCAAGGGCTGAGCCCGCCGAGGAGCGTCAGACCCCGAGCAGGCGCTCCCCGATCACCTTCAGCGCCGCGTCGACGCCGCGCCGCCCGCGCAGATGCGGGACCAGGGCGATGTCGTTGAACGTCGTCTGCGCCGCCTGTACGCGCACGCGGGCGCGCACCTCGTCCCATTCGGGGTGCACCAGCACCGCCAAGTGCACCCATTCGGCGATGTAGCTGTGCTGGGTGGACCGCGCGCGTACCCGGTCCGGTTCGGGCAGGTGCGCGGTCTCGGAGACGAGCAGTTGGATCAGGTCCGGGTTCTCCAGGACGAACCGGATGTAGCTGTCGATCAGGCGGCGCAGTCCGTCGCGGGGGTCGGCGGCGTGCGCGTAGACGCGGTTCAGATCCATCCACAGCCATTCGTCGCCCCGGTACATCACCGCGGCCAGGATGTCGGTCTTGGCGGCGAAGTGGTTGTAGAGGCTGGGCCCCGCCATGCCGACGCCCGCGCCGATGTCGTCCATGCTGACCCCGGTGAAACCGCGGCGGGCGAACAACCGGGTCGACTCGGCCAGGATCGCCTCGCGACGCGAGCGGGTCACCAGCGCGGGAGGTGCCGGCGGGCCGTCGGCGGGGGCGGGCAGCGCGATCGGCGCGTCGATCACCTCGGCGACCAACTCGGCCAGCGAGACGGTGAAACCCGGTTCGGGCAGGACCAGGCTGTGGAAGGACACGCTGTTGGCGGTGGCCAGCGCGCACCACGCCAGCAACGCGGTCTCGTCCGCGCCGAGGTCGGGTCGGCGGTGGCCGATCAATTCGCCCAAGCGGGCCCCTATTCCCTTGGTGGCCGCGCGCAGATCGGCCAAGGGGGCGGGGTCGAGGTGGCGGGCTTCGCGTTGCCACAGCACTCCGACCCGCCGGTGTTCGAGGGTGAGTGCCGCCAGTCGCCGGGCGACGTCGTCGGGGCCCGCTTCGGCCAGCACCCGCCGGGTGGCCTCGATGGCCTCGCCGACGACGGTGACGAGCAGATCCTGTTTCCCGCGGAAGTGTCGGTAGAGCGCCGACGGGCCGATCGCGACGGCCTCGGCCACCTCGCCCATCCCGACCGTGGCGTAGCCGCGGCGGTAGAACAGGTCGGCGGCGGCGCGCACGATCAGTTCGCGGCGATTGGCCGGGCGGGTGCCGCGCGCCGGGGCGCGGGTCGGCTCCACCTCCTCGAGCATCGCGAATTCCTCTCCGACAACCGTGCGCGGGCAGTCGAGAGTAACTAATCGAAGTTCACATCACCAAGCACGACTTACCATAGAGTAGTCTATTGAAGTTCTGACCTGCGGTTAAATATCAGAGTCAGCGGCTATGACATCGCAGAAACGGACAAACCCACCTGACGTGATCGCTGTTACACTACGGGCGATTCACATGGACGGCCCGCGCACCGCTCCCGCCGGACCGCCGCGACGGCACGACACGAAGGAACCACGCCGATGTATCTCACCCAGGGCCTGCACCGCGCGCTGCAACAGAACCCCGACGGCGTCATGACCGTCTGCGGCGCCAGGAGCACCACTTTCCGGCAGGCGGCCGACCGGGTGGCCCGACTCGCGGGCGGACTGCGCGCACTCGGGGTGAACAGCGGCGACCGGGTCGCGATCCTCGCGCTCAACTCCGACCGCTACAGCGAATACCTGCTCGCCGTCCCGTGGGCCGACGCCGTGCTCAACCCGGTCAACATCCGGTGGAGCCCCGCCGAGATCATCTACAGCTTCCAGGACTCCGGGACCAACGTCCTGTTCATCGATGACGCGTTCGCGCCGATGCTGCCCGCCATCCACGCCGCCTACGACGGCCTGATCGCGGTCGTGCACTGCGGCGACGGGCCCACCCCCGAGGGCGCGCTGTCCTACGAGACGCTGATCGCCGAGGCCACACCGATCGCCGACGCGCGCCGCGGCGGCGACCAGGTCGCCGGCCTGTTCTACACCGGCGGCACCACCGGGTTCCCCAAGGGCGTCATGCTCAGCCACGCCAACCTGTTCGCCTCCGCGCTCGGGGCGGTCGCCAGCGGCCATCTGTTCCGGCCCAACGGCAAGTACCTGCATGCCGCGCCCATGTTCCACCTGGCCGACCTCGCGGGCTGGATCTGTTCGGTCACCCTGGGCAACACCCAGTTGACGATCCCCGCCTTCGATCCGGTGGCGACCATGAAGGCCATCGCCGAACACCGGGTCACCGACACCCTGCTGGTGCCGGTCATGCTCCAGATGCTCGTCGACCACCCGGAGGTCGCGAACTACGACCTGTCCAGCATGGAGCACGTGGTCTACGGCGCGTCCCCGATCGCGCAGACGGTGCTGGAGAAGGCCATGAAGGCGTTCCCCAACGCGGGCTTCGTGCAGGCCTACGGCATGACCGAACTCGCACCGGTCGCCACCCTGCTCGGCCCCGACGACCACCGCGACGGACTGCTGCGCTCGGCGGGCCGCTCGGCCCCGCACGCCGAAGTGCGCATCGTCGACCCCGCGGGCGACGAGGTCGCGCGCGGCACGGTCGGCGAGATCGTGGTGCGCGGCGACCACGTCATGCTCGGCTACTGGAACCGGCCCGAGGAGTCCGCCGCCGCGGTCCGCGACGGCTGGATGCACACCGGCGACGGCGGTTACATGGACGAGAACGGTTACGTCTACGTGGTCGACCGGATCAAGGACATGATCGTCAGCGGCGGGGAGAACGTGTACTCCGCCGAGGTCGAGAACGCGGTGTCCGCCCATCCGGCCGTGGCGACCTGCGCGGTCATCGGCGTGCCCGACCAGGAGTGGGGCGAGCGAGTGCACGCGGTGATCGTGTGCGTGCCGGGGTCGTCGGTCACCGCCGAGGAGATCCGCGAGCACAGCAAGGCGCTCATCGCCGGCTACAAGGCGCCGCGCACGATCGAGGTCGTGGAAACCCTGCCGGTCTCGGGCGCGGGCAAGATCCTCAAGCGCGAACTGCGCAAGCAGTACTGGGGCGAGTCCGACCGCCAGGTGCACTGAGACTCGCGGGTCTCAGAACAGCGTCATCGGCTCGGTCGCGATCGGTTCGGGCAGCGGGACCAGGTCGGGGACCCGCTGCCGGACCGCGTCGTGGAAGCGGCGGGCCAACCCGAGCGCGCCCGCGTTGTCGGGGGTGTGCACGAACACCGTCGGCGACCGGCCCTCGCGCAGCCAGCCCGTCACCACCTCCACCCAGGGAAGCCAGCCCGCGACGGTGCGGTCCGCGTCGTCGCGACCGTGGTAGCGCACCATCGGGAATTCGGTGAGCGCCCTGGTGCGCCGGGGCATGCGCGGCTTCTTGGCGCGCGCCTCGGCCTCGGCGGGACTCGCGGCCGCGCCCTCGAACAGCACCGTGGTGTCGAAGACGACCCACTCGGCGTCCGCGCGCTCCAGCACCTGTTCCAGCCGCGCGGCGGCGCGGTCGTCGGTGAAGAAATCCGGGTGCCGGACCTCGACCGCGCGGCGCGGACCCGCGGGGAGCTCACGCAGGAATCCGGCGAGTCTGCCCAGCTCGGCGGGGCCGAAGGTGGGCGGCAACTGCACCCACCAGGCGTGCACGCGCGGGCCGAGCGGACGCAGCGCGGTGAAGAACTCGCCCAGTTCCGCGTCCGCTCGCACCAAGCGGCGCTCGTGGGTCACCGTCCTGGGCAGTTTCATCGCGAACCGGAAATCCGGGTCGGTCTGCTCGGCCCAGCCCGCGACCGTCCGCACCGTGGGTGTGGCGTAGAAGGTCGTGTTGCCCTCGACCGCGGTGCAGTGGCTCGCGTAGTGGCGCAACGCCTCGCTCGCCGCGAGTTGCCCGTCCTGCCAATCGGCGTGACGCCACTGCGCGCAGCCCACGAACAGTCGGGGGGCGCTCACCCGCGGTGGTCGCGCGACCACGCTGTCATCACGCGGGCCGAGAGGTCCGGCCACGGCGGGCGGCGCAGCAGCGTCAACGTCCCGATCGTCGCCGCGACCAGTCCGACCAGCACGCCCGCCAGCGCCACGCGCGAGGTGGGGTCGGCCGAACGCCAGGTGACCTGGCCGTCGCGGATCACGAAGACGCCCATCGGTATCGCGGCGTAGGCGTCGGTCCCGGCGCCGTGCACCTGCGCTGCGGTGACGACGGTCGAGCCGTCGGCGATCTCGTAGGGTTCGCCGAATACCCGCGCGGGCTCGTTCGGTGCCATGGGTCCCCTCGGAAGTCGAAGTAGCTCTTCGATACTCGCACACCGGCCGACCGGCCGCGCTACACCGCCGCGGGCGGGGTGGCGGGCTCGGGTTCCTCGACCGGACGGCGACGCAACAGCAGCAGGTTGAGCAGGCAGCCCACCGCGATGACCACCGCGACGAGCGCCGGTTTGACCTCGTTGAGCACGAGCGACGGGTCGGTGTAGAACAGGCGTCCGCGCATCGAGATCACCACGCCGGGGACGAGCAGCATCGCGATGCCGAGCATGATGCTGGGACTGTTGCCGGGCAGGGCCGCGCTGAAGGCGTAGCCGGTGACGAACCCCAGCACGACCGTGCCGATCAGCGCGATCGTCAAGGTGTTGTGCAAGGGGCCGGTGATCAGAACGCCGAACAGCGACAAGCCGAGCAGGGCCAGCATGGCGGCCACCGGCGACGGCCGGCGCAGACCGTAGAGCAGTCCGGCCAGGTCGAGGGTGATCGAGAAGGGGATGAACCACATCGGCAACGGCAACGGCACGATGACGCTGCCGACCGTGCCGACGCCGACCGCGAGTTGCAGCAGCATGCCGTCGCGGCCGGGCAGCAGGCGTCCGGCGATGAGCGCCGCGAGCACGGTCGCGGCGGTGACCAGCGCGAGGTCGCTGTTCTCCACGCCGTTGCGGACCAACCACTCCGACCCGAGCACGGGGACGCTGATGCCGATGACGGCCGCCATGATCGGGCGCAGCGGCAGTTCCACGGTCAGCGCCGAATACCGCCGCCCGAGTCGGTAGCGCAGGGTGCACCAGGCGAACAGGACGGTGGCGGGGCAGATCAACCACAGCGGCGGCGAGTCGACGATGAGCCAACGCGCGACGCCGTGCACCTCGCCCAAGCCGCCGGGGGTGTTCAGTTCGCCGATGACCACCGCCGTCAGCGCGCCGAGGATGAAGGCCAGCGTCATGGCGAGTTTGATCGCCGCGGCAGCGGCCAGCCCGCCCAGCAGGACGCCCCCCGCGAGGGAATCGATGTAGTTGAGCGTGGTCAGCGGGGCGATCGAGGACAGACTGCGCCCCAGCATGTGGTTGAGCAGCAGCACGATCATGCCGCACAGGGCGCTGGCCCACGGCACCACCAGCGATTCGGCGGTGCTGCCGAAGACCGCCACCACCACGGCGGCCAGGCAGCCGATCGCCGCGGCCCTGGGCATGTTGGTGGCGAGCAGTTCGATCTGCACCGTCGCGGTGCCGCCGCGCAACCAAGCCACCGAGGCGGGGGTCACGAGCGCGAGACCGCCGATGACGGCCGAGAGCAGGACCGTCACCAATTCGAGCACGCGGCTGCTTCGGCGCACCTGCCCAACCTACCAACTCCGACATGTTTGCTCGGTGTTTGCGCGAATCCTCGAGCGGCGGATGTGCCGCGGTTCGCCGCGCCGCGTTCGCACCGAGGACGACGACACCGGCCCGGAGAAAAATCCTGTGACCTCGCGTCACTGTTGTTCCGCCCCAGCGGAAGTCGGGGGATCGACACGGCCGACATTCGCCCCCGGGGTGGACAAGGGGGCGATACACTCATTTGCAGGTCAGTTCTCCTCTCAAATATTCGGAAACAGGGCCGGGCCACCGACCCGCGCCCCGACCTACGCGAACACTGATGCGGGGCAGCGTGATCCGGGGCGCACGGCGCGACGGACGGCTGCCACCGAGGACACCACCGGAGGTGCGGGATGGGCGAGGGTTGGCACGCGGCCGAATCGGGCGGGTCGGGACCGCCCCCCGAGGCCCCGGCATCCCGCCCGCCCGCCGACCACATGTGGACGGTGTCCGCGGTCGTGGTCGAAGGTGACGATCTCGCCCCGCGCCACGGCGTCGTCGCCGCCGCCGACCTCGGCGACGCCGCCGAACAACTCTGCGAATACCTCCCCGAGACGCACCCCGACGACGGCGACTACTACCTGGTCGCCCGGGAGGTGCCGCTGATGGCGCGCGAACCGCGTCCGCGCGGCCAGCATCCGCGCCGCACCTGGGTCAGCCCCATCCGCCGCGACGACGACACCGGCGAGACCACCTACGGCCGCTGGACGGTCGCCGACGAGCACCCGCACTTCCGCGACCACGGACCCGGCTACCTGAACTGAGTCACCGCGCGCCGGGCCGCCGGACCCGATCCCGGTACATCAGCGACTTGTTGCGGTACATGGCCGTGTCCACCGAGTTCATCAACTCGTCCACCGCGGCGGGCCGGTCCTCCACGAACACGGTGCCGATACTCGCGCCGACCGTCATCGTGGCCCCGTCCACCTCGACCGGGCCCGCCAAGGTCCGGTGCAGCAGTCGCGCGATCGAGGCCAGTTCGGTGTCACCGTCGCATTTCTCCACCAGCACGATGAACTCGTCGCCGCCGAGCCGGGCCACCAGGCCGCCGGTCGGGTCGATCGCCGCGCGCAGGCGCACGGCCACCTCGCACAGCACCTTGTCGCCGACGGTGTGCCCCCACTCGTCGTTGATGGCCTTGAAACCGTCCAGGTCCAGGTAGCACACGCCCAGCGGCGGGGTGGCCCGGGCGAGCCGGTCGAAGAACAGCACCCGGTTCGGCAGACCGGTCAGGCTGTCGTGATGGGCGTCGTGCCAGAGCCGGTCGGCCAGTTCGCGACGTTCGGTGACGTCCACGGCCACGCCGATCAGGAACTGGATCGCCCCGACCGCGTCGCGCACCGCCGACATCGACAGGTCGATATAGGCGACCTTGCCGTCGGGCCGCACGTGCCGGGTCTCCAGGCGGAAGCGGTCGGTCTCCCCGCCCAGCAGGCGCTGCATCTGGGCGAAGGCGTAGCCGATGTTGACCGGGCCGAGCAGTTCGGCCACCGAACGGCCCGGCATGACCTGCGCGGGGATGCCGAGCATCTCACCGAACGCGGCGTTGACGTCGAGAACCTCACCGCGGGTGTTCAACGTGCCGATGCCGATCGAGGCCCCCGCGAACACCGCCTGGAACCGGGCCTCGGACAGTTGGCGGCGGGCCTCGGCATCCTGCGCGGCGGCCAGCACCGCCATCAGCGTGGTCTCCTGTTCGCCCAGCGCCGCGCTGCGCAGGGCCTCGGTGAAACCCGCCGCGAATTCGGCGGCGATCACCTCGGAGCGATCGCGGACCCGGTCGTGGGCCGGGTCGGCCGGATCGGGGCAGACGGCCTCGACCATGTCCCGGCAGATCACCAGCATCGACCTGCTGACCGCGACCGGATCACGATAATTCGCCGCGACCAGGGCGGCCGCGGCGTCTCGGGCCGCGCCTGCCTCCGCCGCGCCGCCTACCGCCGCGATCAACGGATCGGCGAGTTCGGTGAGCAGATCCTCGATCCGATCGCGGGTCAGCGTGGGAGCGACGACACCGTCGAGCGCGTCGGCCCACCGCACTGCCACCTCGCGAACGCCCACCTCAGCGCCACCCAGCCCCTGGTCCGGTCAAGCCTTGCGGCCGACGCCGGCCAACCCGAGGGACCGGCCCGGGGCTTCGTGTCGATCGCGGTCGGATTCGGGTCGCCACAGCGGCAACTCCACCACCCCCGGCTCGACCGGTTCCCATCCCTCGAACATAGCCTCGATCGCCGAACGTGGCCGGAAATGGATACCCACCCGGCTGCTCGAGGCCGCGCTCGCACCGAGCAGGCCCGCGTCCTCGGGACGCAGTTCCGAGGTCAGATGCGAGATCGCGACATGGCTGCCGGGCCGGACCGCCGCGCGCAGGTCGGCGACCTTGGCGGCCGGGCCGTCCTCGTCGGAGAGCAGGTGCAGCACCGCGACGAGCAGCAGGCCGACGGGTCGGTCGAAGTCGATCAGGCCGGTGGCGCGGGCCTGGTCCAGCAGGTCCTCGGGTCGGCGCAGGTCGGCCTCGATCGCGCCCGCCCGATCGTTGCCGTGCAGGATCGCGCGGGCGTGGGCGACCGCGACCGGGTCGATGTCGGCGTAGAGCACGGTGATCTCGGGATCGATGCCCTGGGCGATCTCGTGGACGTTGCCCGCGGTGGGGATGCCCGAGCCGACGTCGAGGAACTGGGTGATCCCGGCCTCGACGAAGAAGCGCACCGCGCGGCGCAGGAAGGCGCGGTTGCTCAGGGCCAGCCTCGGCAGGTCGGGAACGAGTTGGCGACCCATGTCGGCCGCTTTGCGATCGACCTCGAAATTGTGCGAGCCGCCCAGCAGCGCGTCGTACATGCGCGCCGGACTCGGCTGGTGCATGTCGACGCCTTCGGGGGCCCACGACGGCCTGTTCATTCCGACTTCCCTCTCACCGCGTACCTCTCGACGGACCGTCGCCCGATCCGGGACGATCCGGGGCGGTTTCCGAGGGTAACGAGATCGATACCGACCACCCGGATCGCGCAGTCCGAATAGTAATCGCGCCGGTCAATCGCCATGTATCGCACTCGATCACATTTGAGCGGCGGTCCGGTGGGACGCGCCGACATCAGATGCAGACATGCGCATGTCTGCACAATCGGTTAGGCTGTGCCGCGGAACACGGACGACGAAAGGGGTACGGGGCACCATGGGTGAGCACTGCCTGTCCGACGGGGGCGCCGCGGACGCGCTCGCGCCGACGCGCGCCGCCGCGGCATCCGCGACGCGGAAACAACCGCACCACACCGACCAGCACGGACACGACCACGGACACGAGGGCCACGACCACGGCGTCACCGCCGACTCCGATCCGCGCTGGCTGAGCATCGCGCTCACGCTCATCGTGGTCTTCATGGCCGCCGAAGTCGTCGTCGGCGTCATCGCGCAGTCCCTGGCGCTGATCACCGACGCCGCGCACATGCTCACCGACGCGGCCTCGATCGTGCTGGCGCTGATCGCCATCCGCCTGTCCCGCCGCCCGGCCGGCGGCCAGTACACCTACGGCTACAAACGCGCCGAGATCCTGTCCGCGCAGGCCAACGGCATCACGCTGCTGCTGCTGGCCGCGTGGTTCGTCTACGAGGGCATCGCCCGACTCATCGACCCGCCCGACGTCGAAGGCCCGCTGGTGCTCATCACCGCGCTCGTCGGCATCCTGGTCAACATCCTCGCCGCGTGGAGCATCAGCCGCGCCAACCGGACCAGCCTCAACGTCGAAGGGGCCTTGCAGCACATCCTCAACGACCTCTACGCCTTCATCGGCACGGCCGTCGCGGGCGCCGTGGTCTGGCTGGCGGGCTACCCGCGCGCCGACGCCATCGCCGCGCTCGTGGTGGCCGCGCTGATGATCAAGGCGGGCTGGTCGCTGGTGCGCGAATCCGGGCGCATCTTCCTGGAAGCGGCCCCCGCGCATCTGAACCCGGACGAGATCGGCGCGGCCATCGTCGGCGCGGACCAGGTCGCCGAGGTGCACGACCTGCACGTCTGGGTCATCACCTCCGGCGAACCGTCGCTCTCCGCGCACATCCTGGTCGACCGCGGCGCGGACTGCCACGCCATCCGCTCGCGGGTCGAAGCGCTGCTGCACGACGAGTACGGGGTGGAGCACACCACCCTCCAGGTCGACCACGTCCGCGGCGGCCCCGTGGCGGAGGACGAGCACTGCGCCGAAGCGCACGGACCGGTGCACCGCGCTTGACCTTCGGGCTACCTGAGGGCCCATGCTGAGCCGGTGACCGATACCGACCCGCTGATCACCATCGGCGCCGTGGCGCGCGCCAGCGGACTCACCGCCAGCGCGCTGCGGTTCTACGACGACGGCGGACTGCTCATCCCCGCCCGCGTCGACCCCGTCACCGGCTACCGCTACTACGACCCCGCGCAGTGCGAACGCGCGGTCCTGATCCGGCGACTGCGCGAGATCGGGTTGCCGCTCGACGCCGTCGCCGAGATCCTGGCGGGTGATCCACACGCCGCCGCCGCGATCCTGGACGACCACGTCCGGACGCTGAACCGACGCGCGGAACAGGCCGCCTCGGTCGCCGCCGCCGTCAAACAGGTCCTCGGCGCGGGCGGCGTCACCGTGCCCGGCGCGGTGCTCGCCGAGGCGATCGGTCAGGTGGTGGGCGCGGCGTCCCGCGATCCCGCCATCCCGGTGCTGACGGGAGTGCTGCTC
The DNA here is from genome assembly GCF_000308695.1 of Nocardia takedensis NBRC 100417. Classification (GTDB taxonomy): domain Bacteria; phylum Actinomycetota; class Actinomycetes; order Mycobacteriales; family Mycobacteriaceae; genus Nocardia; species Nocardia takedensis. The sequence continues at coordinate 20,757 of NZ_BAGG01000028.1, read as the reverse complement.
GAGGTCGCGGCGGGGACGCTCACGCTCACCGCCACCGACCGCTACCGCCTCTCGACCCGTTCGATCAGCGGCCCGCCGACCGAGCACGGATGGCAGGCCGTCGTCCGGGCCGACGACCTCGCCGGCCTGCGAGAACGCCTGCGCCGCCGCGAGACCGTCACGCTGATCCCCGCCGAGCACGCCGTCACCGTGCGCGGCGGCGACCTGACCGCCGACTGCGCCCGCGTCGACGGCGAATTCCCCGACTATCGCGGCATGCTCGCGGCCCTGGCCCCCGTGCGCACACGCGTCGTGATCGACCGCGCCGCCCTGCTCGACGTGCTCGAAGGAGCCGACGATCCGGCGCCGTGCGCGGTGGGGGCCGACGCCGTCGTGTTCGGGGACGTCCGAATCCCGGTGTCCGGCAGCGGCCCGCTCCTCGAGGTGGCGTTCAGCCCTTCGAGTCTGGCCGCCGCCGTCACCGGCGCGCTCGGTCCCGACGTCATGCTCGACCTGGCCGCCGCCGATCAACCGGTCGTGGTGCGCTCCGCCACCGACGGCGACCTCACCACGCTCGTCATGCCCCGCAGGCGTTGACGACCATCCCGCTGTCCCCCACTGCCGAAGGAGAACCGTGACCACCACCGACGCGACCATGGACGCGATCACCGCAGCCGTCACCCGCGCTCGCGGCGGCGACCGCGACGGAGGACGGGCCGGACTCCAACGGCTCTGGGCCGAACTCGGGCCGCTCGGCGATCCGCTGCACCGCTGCACTCTCGCCCACCACCTCGCCGACCTCCACGACGACCCCGCCGAAGCACTGGCCTGGGACGTCCGCGCCCTCGACGCCGCCCACGCGCTCACCGACGAGCGCACCGAAGCCCACCATCCGGGACTGCGGGAGCGCGGCTTCTACCCGTCCCTGCACCTCAACCTCGCCGACAACTACCGCCGCCTCGGCTCGTTCACCGCCGCCCACCGCGAACTCGCCGCCGCCAGGACCCACCTGTCCGCACTGCCCGACGACGACTACGGCGCCCTCATCCGCACCGCGCTCGACGAGATCGAGGGCGCGATCGACAAAGGCGACACCACCGCCCGCCCGTCCGCACCGCGATAGTCCGGTCTGCTTCCGTCCGGCACGAGACGGTAGCGCCGGATTCCGGCGACCTCGCCGTCGATCAGGAGTCGCGCAGATGTCCCACGAGCGCGGCGAGGGTGTCGTCGGCGGGCGCGTAGGGCTGGTAGAAGCAGACGCGGTCGCAGATCCCGTCGACGCGGGCGCGGATGTCGGCGGCGACCTCGGCGGGGGTGCCGCGCGCGACCAGCGTGGACAGGATCTCCTCGTCGATCAGGCCGGCCAATTCGGTCCACCGGCCCTGTTTGGTCAGGGCGTTGAGTTCGGGTTGCAGGTCGCCCCAGCCGTGCAGGTCCAGGACCGGGCGGTAGGCGGGGGTGGACCCGTAGAAGCCGAGCAGACGACGGGCGGCGGCGTCGGCCTGTTCCCGTTCCCGGTCGGTGGCGGCGACGGCCACGATGACCTCGGGGACCACCGTGAACGCGGCGCGGTCGCGTCCGCTCTCGGCCAGACCCTCCAGCACCGAGGGCATGACCCGTTCGCGCAGGTAGCGACCGGAGTTGAAGGGCATCACCAGCAGTCCGTCGGCGACCCGCGCGGCCGTGCGGGTCATGATCGGGCCGAGCGCGCCGACGTGGATCGGCGGCGGGCCGAACGGGTTCGGTCCGGGGTCGAACATCGGGGTCATCAGCGTGTGCCGGTAGTACTCGCCGCGGAAATCCAGCGGTGTGCCGTTGTTCCAGCGGTCGAAGATGGCGCGCAGCGCGCCGACGAGTTCGGCCATGCGCCGGGCGGGGCGACCGAACTCGATGCCGAAGCGCTTCTCGATCTGCGGGCGGATCTGGGTGCCGAGGCCGAGGGTGAAGCGGCCTTCGGCGAGCAGTTGCAGGTCGTTGGCCTGGTGGGCGAGGTGGATGGGGTTGCGCGGGAAGGCGATCGCGACATTGGTCAGCAGGTCCATGCCGCCGACGGTGGCGGCCAAAGTCAGCGGGGTGAAGACGTCGTGCGGTCCCTCGAAGGTGAAGACGCCGCGCACGCCCATCTCGCGCAGCGCGGCGGTGCGGCGCACGGCATCGCCGGGCCCGTATATCGCGGTGCTGACCTTCATCGGGCTCCACCTCCGAACTAGAACCTGTTTCAGTGAGAAACCTAGCATCGCGTCCGTCACACCGGACCCGATCCGGCGCGGGAACCGAACGGCGCGCGCGGACGTCCTACGGATATGAGCGCCACCGAGATCCCGGATACGCGCCCGCGTCACGCGGGCACCGTCGACCTGCTCTACGCGGCGCGGCACGGGCAGAGCACCACCAACGCGGGTCTGCGCCCCGCCACACCCGCCGACGCCGACGACATGGCCATCGCGCTCACCGACCTCGGGGCGAGCCAGGCCGCGGCGCTCGGCGTCCGACTCGCCGCCCTCGCGCCGGACCGACGGCCGGACTGGGTGCTGTGCTCGCCCTACCCGCGGGCGCGCCGGACGTGGCGGATCGCCGAGGAACAGTTGGCCGCGGCCGGGGTCCCGCTGCCCGACGTCGAAACCGATCCGCGCCTGTACGACCGATTCCGCGGGGACCACTCGCACCTCCCGGCCTCGGTCGTGCGGGCGAACCACCCCGAGGAAGCCGCCGCCGAAGCCGCCGACCCGCTGGGCTACCGACCGCCGGGCGGCGAATCCTTCCGCGACGTCGCCGACCGGTTGCGCGCCGTGGTGGACCGCGTCGACCGCGACACCCGCCACCGCACGGTGTTGATCATGGCCCACGACGCCGTGGTGCTGATGCTGCGCCACCTGCTCGAACACCACTCCGATGCCGAGATCCTCGCGATCGCCGCCGACGGCTTGGCGGGCAACGCCTCGCTCACCTCCTGGTCGCGCACGGAGTCCGGTTTCCGCCTGCTCGCCTACGACGACCGCGCCCACCTGGACTGAACCGATCCACCGGAAACTCACACCGAACCAACAGCCGCGCCCGGCAGGATGGTGCCGTGCGGGTACTGGTGGTGGAGGACGAACGATTGCTGGCCGACGCGATCGCGGGCGGGTTGCGCCGCCGCGCGATGGCCGTCGATGTCGTCTACGACGGCACGGCCGCGCTGGAACGGGCCGCGGTCAACGACTACGACGTCGTCGTGCTCGACCGCGACCTCCCGGGCGTGCACGGCGACGCGGTCTGCACCACCCTGACCGAATCCGGCGCCGAATCGCGGATTCTGATGCTCACCGCCGCGGCCGAGGTCGCCCAACGGGTGGCCGGTCTCGGCCTCGGCGCGGACGACTACCTCACCAAGCCGTTCGCCTTCGCCGAACTGGTGGCCCGCGTGCAGGCGCTGGGCCGCCGGTCCCGACCCGCGGCTCCCCCGGTGCTGGATCGCGCGGGCATCCGACTCGACCCGCACCGGCGCACCGTCACCCGCGACGGCGCGCCGGTCCCGCTCTCGCGCAAGGAGTTCGCGGTGCTGGCCGAACTGCTGCGCGCCGACGGCGGCGTGGTGTCGGCCGAGCACCTGTTGGAGAAGGCGTGGGACGAACACACCGACCCGTTCACCGGGGTCGTGCGCTACACGATCATGATGGTGCGCCGGAAGTTGGGCGATCCGCCGGTCGTGGAGACCGAAGCCGGTGTCGGCTACCGCATCCGGTGACCGCGATGCCCCGCCGCCCGACCCTCCGCCGCCGACCGACTATCCGCCTGCGCCTGACCCTGCTCTACGCGGGGGCGTTCTTCCTCGCGGGCGCGCTGCTGGTGGCGCTGATGTATTTCTTCCTCGACCAGTCGCTGCAACGGCGCGGCGGCACCGGCGTGCGGGTGCTGATCCGCGAACAGTTGGCCCGATTCGGCGCGCGCGACCGCGCCGACATCTACGAGACGGTCACCGCGCAGGTCGAACAGGACCGCCGCGACACCCTCGAGGCGATGCTGGTCTGGTCGCTGGTGTGTCTGGGCGCGGTCGGCATCGCGGCGGGCGGTTTCGGGTGGGCGCTGGCCGGGCGGGCGCTGGCCCCGCTGCAACACATCACCGCGACCGCGCGCCGGGTCGCCGATCGCAGCCTGCACGAACGCATCGCCCTGGACGGTCCCGACGACGAGATCCGGCAACTCGCCGACACCTTCGACGCCATGCTGGAACGCCTCGACCGCGCCTTCGACGGGCAGCGCCGGTTCGTCGCCAACGCCTCGCACGAACTGCGCACCCCGCTGACGATCAACCGCACGCTGATCGAGGTGGCGATGGACGATCCGGACGCGCCGGACGCGCTGCGCTCGCTCGGCACGACCCTGCTGGAGGTGAACCGGCGGCACGCGGCGCTGATCGACGGATTGCTGGTGCTGGCGGGCAGTGAGCAGCGGTTGACCACGCGGGTGCGGGTCGATCTGGCCGAGATCGCCCGGCGCGCACTCGCCGTCGCGGACGCCGACGCCGCGCGTGCCGGTGTGGCGGTCCGCGCGGCGATCGGTCCGGCCGCGGCGGTGGGCGACCCGGTGCTGCTGGAACGGCTGGCACAGAACCTGGTCGACAACGCCGTGCGCTACAACAGCCCCGAGGACGGGTGGCTCGCGGTACGGGTGGGCGCGCGCGACGGGGCGACGGTTCTCGAGGTCGAGAATTCCGGTCCGCCGGTCCCGCCGCACGAGGTCGACGGCTTGTTCGAGCCGTTCCGGCGACTGGCGGCGACCGAACGCCTCGCCGATCCGGCGGCGCGCGGGCGCGGCGCCGGACTGGGGTTGTCGATCGTGCGGTCGGTCGCCGTCGCGCACGGCGGTGCGGTGCGCGCGCTGGCCCGTCCCGAGGGCGGCCTGCTGGTGACGGTCACGCTGCCGGACCCGGACGTGCGCGGGGCGGGCGGTGTCGCCGCCCGCCCGCCCGGTCAGTAGTTGTGGCAGGTGTCGGCGAGGGTGTCGAGGGTCTCGCGCAGGATCTTCGCCTTGCCCTCGCCGCGCCGCTCCTCGAACTTCTGTCGGGCGTCGGGATGTTCGGCGAAGCGCTGCTCGACACGGGCGCGGCGCTGCTCGACGGGCAGGGCGAAGAATTCGGCGAATTTCGCCTTGCGGCCGGGGTGGGCGTCCAGTCGCGCCGCGAAATCGGGCGCGGTGGCGTGCAGGGCGGCGTCGATCTGGGCGAAGGTGCAGTCGGTCTCGATCAGTTTGCCGTGCGGTCCCGGCTGCGCCGCCGCCGTGCCGGGTGCGAGCAGTGCCGCGGCCGCGATCGCGCCGAGCGCCAACGCCACGCGCGCGCCGCGGGTTCGTTTCTGTGCCATGTCCGGTGGCCCTTTCGGTGAGGATGCGGGTTCTCGATCGACCCGGCCCCAGTCCACCAGTCACCGTGTTGGGTGGGCGCTAGGACAGCGCGAAGCCCGCCGGGTCGGACCCGGCGGGCTCGGCGCACGCGGTCAGATCCGGTCGGGATGCCAGGTCGAGACCGCCCAGATCACCACGATGCTCAGGGCGATGATCAGGATCGACCACCACGGGTAGTAGGGCAGCGACAGGAAGTTGGCGATGATGGTCAGCGCCGCGATGATGATGGCGGCGACCTTGCCCCAGGTGCTGCCGGTCATCAGCCCGAGCGCGCAGATGATCAGGATCGCGCCGAGCACGATGTGGATCCATCCCCAGCCCGTGGTGTCGAACTGGTAGATGTACTCGGGGCCGACGACGAACAGGTCGTCCTCGGCGACCGCCGAGATGCCCTCGAAGATCGACAGCACGCCGACGGTGAGCAGCAGGATCGCCGCGCCGATGGACGTGCCTGCCGCGAGCCCTTGGCGGACCGGGCTTCCGGTTTCCGGTTTCTGAGTCGTCATTGTCATTCCCTTCCGCGGAGAAGAACGTGGGTCAATCTCAGTCCGACGGTGGTAGCGGTGACCTCACCCGCTGGGGGTGATCTCCCGGCGGGTCGTGCGCCTTCTCGGCGATGAGGATGTTGACCCAGCGGGTCGCGGGGTCGATGTCCAGCAGCAGGGCCTTGACCAGCAGCGTCAACGGGACGGCGAGGATCGCGCCGAGCGCGCCGATCACCCAGGTCCAGAACACCAGCGACAGGAAGGTCATGGTGACGCTGATGCCGACGGCGTCGCCGACGAATTTGGGCTGGATGATCGACTGGATGACGAAGTTGATGACGCTGTAGACCACGATCACCCAGATCATCGGCCACAGCCCGCCGTCGAGCAGGGCCAGCAGCGCGGGCGGCAGCAGTCCGATGACGAAGCCGATGTTGGGGATGTAGTTGGTGATGAACGACAGCAGGGCCCACAGCAGCGGCAGCGGTATGCCCAGCAGCCACAGCGCGACGCCGTCGAAGACCGCGACGATCAGGCCGAACACGGTGGAGACCAGCAGGTAGGTGCGGGTGCCGTGGGCGAAGGCGTCCAGCGCGTAGGCGATCTCGGGGCGTTCGCGGCCGATGATCTCGAGTTTGCGCCCGATCGACATGCCGTCGAAGGCCATGAACAGCAGCAGGGCCAGCACGAAGAACAGGTTGGAGAAGATGCCGAGCAGTCCGCTGAGCACGCCTTCGAGGGCGGTGACGAGTTTGCCGACGTCGATCTGGCTCAGCAGGTTCTGGATCTGGTCCTCGGAGACGCCGAAGTCCGCGAGCAGGTCCCGGACGTTGCCGAGCAGGTCGTCGAGGCGATCGGTGTACTGCGGCAGTTCGGTGGCGAGTTGGGCGGCCGAGACCACCAGCATCGCGATCATGCCGAGCACGATGGCCAGGACGGCGAGGAAGGCCGCGCCCATTCCCGCCCAGGCGGGCCAGCCGCGGCGGCGCGCCCAGGTTTGGATGGGCTGTACGGCGATGGTGAGCATGAGCGCCAGGAACAGTGGACCGAGCAGGCCCGCCGCGCCTTTCATGCCCGCGATGGCGACCACGCCCCCGGCGCCTGCCAGCAGCACGATCAGTCCGCGCGGGATGGCCCAGGAGGTCGGTGTCAGGGCGGGGACCGTGACGGCGGTGCGTGATCTTCTCGACGAGGGCATCGGCCACCTTCTCCGGTCCGCTGCGGCGCTCCGACGGTAGGTCGGTGGGCGGGCGGGGATCGTCATCCATTTCGGATGAGTCGCGGTTCGTTTGCTGCGCACCAAAGAACACCGTTCGGTCGGTATGCTCAGACCCCCCGACACCAGACGGCGAGCGGCGAAGCGGTACGGGCCGAACAAGGCCGAGGAGGCTCAGGTGCACTCATCGCGGCGACTCCACGTAGTTCCCACTCCGGCAGTGCTCACGGGCACCGCGCGGGCCGGCGGCATCCCCGCGCCGCTGTTCACCCCGCTGGTGCTGCGCGCGAGCCACGACCGGCTGGACCGCGCGGTCCTCCCGGCCGCCGGACGCAGCGTCCTGCTGTGTTCGCCGGCAGGTAGCGGGAAAACCGTGCTCGCCGCGGATTGGCTGCGCCGACACCTCGAGGAGCACCCGGGGACCCGCTCGTGCTGGATCACCGTCAACGAGACGGTGGACGACGCCACCCGCCTGTGGGCCACGATCCGCGCCGGCCTCGGCCTGCCCGTCGAAGCCGACCCGCCCTCCCCCGACCCGCTCGCCGCGGCCGTGGACCTGGTGCGCGATCTGGGCGAGCAGCCCACGGTGCTGGTCCTGGACGACGCGCACCTGCTCACCGACCCGCTCGCGCTGGCCGGACTCGAACACCTGCTGCACCACGCGCCCACCGCGATGCTCAGCGTCGTCACCGGACGCTACGAACCCCCGCTGCGCTGGCACGTGCTCGACATGGCGGGCCGCCTGGTGCGCCTGGGCGCGGAGGATCTGGCCTTCGACGACGAGCACATCGGCACGGTCTTCATCGAACACGGCTGCCCCCTGGACGAATCCGAGGTGGCCTCGATCCAACGGCTGACCCGCGGGTGGGCGGCACTGGTGCGCATCGCGGCCCTCTACACCGCCATGCACGGCTCCCAGCGGGCGAGCGCGCTGGCCATGCTCGCCCACGCCCCGCACCCGATCTCGGACTTCCTGGTCGGCGAACTGATCGACGTCCTGGACGACGACGTGCGCGAATTCCTGCTCGCCACCTGCGTTCCCGACTCCTTCACCGACGCGCTCGCCGAGGAACTGGCCGGCCCGCAGGCCCCACGGATGCTCGACGACCTGGCCCGCATCAACTTCCCGGTGCAGCACACCGCGCACGCGGGCCTGCTCTGGTACTCCTACCACCCGATGCTGCGCGCCTACCTGCTCGCCGAACTGCAACGCGCCGTCCCGCAGCGCATCCCGGACCTGCACCGCCGCTGCGGTCGCTGGTACCTCGACCGCGGCGAACCGCTCGAGGCGCTGCCGCACCTGCTCGCCGAACCGAATCATCCCCGACTACCGATCTTCCTGCGCGACCACGGATTGCGCGTGGTACTCGACGGGACCGGCCCGATCCTGTTCGAGCGGATCGACACCGCCGCACCGGACCTGCGTGAGGACGCGTTCGTGCTGCTGCTGCGCGTGGTCGACGCCGTGGAACGCGGGGACGGCGCGGCGGCGACGGCCTATCTGGACCAGGTGCGGGCACGGGCCGGGTCGGCCTCGGCGATCGTCACCGCGGCCTGCCTGGAGGTCGTGCGGACCGCGGTGACCACGGCGGTGACCGGCGCGTCCGCGCTGGTGCGGGAATCGGTGCTCGAACCGGACGGCACCGCGGTCGACGCGGTCGAGCCGTCCACCACCGGACTCCCGGATCTGGACTGCTACGCGGCGGTGCAACTGGGCAGCGCGCTGGTGTGCGCCGGGGCGATCATCCCCGGCGAACAGACCCTGCACCGGGCGCTCGCGCTGGCCGAACAGGGCGGTCACCACCGCCTGCACCTGCGTGCCGTGACCCGACTCGCGCTCGCCTCCGCCCTGACCGGTCCGGTGCCGCTGCTGCACGACCGCGCGCAGCGGGCCGTCGATGTCGGTGTCGGACACCGTCTCACGCACATCCCGGACCACGTGCACGCGATCGCGTTGCGCGCGCTGGCCGCGCATCTGCGCGGACTGCCGATCGAGCAGGCGGATCTGGCCGCGCTGGCCCGGACCCGGCGCGGCCTGGACGGCGCGAGCGAACCGATGGCGGGCCGACAGGCCCACATCATCGGTCTGCTGCTGGCTTTCGAGGACGCCGCCGACAAGCACGCCGCCGCGCTGGCCCTGCACACCCAGATCCAACGACTGCTGCTCGAGGCGCCGCATCCGCCGATCGCGGGACGACTGCTGCTGCCGGTGGTCTCGATCCTGGTGCGACTACACGAACGCGACACCGCCTATCACCTGGTGGTGGCCGCGCGGCGCGCGCTGCGCGACTCCCCCGAGGCGATGCTGGCCGCCGCCGCGGTGGCCGACGCCAACAACAAGCCGCTCGACACCCTCGACCTCGTGCAACCGGTGCTCGACCGCGCGGCGATGCTGCCCGCGCACACCGCCGTCACCGGATGGTTGCTCTACGCGTGCGCCTGCCACCGCCTGGACCGGACGGTGAAGTCCTACGAGGGATTCGCCGAGGCGGTGCGGATCGCGGCGCCCGACGGTCTGGTGCGGCCGTTCTTCGAGGTGGCGGGCGCGGTGACGCTGCTGCACGACCACGCGGGACGCTTCGGCCCGCGCAACGGATTCGTCGAGACGGTCCGCGAACTGTCCGCGACCCGCCCCGAACCGATGACCCCCGCGCTGACCGACGCCGAACTGACCGTGCTCGAGCAGTTGCCCAGCGGCCGAACGGCATTGCAGATCGCCCAGGACCTCGGGGTGTCGATCAACACCGTCAAGACCCACCTGCGCGCGATCTACGCCAAACTCGGCGCCAACTCCCGCGCCGACGCGATGCTGCGGGCGCGCCGCATCGGTCTGCTCTGAGCCGCGCCGCGCATCTCATCCGCGCCGGGTGAGGTCCGGCCACCCGGCACGGTGCAGGCTCGACGGACACGCCCGGCCGCGCCGTCGCGAACGAGAGGAGCGTCCATGCCGCCGATCCGGTACCAGTTCATCATCGACGGCACGCTCTCCGAACGCGCGGTGGCCGCCTTCCCCGAACTCTCGGTCTCCGATCGCGCGCCCGGCGACGTCACCACCCTCTACGGGCCGGTCCCCGATCCGGTCGCGTTGCGTGGCATCATGGCCCGCATCGATTCGCTGGGGCTCACCCTGCTGGAGATGCGGCAGATGCCGGACTGATCAGCGAGCCGGAACCGGGGCGCGCGTGGCCGAACGCTTGGTCGGCTCGAGGGTCTTGGACAGGTCGGTCCGCATCGTGGTGGCCGAATCCAGCAGGTAGTTCTGCCGAACCTTCCACGGGTGCCGGTCACCTTGACGCGGGAACTCCGCGATGGACCGCTGCACGTAACCGGAGGCCAGGTCCAGCAGCGGCCGCTCCGCGAGATCGCCGCGCGGGCGCGGGACCACCGCCGCGTAATCGTTGCGGTCCATGTGGTTGAGGATCTTGCAGACCAGTCGGGAGGTGAGGTCGGCGCGCAAGGTCCAGGAGGCGTTGGTGTAGCCGATGCAGACCGCGAAGTTCGGCACGCCGGTGAGCATCGCGCCCTGCCAGACGAACTGGTCCGACAGCGTGACCGGAACGCCGTCGACGGACGGGGTGATGCCGCCGAAGGCCAGCAGTTGCAGCCCCGTCGCGGTGACCACGACGTCGGCGGGCAGCACCCGACCGGACTTCAAGCGGATGCCTTCGGGCACGAAGGCATCGATGTGGTCGGTGACCACCTCGGCCTTGCCCTTCTTCATCGCCTTGAAGAAATCGGCGTCCGGGACCGCGCACAGGCGCTGGTCCCAGGGGTTGTAGGTGGGGGTGAAATGTTCGGCGACGAGTTTCTCGTCCTTGAGGATGCGCGTGGTCAGACCGGTCAGCAGTTTGCGCGCGCGCTCCGGGCGGCGACGGCAGTACTGGTAGAAACCGATGCTGAACAGGATGTTCTTGGTGCGGATCAGGCGGTGCGCGAGATCGGGCGGCAGCAGCTCGCGGATCTTGTCGGCCTGCTTGTCGCGGCCCGGCACGGCGCTGATCCAGGTGGGACTGCGCTGCAACATGGTGACGTGCTCGGCCTGTTCGGCCATCGCGGGCACCAGCGTCACCGCCGTCGCGCCGCTGCCGATGACCACGACCTTCTTGTCCGCGTAGTCCAGGTCCGCGGGCCAGAACTGCGGCCGCACCACCTCGCCGGTGAAGTCCTCGATGCCGGGGAAGACCGGGTCGTAGCCGTGGTCGTAGTTGTAGTAGCCCGCGCAGGCGTAGAGGAAATCGCAGGTCAGCGCGGTCGTCGCGGGGTGGCCTGCCGCGTCGCGGGTCTCCAGGGTCAGCGTCCAGCGGGACTCGGCGCTCGACCAGTCCGCGGAGACGACCTTGGTACGGAACCGGATATTGCGGTCGATGCCGTTCTCGCGGGCCGTCTCCTCGACGTAGCGCAGGATCGACGGGCCGTCCGCGATCGATTTGGCCTCCCGCCACGGCTTGAAGGGGTAACCGAGGGTGAACATGTCCGAATCCGACCGGATGCCCGGGTAGCGGAACAGGTCCCACGTCCCGCCCAGCGCCTCGCGCGCCTCCAGGATCGCGTACCGCTTGCCGGGGCATTCGGTCTGCAACCGGTAGGCCGCGCCGATCCCGGAGAGTCCCGCGCCGACGATCACGACGTCGAGATGGTCGCTTACCAGGTGGTCGCTGCCACTACCCGCTTCGGTCATACCCCCAGTCTCCAGGGCGTTCCGGTCGCTGCCTTGACTCCGCGCGACAACCTTTTGTCTGTGCGCGACAGGAGCGGGGGTTTCCGCCGTCGCGCACCGATCGCTTGACTTCGCCGCGGCGGTCTTCGATCGTGGGCGACATGTCGGTGATTCGGTCGGCCGGGTTGCGTGGGTTCCGCGCGACCGTCGCGGAGTTGGGCGGCGACGCGGAGGAGTTCACGCGCGCGGTCGGCCTGCCCGCCGCGGCGCTGGACGCCGACGACCTGCTGATCTCGGATTCGGCGGTGGCCGCGGCGCTGGAGTTGGCGGCGCACCGGTTGGAGGTGCCGGACCTGGGGTTGCGCATCGCCTACCGGCAGGACCTGGACATGCTCGGGCCGCTGGCGCTGGCGATCCGCAATTCGCCGACGCTGGCGCACGTGCTCGAGTGCACCGAGCGCTACCTGTTCTCGCACGCCCGCTCGCTGCGGTTGACCCTGGCCGAGGACCCGTACGGGGATCACGGGGTGATCGGATTGCGCTACGGCGTCGCGCCGGGGATGCCCAGTCCGGTGCAGGGCACCGACCTGGGGTTGGGGTTCGTGCACCGGGCCATCCAGCGCCTGGTCCAGGACCGGTACGGGCTGCGCTCGGTCGAACTGCCCTACCGGCCGCCCGGCCCGATCGAAGCCTACGAACGATTCTTCGGCGCACCGGTGCGCGTCGAACGGCAGGCGGCGATGCTGCGCCTGCCCAGCAGTCTGGCCGACCGTCCGCTGCCCGGCGGCGACGAGAACCTGCACCGACTCGCCATGGCCTTCCTGGCCGAACAGTCCGACGCCGCGGACCTGTCGCTGGTCCCGCAGATCCGCGCGACCGTGCAACGGCTGCTGGGCACCACGCCGCCCGAGATCGGGATGGTGGCGGGCCTGCTGGCGATGCACCCGCGCACCGTGCAGCGCCGCCTCGCCGCCGAGGGCACCACCTTCGCGGCCATCCTCGACGACGTGCGCCGCCACGAGGCACGCCGCTACCTGACCACCACCGACATGCCGATGGGCCAGATCGCCTCCCTGCTCGGACTGGCCGAACAGGCGACCTTCACCCGGTGCGCGCGCCGCTGGTGGGGCGCCACCCCGACCGCGATGCGGCGCGCCGCGACGCGCTAGGCGGCGTCGCGCACCTTCGTCACCGCGTCGGTGAAGACCTTGGTGAACCCGTCCTCGTCGCCCTTGTCGTCGAGCGCGCTGACCCGCACCGCGACGCTGAGTCCGCGCAGGGTCGCGATGCCCATGTAGTCGGTCATCGTGATCGGCTTGCCCGTGCCGACCGAGGACACGGTGGTCGAGCGGTAGACGATCGCGTCGATCCCGTCCAGGGCCGCGGGCGGCGTCTTGTTCTCGACCTTCACCGTGCTCTCGATGCTCTGCCCCTCGACGGTGGTGGTCAAGGTGACCTCGCCGCAGGTGCGGTTGCCCTCGGTGATGCGGTCCAACTCCGCCAGGCGCGGCGACAGGTACTCCACGTACATCACGCCCGCCGCGGCGTCGGAGGCGGCGATGAAGGTCGAGTCGCCGATCACCTGCTGGGTGGCCGCGCCCACGCTGTTCTGGGTCTGGGCGCATTCGGGCGGGGTGAAGGTGGCCGAATCGTTGAGTGACGCGAAATCCGCGGCGGCCGACTGGACCTTGTCCTTGGGCAGGTCCAGCTTCTTGGAGCCCTGCGGGAACTGCTCGGGCGTGAGCAGCAGTTGTTCGTGCGCCGTGGTGGGCGGGGCCGAATTCCCGTGCCCCGCGTGTTCGTCGGAACCGCATCCGGCCAGCAGCAGCGCCCCCGCCGCGACAACCACCCCGTATCGTGCGACCTTGCCGCGCAGATCGATCATGCCGCACAGCATGCCGGCCGGGGGCGCGTCGGTCACGAGCACCCCGAACGCCGCGAGATGCCGACCGGTCGCCCGGAATTCGCGCACACACCTTCGCAGACCGCGAAATCACCGCTGGGAACACCCCACTCGACGTTCTAGACTGCACCGGAGGTTCGGCGGGGAAAGGATCGGATGGATACCGTCAGAGAGGTTGCCGAGGAGGGCAGGCGGCTCATCGATCGGGCTTGGCTCGGCGAGTTGACGCGCGAGGAAGCCGTGCACCGCTTCGTCCAGGTCGGCGACGGCCTGGTGTGCCGGACCACCGCGGCGGAGATCATCGACGCGGGCGTGCGCGAACTCGACGCGGGCGCGGCCCGGCGACGGATCCGCCTGCGCTGCGCCCTGCTGGAGGTTCCCGTGCTCGGCGGTTTCGCGTTGGCGGCCCTGGCCTTCGGCGATCTCGTCACCGCCGTCGCGGCGCTGACGGTGCTGGGCGGACTGCAACTGCTGCACCGGGTCCTTCCGCCGGTGCCGGACCGGCGGTTCGCCCGGCATTCGCCCTAGCGCGACACTCGCGTGACCGTCCGCGCGGGCCGTCCTCGACCGCTACTGTGCGGCACATGGTGGATTCTACGGAAACTCCGCATCCGCGCGAACCGCACGGGACCGGACTGGCCTCGCGGCTGAACTGGCTGCGGGCAGGCGTGCTCGGCGCCAACGACGGGATCGTCTCCACCGCGGGCCTGGTGGTCGGCGTCGCGGCGGCCACCACCGGCGCCGACGAGATCTTCACCGCCGGTATAGCCGGCTTGACCGCGGGCGCGATCTCGATGGCGGTCGGCGAATACGTCTCGGTCAGCACCCAGCGCGACTCCGAACGCGCGGTGTTGGCCCAGGAACGCCGGGAACTGCGCGAGGACCCCGACTACGAACTCGCCGAATTGGCGGGCATCTACCGAGCCAAAGGGCTCTCGGCCGAGACCGCGCGCAAGGTCGCCGAGGAACTGACCGCGCACGACGCCTTCACCGCGCACGCCGAAGCCGAGTTGGGCCTGGATCCGCGCGCGCTGACCAACCCGTGGCAGGCCGCGCTGTCCTCAGCCGTCGCGTTCACCCTCGGCGCGCTGCTGCCGCTGATCGCGATCCTCACGCCGCCGGTGACCGCGCGCATCCCGGTGACCTTCGTCGCTGTTCTGGTGGCCTTGGCCCTCACCGGATCGATCAGCGCGCGCCTGGGCGGCAGCCGTCGCTCGCGGGCCGTGGTGCGGGTGGTCGTGGGCGGTGCGCTGGCGATGTGCGTCACCTACGGCATCGGTCAACTCGCCGGTGTGGCCGGTATCTGAGCCGTTCCGCGGTGGCCCGCGGCCCACCGGCGACGATGCGGTCCGGGCGGCCGGGGGCGTAGAGTACGGGTTCTCGACGAGTCCCGATGGCGCGGCTCCGATTCACCACGGTACTCGAGCGAGGAGGACCGACATGCCATTCCACGATCGCCGCGATGCCGGTCGCCGCTTGATCGGTCGGCTGCGCGGCCTCCGATTCCCGGCCGAGGACGTGGTCGTACTCGGCGTCACCCACGGCGGTGTTCCGGTGGCCTCGGAGATCGCGGCGGCGTTGCGGGCCCCGCTCGACGTCGCCGTGGTCCGCAAACTGCCGGTGCCCTTCCAACCGCGTCTGGCCTTCGGCGCGCTCGGCGAGAACGGCGTGCGAATCATCGACGACGAGGTGCTCGGGCGCGCGTTCATCTCCCGCACCGAACGCGAGCGCGTGGAGACCGAGACGCGGAACAACCTGCTGCGCAGCGCTCTTCGCTTCCGCGCCACCCATTCCCCGGTGCCGCTGGACGGCGCCATCGCGATCGTCGTGGACGACGGCGTGGCCACGGGCGCTTCGGCGCGGGCGGCCTGCGCGGTGGCGCGGGCCCAGGGCGCGCGGCAGGTGGTGCTCGCCGTCCCGGTCGGCTCGCCGCGCGCGATCCGGGTGCTGGCGGGCGAGGTCGACCACGTCGTCTGCCTGGAGACGCCGGAGATGTTCCACTCGATCTCGCAGTGGTATCAGGAATTCGAGGAGGTCGGCGATCGCGAGATCACCGACCTGCTCGACCGCGCGGCGGTAGACCGCGCGGGCTACGGACTCGCCTCGCCCCCGGTCGGATGATCCGACCGGGGGCGAGGCGAGTTCTTCAGTTCGTGTTACGAACGGGCATCAGTAATAGTGACGCCGTCCGCCGACCGGGCGGCCGACCGAGCCCGCGATGAACAGCACCGCGCCGACGAGCAGGACGACGATACCCGCGGTGGTCAACAGGCCGATTCCGAGCAGCCAGCCGACGATCAGCAGAATCAGTCCGAGAACAATCATGATCCATTCCTTACTTCCGACGATCGAGGTCGATCGTTACTTGGCCGCGTCCGCCGTCGGTCGGCTCTGATTCGCGGATGTCTTGGGCAGGAACCGGTTCAAACTCCACACCGGTTTCTGATCGGGCTGTGTGGTGGCCGTCGCCGAAGCCGGGATCGGCTTCTTGGGTTCGGCGGCGACCGGGACGGTCTTGGCGGCCGGGGCCGCCGGTGCGGTGGGGGCAGCGGGAGGCGCGGTCGGCGCGTTGCGCTTGACCTCGGCCACCTCCTTGCGCGAACGCCGCAGCTCACGGCGGGTCTCGCTGTTGCGTCGCGAGGAGCGCCAGACCCCTAGCAGCAGCAGGCTCAGACCGAGCATGCCGATCGCTCCGACGGCCATGCCGTAGAAGAACAGCTCACCCGCCGAGGCGGTGAAGTGATAGTCGAGGACGCCGAAATCGCTGGTGTCGGTGCGCACTTCGCCGGAGTTCGCCGCGACTCCGGCGACACCGACGACGACCGCGGCGATCAGGACCAACAACCCGATGAGTATGATCATGAGTAATCCCGTTGCGCTGAGTGTTGTCTGACGCACACCGCAATTCCCCGGCCCCCGGGGCCCAAACCCGCCCGGCCCGAATTTCGGGCAGATTTTTTCGGATTATTTCGTCGGGCCCAGATCGAGCCTGCGCGTCACCCGGTCGACCAGGTCCGCGGGCATCCCCGGTTCCCGGCGCGCGGACTGCACCTCCCGCAGGCCGGCCTCCATCACCTCCGCGCGGATCGCGCGCAACCGCTTGGCCATCTTCGCGTCCCGCAGCATCTGGGCGCGCGCGTCGGCGTCGGCGGCCTCGGGGTCCGCGCGCGTGTACCGCTGCCGGAACTGGTCGCGCATCCGCTCGTAGAGTTCGTCGGGCAGGTGCTCGGTCTCGGCGATCTCCTTGAGCCTGCTCATCTGCGCGCGCACCACCCGATCCCACAGTCGCCGTTCGAGTTCGCGCTCGGCGGCGGTGTCGGCGTGCACACCGGTCCAGCGCACCACCAGCGGCAGGGTCGGCCCCTGCAACAACAACGTGAACAGCACCACCGCGAAGGCGGTGAAGAGGATCTCGGTGCGGCCGGGGAAGTCCGCGCCCGCCTCGGTCAACAGCGGAATGGCCAGTGCCAGGGCCACTGTCGCCACCCCGCGCATCCCCGCCCACCAGGTCACCACGACTTCGCGCCAGGTGTAGGGCTCGTCGGCGTCGTGGTCGCGGATCCAGGTCCGCCCGACCGCCCAGGTGCTCAGCAGCCAGAGCAGGCGCAGCACGACGACAGTGGCAACCACCGCGCTCGCGACGCCGAGCAGTTTCGGCCGGCCGCCCCCGGTCGCCTCCAGCACCACCCCCAACTCCAGACCGATCAGTCCGAAGGCGAAGCCGCTCAACAACATCTCGATGATCTCCCAGAACGAGTCACCGACCAGGCGGTAGTCGCGATCGGTGAACTCGGTGACCGCGTCGGTGAGATACAGCGCGCACACCAGCACCGCCAGCACACCCGACCCGTGCCACGCCTCGGCGAATCCGTAGGCGGCGAACGGCAGCAGCAGACTCAACGCCACCTGCCAGGACGCCTCGGCCAGTCGATTGGTCAACCGCGTGCCGAACACCCCCAGCGCCAGACCGACCGCGACCGCCACCACCGCCGAGACCACCAACTCCCCCAGCGCGCGCAGCGTGGAGAACTGTCCGGTCACCACGGCCTGCACGGCCACCGTGTAGACCACGATCGCGGTGGCGTCGTTGAACAGGCCCTCGCCGCCGAGCACCACCACCAAGCGGCGGGGCAACCCGAGACGACTCGCCAACGCGGTCGCGGCCACCGGGTCGGGCGGCGCGACGATGGCGCCGAGCACCACCGCCGCGGCCACCGGCAACGCCGGGTACCAGGCGTGGAAGACCGCCGCGACGGCCGCGGTCGTGGCGATCACCAGGCCGACCGCGCGCAGGGCGATCGGTCCCCAGTTCTCGGCGAACTGATGCCAGGAGGTCCGGCGGGCCGCCGCGTACAGCAGGGGTGGCAGGACCAACGGCAGAATCAGATCGGGCGGGATGTGGATGCGCGGCACGGCGGGCACCAGCGCGAGCGCGCACCCGATCACCGTCATCAGGACCGGTGACGCGACGCCGATCCGCCTGGCCGCGGGCTCGGCCAGGATCGTGGCGAACAGCAGCGCGAACATCAACACCAACTGGTCCATGACCGTTCAGTCTGGGGGCCGGCGACGGGACTCCCGGCGCGACGCGCGGGGGCCGCGACCGCGAGCAGACCGATCGGTACGAACGCCCGTGCGGCACGTGTCGGTCCCGCCGGGTAGTTTCATACGCGCGGTGTGACACCGAGAACGATTGCCGGACAAAGCGAATGGAGGCCAAGGGTGCTCGAGGTCTTCGATTCCGGATTCGCGGCCGATCCCTGGCCCGTCCTGGACAGGTTGCGCCGCCAAGGCGGCGTCCATCGCGTGCGCACCCCTGACGGGCGGCCCGCGTGGCTGCTCACCCGCTACGCCGACGTCCGGGCCGGACTGCTCGACCAGCGCCTGTCCGCCGACACGCACCGGGCGGGCGGGCGCGACTACCGCGCCGCGCCCACGGCGCTGGACGCCCTGCTCACCGCCGCACCCGAGGCCCAGGACAGGCTGCGCGCCACGGTCGCCGCCGAAGCCGCGGCCTGCACGGCCGAATGGGGTCGCCGTCTGCCCGACCTGCTCGAAAACCTCTCCGCCGACCTCGATTCCGCCGACGAGGTCGACCTGGTGCGATGTCTGGCCGAACCGCTGCCCGACATCGTCCTCGCCGACCTGCTGGGTCTGGCCGAACCGGAATACCGGAAACTGCTCGACGAGACGACCGCCGCCCCGGGGGCGGTCGACGCCCTGCTCGCCGTCGACCGCGCGGAGGCCCCGCTCGGCGGACTCCTCGCGGGCGACCGGATCGGCCCCGCGGAGTCGGCGGGCCTGCTCTGCTATCTGCTCTCGTTCTGGCGCGAGGTGCTCGCCGACGTAGTCGCCGGGTCGGTGCTTACCCTGCTCACCCGCCCCGACCAGATCCGGGTCCTGCGCCGCGGCCGCAACAAACCGCCCATGATCGACGAACTCGTCCGCTACGTCTCACCGCAGGTCCTGGCCCGCCCCCGCTACGCCGCCGAGGATCTGACCTACGGCCCCTACGACATTCGCGCCGGTGACACCGTGCTGCTGTGCCTGGCCGCCGCCCACCGCGATCCCGCCTACTTCGACAGCCCCGGCCGCGTCGACCTCACCCGCCGCCGCAACCGTCAACTCGGCTTCGGGCACGGCGCGCACGCCTGTCTCGGCGTGGCCCTGGCCCGCACGATCACCGCGGCCGTCATCGAGCACCTGTTCACCCGCTGGCCCGCCACCACCCTCACCGTCTCCCCGCGCGACATCGAATGGCGCTGCGGATTCCAGCACCGCGGACCACTCACCCTGCCGGTCCGCCCCGCCTGAGCGCGGTCATCGTCCGCGTGGTCGGTTGTTGCGGTTGGGTGGGCGGCTGACGGTGACCGCGGCGCGGCGGCGTTCGCGCCACGGGACGTGCGCCGGGCGGGTGACGTGGCGGTCGCGGCGTCGCCACCACATCGCGCTCACCGGGCCGCCCAGGGGGCGATGGCCTGGACGGCGGGCCTGCCGAAATCGTCGGTGATGCCGTCGGCGACGAACCACAGCCAGTTCTGCACCGCGCGCACCAGGGTCCACGCGCGGGCGCGCTCCGGATCGAGTCCGGCGACGGCGACGAGTTCGGCGAACCGGTGGTCGAGGGTCGATTCGTCGCGGCGGTTCCACAGGATCGACAAAGTGGTGAACTCGACGTCGCCGCGCAACGGTTGCGGGTCGATGACCAGCCACGGTTCCCGCGCGCCCGCCAGCACGTTCTCGAAGTGCAGGTCCTCGTTCACCAGCAGGTCGCCCGCGCTCGGCCCGTGGTCGCGGCACACCCGCACCGCGGCGTCGAGCAGGCGACGCGGCAGCGGCCTGCCCAGCCGTTCCCAGTCGCGCGGCAGTTCCGTCGCCCATCGCTCGGCCTCCACCCGCAGGTCACGGGTGAGACCGTCCGGGGCGGGCACGGCCAGCCTGCGCAGCAGCGTCGCGATGATCGGCACCGCCGCCGCGATCGGCTCCCCTTCCAGGGAGCGCCGTTCGTCCAGGCGTTCCAGCAGCATCGCGCCCTCGGCGATGTCGCTGTCGTGCAGCAGGACCGCGCCGTTACCCTGCCAGGCCGCCAGCGCGCGAGGTTCGTCCCGCGTCTCCGGCCCGACGTACCCGAGTTTGAGCACCACCGGAGTCCCGTCGGCCCGGACGCCGGGCAGCGCGATCCCCGCGTACCCGTGCCAGGGCGTCACGGTGTCCAGACGCACCGCCCAGCGGCGGGTGTACTCGGTGACGAGATCGGGCAGGCGGGCCAGCCAGGCCCGCGCCGGATCACCCTCGGATCGGCTCAGACGCTCGGCGAAGAATTCGGGGACGACGATCACTTCTCGAGCATCGCAGCCCCGTCCACCGATTTTCCCGGTCACGGACGGTAGACCGCAGTCCGGCACAGCGGCCGCAGCCCGGCATCACGCGGCCCACGGCCTCGGATGCCACAGCTCACGGACCGGGATGCGGCAAGTACGCGGATGCGGCAGGTTCGCGGGACGCTGCGGGTCGAACGAGTCGCGCGGCGGGTCAGGGGGCGGGCGGCGCACCCGGTAGCGGCAGCCACGGCAGCGGGGGCAGCGGCGGGATCCAGATCGGCGGCGGGGCGGGCGCTGGCGGCGGGGGGCGCGGG
>NZ_BAGG01000029.1 GCF_000308695.1 Nocardia takedensis NBRC 100417 | reverse complement strand
CGAGGTCGAGGATGCGGGTGATCGCGGTCAGGTTGATCCCGGCGGCGGTGAGGTCGGTGATGCGGCGCAGGCGGGTGAGGTCGTCGTCGCTGTAGCGGCGGGTGCCGCCGTCGCTGCGCGCGGGGGTGAGCAGGCCGTGGCGTTCGTAGAGGCGCAGGGTCTGCACGCCGATCCCGGCCAATTCCGCGGCCACCGAGATCCCGTACACCGCGCGCCCGGGATCGACTCGACGGGCTCGTTCTGTCACACGCACTCACCTCCACCAGCTACGAAAGTTTTTCTATCGTAACCCCTTGCGCTCACATAACGACAGTGCTAAAACAAATCTATGCCAGACAGCATAGGTTGTCTGGATCGACTGCACACAGATTGGAGTGTTGGAGGTGGCGACCATGCTGATGCGTACCGATCCTTTCCGTGATCTGGACCGTCTCACGCAGCAGGTGTTCGGCACGGCGGCCCGTCCGGCGGTCGTGGCGTTGGACGCCTGGCGTGACGGTGAGGAGTTCTTCGTCGAACTCGACCTGCCCGGCATCGACCCGGACTCGCTGGACCTCGACGTCGAACGCAACGTGGTGACCGTGAAGGCCAGCCGCCCCGCCCTGGATCCGGGGCGGACGATGATCGCCGCCGAACGCCCGCGCGGGGTGTTCTCGCGACAACTGTTCCTCGGCGAGGGCCTGGACACCGACAACATCGCCGCCGACTACACCGACGGCGTGCTGCGGTTACGGATCCCGGTCGCGGAGAAGGCCAAACCACGCAAGATCACCATCGC
>NZ_BAGG01000030.1 GCF_000308695.1 Nocardia takedensis NBRC 100417 | reverse complement strand
CTGCGGGGCTGCGGGGCTGCGGGGCTGCGGGGCTGCGGGGCTGCGGGGCTGCGGGGGCTGCGGGGCTGCGGGGCTGCGGGGCTGCGGGGCTGCGGGGCTGCGGGGCTGCGGGGCTGCGGGGCTGCGGGGCTGCGGGGGACTACGATCTGGCGGGTGTCGACCGTATGCAACTATCCCGGCTGTGCGCGACCCATCACGCGCGGCGGTGGTCCGGGACGCCCTTCGGAATACTGTGACCATCCCGAGCACACCCGGTGGCGCGCGTGGCGGGAACGGCAACGGCGGCAGCAGGAGTCGGAGGTCGGGGCGGAAACCGTCACTGTGACGCCCGGTCCGGTGACGGTGGCGCGGTTGCGCGCCGATGAACTGCTCACCCAGTTCCGCACGCTGGCCCAGCAGATCGGAACCAATCTCGACGCGGCGGTCGCCGAACTGTCCACCCTGGCCGACCCTTCTGTCGCCGAAGCGCAGGTGCAGGCCGTGCAAGCCGACGCCGCGCGCCGTATCGCCGACGCGGAGGTCGCGGTCGTAGCCGCGCAGCAGGCTCGCCGCGACGCCGAAACCGCCCGGGACGCCGCGGAATCGGTGGCCGAGGACGCTGTGAGCGCCGCCGAACAAGCCGAGGCCCGCACCGCCGAGGCCCGCGCCGAGCGCGAGGAGGTGGTGGCGGAGATGGAGCGGGTGAGCACCCGGGCGGCCACCGAGGTCTTCACCGCGCGCAGCGAAGCCGAGGCCGAGGTCCGCGCCGCCCGCGGTGCGGCCGCCGAGGACGTCGAACGGGCCCGCGTCCAGGCCGCCGAGGACATCGACGCCGCCCGCCGCAAGGCCGGGGCCGAGATCGAACAGGTCCGCCGCGAGACCGCCCAGCAACTGACCGCCGCCGCGGCCGAACGAGACCTCGCCGTGCAACGGGTCGCCGACGCCGAACGTTCCGTGTATCGCGCCGAACAGCTTGTCGCCGAACGCGATACCGCTCTCGCCGACCTCCGTGACGAACTGCGGCGCGTGCGTGCGGAATCGGACGCCGCGCGCGCCGAACTGCGTCAGGTGCGCGCCGAACTCGACAACGTCAGAACCGAACTGGCCGACCTGCGCCGCGACACCGCCGCCGAGACGGCCGCGCTGCGCGTCGACTCCGCGACCGCGCTGGATCGCGCTCGCGCCGAGGCTGCCGACCGGGTGCGGACGCTCGAGGATGCCAAGGCTCAGACTCTCGCCCGCGCGGAACGCGCCGAACGCCAACTGGACGCCCTCCTGGCCGAGCGCGCCGCTCCCAACTCCCGCTCCTGAGCGGGGCTTTCGGCGGTCCTCTCGGCCTCCGAGTGGCGAGGTCCGAGGGGTTACCTGCGCCGGGCGAGCCCGCCCCACGACTCCGCAGCGGAGGTCCGCGTGGTGACATGCGCATCCCCGGGTGAGCTGGTCAGGGTGCCGCGCGAAGGAGGTCCGCGTGAATGACATGGGCATCCGCAGGTGAGCTGGTCAGGGTGCCCCATGGTGGAGGGCGGCGTGATGACATGGACATCCGCGAGTGCTGACTACGGTGCCGCGTGTTCGAACGTGCGGCGGATCGCTCGCTCAGTCCTCGCGGTAAAGATCCGCGCGATGATGCAGGCGTTCGGCGAACGTGTCGGCCCACGCCTGCCCCACGGGTTCGTCGACGACGACCGGGACCCGCCTGCGACCCACCGCGACTTTGCGGTGGGTGGACTTGCTCGCGCCGGGCCGGGACTGCTGGGCCAGCAGACGTGTGTGCCAACAGAGGTAGTCGTGCAGGGACATGCCCGCACAGTCGGCGGCGTCCTGCAACAGTGCCCAGTCCTGTTCCTTCATGGTCACGGTGAACGTGACGTCCCTGGTCGCCATACCCGACCCTAGCCGTTCCCGGGCGCGCTCGCGCCCCAATGGATCTCGAAGATTCCGTGTCGCCGCGCCCCTCCGGTCGGGGGTCGGTATGCGCTCACCTGCTCGCCAGGTGGGCGTCGGACGATTCGCTGTCGGCGGCGGCGCGCAGGTCGGTGAGGATGCGGGCCAGCATGCGGGAGATGTGCATCTGCGACACGCCCAGGCGGGCCGCGATGTGGGCTTGGGATTCCTGTCGGTAGAAGCGCCAGTACAGGACCCGTTTGTCCGTGTCGGGCAGGGCCGCCAACAGGGGCGAGGCGACCATGGTCTGCACGGTGAGTTCGTACCCGTCGTCGTCGGCTCCGTAGGTTTCGGCCACCGTCGCGGAGGTGGCGAGGTCGTCGTTGTCGTGCGGGCCGGGATCGATGGGGTCGGTGCGGTAGGCGTTGCCCGCCAGCAGCGCCTGGGTCACCTCGGAGAAGTCCAGGTGCAGTTCGACGGCTATCTCGAGCGCGGTGGGCATGCGCCCGAGTTCCTGGGCCATGTGTTCGATGGTCGGACCGATCGTCTGCTGGATCTCCTTGGTCCGGCGCGGCACCCGCACCGCCCAGGTGTGATCACGGAAATGGCGACGGACCTCGCCCATCATCGTCGGCACCGCGTAGGCCAGGAACGAGTCGCCGCGCTGCGGGTTGTAGCGGTCGACCGCCAGCACGAGGCCCAGGCTCGCCACCTGGTGCAGGTCGTCGTAGGTTTCGCCGCGCCCGGCGAAACGGCGGGCGATGTGGTCGGCCAGTGGCAGGCAGCGGCGCATGATCCGCTCGCGGGTCGCGCGCCAGCGTGGGGTTCCGGGTGTCAGTTGTGCGAACTCCACCAGCAACGGGTGGATGTCGTCGTAGGAATCGGTGCCGCGTCGCCGTCGGTCGGCGGTGGTGGCACGGGTGGAGAGTGGAGAGTTCATGATCGACCTCCGTGCGAACCCAGGTTGCTCGGTCGGGGTGGCTAGTTCTCAACCGCGCCGATCGATGGGGGCCGCAGGCTCCAGTGTGGCACCGGCCCGCGCCCGCGTCAGTCCGATTTACGAAGGCGACACCGTTTGCGTGGCCGCGATGCGAACCCGTTACGCCACCTCGCCCGGTCGATTCGGCCGCACACCCAGCCGTATTCGGGGGATTCGAGTCGCAGTGACACTCGGTATCGGTGCGTCGTACTGCGTCGAATCCACGGGCGCGGGTAGCGCGACGGCATGGAGGAGGAACCACCGGCGCTCGACGAGGCCGCCGCTGCGGCTCTGCACCGAGTGATAGCCGCCCGGGAGGCGATCGAACAGGCCAAGGGGGCGGTCATGCTCGCCTACGGACTCGACGCCACCCAAGCCTTCGCGCTGCTGCGCGCGGCTTCCCAGGACAGCAACGTGAAGGTACGTCACCTGGCCGCCGAGGTGGTCACCGCGTTGCCGACGCTGGGCGCGGCGCAACCGCTGGAGACGATCCGAGCGCGACTGGATCGCCTGCTGTCGGGTTCGTCCGCTCCTTGACCGGCCTTAAATCGCCTCCGCGAGCAAGGGGACGGGGTGCGTGGGCGCGCGGTGGCACTGCTGATGCCGTGCGATGGCGTGCGCGGTCGACCCGCCCGCCCCCGCCAGAACGGTGAGCGGGGACGCGCTCAGCAGTCCCGCCGCGCCTGCCCTGGCCCCGCAGACCCGGGTGGGCGGGGGCGGTAGGAACGGGTCCGCGCATCGAGGGGGCGAGGACGTGATCCGGACGTGCAGGGCGAGGGTCCCGCCGCAGGACACGATCCCCGCGGTGAGTTCCGGTCGGGCCGGGTAGTGATAGACCAGCACGACCGCCGAGGTCGCGACGGGCATCGCGCCCGCCAGCACCCCGAGGTCGCGTTCGTTGAGCAGCCCGGGCGGTTGCACCCACAACCCGGTGAGATCGAACTCGTCGAACCGGTCACCGGGCTCGGCCTGTCTGAGGAAACCGTTCGCGTCCTTGGTCAAGCAGACCAGATCGTCGACCGCGGCGTGGCCGCCGTTGACGATCTCGAACAGCGCGGCACTGACCTGCCGGTCGACAGACGTCCCCGGGAAGGCCAACACGGCCAGTTCCACCGGGTCGTGATTCGAGGACTCGCTCACTCGACCACCATCGGCCCGCGCGCACCCGCGCCGCCTCACCCGTTGCGGGTGAGGCGGCATCGCGGAGGCCAGCGGAGTCGATATGCTCGGTGCCGCACCATGTTTCGTGAGTAATCGTCGTGCGGATCAGTCCGGCGGCCGCACATCGAGAAGCTGTTCGAAGAACCCGCCGAACCCCCCGCGCGGTCGACCAGGTGGATCTCCAGGATCCAATGGCAGGCGCGACCGGTCGGGTCCGGCCGCCGCATCGGCAGATCCGAACCCTCGGTGATGTAGGTGTCGACCTCGGTGCCCGAGATCCGCTTGTGCGGGAATTCGCCCACCAGGTGGCCCGCGATAGCCGCGCCGAACTCCCAGCCCAGTTCGGCGGCGCGTTCGACCACGGCGGCATACAACCGGCCGCCGGTGATGTCGGGATCGGTGTCGAAGCGGTCACGTCCCCACGACCACAGCGGCTCGAGGGCGTCGCGGATCGCGAGTTTCGCCGGGTCCGCGCCCAACACGTAGGTCCGGCCGAAGTCGGCTTCCCACGCGCCGAAGATGGGCCCGAAGTCCAGGGATCGACGCAGGCCGCCCACGAACCCCGCGACTCCGGCGGGCGCGTCCGCTCGTAGTCCTCCCACGTGTCGAATCCCTTGGGCAGCACCACTTCATAGCCCAGCACGCCACTCCAGAAGCGCGCGACCCGGATCGGTTCCGCGCAATCGAAAGTGACCTGAACCTGTTTGATCGTCCCCATCGCCTCACCCTATGCGCGGAGGTCGGATGAGGGGCGGGGTGGTCGACGGTCTCGTCCGTGCCGGGGTCGGCTACACGCCACGACAGGGTGCGCGCGCGGCGCACCCCGCGGGAGTCGGCTACGCGGTGACGGCGTCGGCGGGGGTGGGTTCCTCGGTGGGGGACGGGGCGGGCACCGTGAAGGTGGCGACCACGGCGGCGATCGCGACCGCGAAGCAGGCCACGGTGTACCAGAGGCTGCCGACGGGGTCGCCGTTGTCGGTGAGTCCGTTCTCGGCCCCGAAGTAGTCGGGCAGCGCGGTGACCCACAGCAGTGCCATCACCGCGAGGTAGACGATCGCGTACGCCTGCACGAATTTGTCGCGGTAGGGGGGAACGGTGGAGGTTCCGGCGCGCAGCGCCGACCATTGCCGCCACAGCAGCACCACCGCCACGACCGAGACGACGAGCAGTTCCGCCGCGTAGACGACGCCGCGGATCGTGTCGCCCGCGATGCCGAGGACGGTGGCGGGCAGCGGCAGGACGAAGGTGCCGACGGAGGCCAGCAGTCCGATCACCACGGTGCGGCCCACGAGTTGGCCGCCGGTGAAGCGGGTGCCCGCGTCGACGTGGCGGCCGACGAAGTACTGCACGCACAGCGCCAGCGACATCGGCCACAGCGCGGCGAACACGACCACGCTGGGGATCGGCACCGACTCGAAGAACGGTTGGTTGATCGGATTGTCCAGCGCCCATTCCCACCAGCGCAACTGCGGGCCGATGTGGTCGAAGATCTCGTAGAACGCGTGGTGCACGAAACCGACGCACACCGCGCCGAGCAGCACGCCGTAGCGCCGGAAGACGCCCAGGGAGCGCACGATCTCGAAGGCCAGCGTCGCCATCAGCGGGTAGATCGCGACGATGTAGAGCGGCAGACGCCCCCACAGGAAATCCACGGTGAACACGTTGTGGGCGAACATGGTGTCGACGTGTTCTTCGATGCCGAAGGCGGCCGGGAAGTACAGCGGGGGTTCGATGACGAACAGGTAGGCGGTCGCGCCGAACCACAGCACCAGGTTGGTGGGGTCGCCGTGGCGGCGCAGTCGCGCGATCGCGTAGATCAGCGCGAGGATCGAGCCGAGCACGATGGTCACCTCGAGCACCGGCAGCGTCCAGTTCTCCAGCGCGGCCGGGTTGCGGAATTCGACCAGTCCGCCCGCCTCCTCGCACGAGAAGCCCAGTCGGGTGGCGAGATCGGCGAAGGTGGGGGTGCACGAGGCGCTCATCGGGTCACCGCCTGCTGGGTGTCGTGGTTCTCGCGCGCGGTGTACCAGCGGGTGCAGTCGTAGCCCGCGTCGTAGCGCTCGAACCATTCGGCGGCCAGCGCGGGCAACTTCTCGTGCGAGGGATCGTGTTTGGGCATCTGACTGCGGAACACGCCGCCCAGCGCGGTGAGTTGTTCGCCGCGCGGGAGTCCGTCGAAGGCACGTGGCATGGGCCCCTTGGTCAGATACGGCGCGAAGAAGGTGAGCACCTTCTGCTTGGTGCGATGGGTGGCGAACATCGACAGCGAGTCGACCTGACGCTGTGCGAGCGGGACGTGCTGGTTGAATCCGGCGCAGGCGATCCTGATCACCTTCATCACGTGCGCGAAGATCGACGGCGCCATCCGCATGCGATAGATCTCATTGCCGACCAGCGCGTTGAACAGGATCAACGCGGAACTGCGGTGTTCGACCTCCTCGACGAAATGCCAGAGGAACAACGAAGCGACGCGGTCGTCACCGGGACGGAACAGCGCTTCCTCGTTGTCGAGCATGAGTTTGAACACCGGCGTGAAAGTGGCTTCCAGGTCGGCGGTGTAGGCCAGGCGGTAGTCGGTGGAGGTCGCCTCGGTGAGCAGGTCGAATTCGCCGATCACGGCGTCGATGGTGTTCTGCAGTCCCGGGTACTGCTTGATGAGCGCCTTGACGTGCTGACGGTGGGCGGTGGAGTGGTGGCCTTCCTGACGCATGAACGCCACGGCTTCGGCCGCCACCTCCGGATCGGTCATCACGGGCTTGAGCTGCATGATCAGCTTCACGATCATCTTCTCGAAGCCGACCGCCAGGAACGAGACGGCGTTGGACATGCTCGACCAGGCCGGATTCTGTGGGTTCCAGACGAACGGGACGTCCGCTTCTTCGAATCCGAAATCCATCTTTCGGGGCTGCAAGTGGGTCACGGTGCGGGTACCTCGTGGGGGAAGGGGGTCGGCCGTGCGCTGTGCTGAGCGCTACGAGAGCAACCATACACACAAACGTTCAGACGTATGATTACTTTCGCGTCGATCGCTGGAGCGCCGCGCGCACTGGTATTGTCCGATCGGTGGCGCGCAGACGCGGGTGGGGCGGAAGCCCGCCGACCGATGACGAGGACGCGCAGCGGCGCATCGTCGCCACCGCGGTCGAGTTGATCGGGGCGACCGGCGCGGCGATCAGCATCGCCGACGTCGCCGAAGCCCTCGGCGTCATCCGCCAGACCGTCTACCGCTATTTCCCCAGCGCCGAAGCGCTGATGACGGCGGCCGCGATCGCCTCGGTCGACGGCTTCCTGGACCGGTTGGCCGCCCACGTCGCGGGCCTGGACGACCCGGCCGAGGCGATGACCGAAGCCGTGCTCTACACACTCACCGAAGTGCGCCGAACTCCGCACCTGGGTCTGCTGCTGTCGAATTCCTATTCCGCCATCGACCCGGACAGTCTCACCTCGTTGCAGGCCAAGGAGTTCGGCATGACGATGATCCGCCGCTTCGACGTCGACTGGGTCCGCCACGGCTACGACGAACCGGCCCTGCGCGAACTGGTCGAATACGTACTGCGGACAATGCATTCGTTCTTCGTCTCGCCCGGCAACCCGCCGCGCACCCAGGACCAGTTGCGCGCCTACCTCCGACGCTGGCTGGGCTCCGCCGTCGCCGCCCAGGAGCAGTTCGCCTCGAACCGCTGACTCGGCCTCACGTCGAGCGGAAGGCTCCCGGCGGGCGACCGGTCGTGCGGCGCAGCAGTCGGTTCAGGGCGGAAGCGTCGGCGAGACCGACCGCGCGGGCGACCTCGCTGACGCCGCGGCGCGGATCGCGCAACAGATCCAGCGCCGCCTCGACCTTGATGCGCTGCGCGAATTGGATCGGGGCCATGCCGGTGCTCGCGTGGATGCGGCGCGACAAGGTCCGCGGGGAGACTCGGGCGGCCTCGGCGAGGTCGGCCAGGCGGATCGGTTCGGCGAGTCGGTCCAGGACGTGGCGTTCGACGGCGGCCAGATCCGGGTCCACGTCGCGATAGACCGCGCTGCGCCGGAACGGCGCCTGGGAATCGCGGGGCGACACCGCGATTCGGGCCGCTACCGCGCGAGCCACGGTCGCGCCCATCGTCTCGGTGACCACGGCCAGCAGCAGATCGACGTGTCCGAGCGCCGCGCCCGCCGTGATCGCCGGTCCGTCGTGGACCAGCATCCGGTCGGCGTCCACGCGACAGGTGGGGTAGCGGCGGGCGAACAGACCCGCCAGCCACCAAGTCGTGGTGACCTCGCGGCCGTCCAGCGCGCCCGCCTCGGCGGCGAGGAACGTGCCGGTACAGGACGCGACGATCCGCGACTCGCCCGCCGCGCGCAACCACCGGGTGGCGGCGACGACATCGGGATCGGCCAAGCGGCGTTCGATCTCGGTGGCCCCGGAACAGCCGATACCGGGAACCACGACCCACGGCCGGGCCGGACCCGTCTCGGACAAGGCCGTCGCGTGCACGGACAACCCGCCGCGCAACGCGATCGGACCGCCGTCGCCGCCGACGATGCGGATATCGACGGCGTGCTCCGCGGCGTGACCGCGGGTCAACGCTTCGGCCAAGTCGACCGTCGCCGCCACGCCCACCGGCCCCGAACCGGGCACGACCAGCAGGTCCAACGCCAACATCCGGCAAGAATAGCCAAGAATTTGTCTATTTTGCCACTTCATGCCGCGCCCGTCCGCCTCCTACGGTGAGCCCATGCCTTTCCTGCACATCCGCACCTCCGCGGGCGCGTTCACCCCCGCCGCCGCCGACACCTTGGTGGCCCGCTTGACCGAGGCGAGTTGGCGCGCGGAATCCATCCCGGACGACCCCGAGGTCCGACTGCGCTCGCTCGCCGTCCACGACGAGATCCCCGCGGGCGGCGTCTACGTCGGCGGATTGCACGGCGACCAACTGATCGCGCTGGTGCTGGTGGAATTCACCGCCTCCGACGGCGTGCTCGACGCAGCGCGCCGCGACCGCTTCGCCGCCGACCTCGAACTCGCCGCCCGCGAGACCGCCACCGGCCTCGACACCAGACGCCTGATCACCTCGGTCACCTTCGACGAGGTGCCGGAAGGACGATGGGGACGCGGCGGCCGCATCATCCGACTCCCGGAAATGGCCGCGGCGGCGGGATTCGAGCACCTGACCGACATCGCGGCCCGCCGAGTCGCGGCGGCTCAATAGGCGGAGGTGGAATTCTGGGCGGCCCAGAGCTTTTCGGTGTCGGAGCCGCCGGGCGGCGGGACCAACCCGTTGATCATCCAGAGGTCGGCGCTGGTCTCGTCGACGTGGAACTCCCAGTGCAGGTCGGCGTGCCTGGCCAGTTCGGGGGCGAGGATGTCCTTGATCCAGCGGGCGGTGCGGCGGCGGGCTTCCTGGTCGGGGTTGCGGCGGGCGATGTGGTCGATGGTGATTCGGACGCCGACCGGGGTCGGTTCGCCGCCCACGTAGAAGTCCTCGCTCGCGGTTTCGTGGAACAGGGTGATGACATAGAAGCGGGGGAGTCCGATCTGTTCGTAGTGATCGGTGATCCGGGCGGCGACGCGGTGCTTGTCCTCGGCGGTGAGCAGGCCGGGCGAGTGGTGGATCGTCCACAGGGGCATGATGATTCGTCTCTCTCGGTTCAGCCCGCGGCGGAGAAGCTCAGGTGTTCCACGGGGCCGGACAGTGCCGCTTTGACCGTGACGGTGACCTCGTCGGCGAGCACCTCGGCCCGGTCGGCCTCGAGTCCGTCCAGAATGCGGGCGGCGATGGCGGCGGGACTGGTCTTGGGGCGGTCGATGGCCGAGACCATGTCGGTGTCGATGAAGCCCGCGTGCACGCCGACGACCGCGGTGTGCTGGGCGGCGAGTTCGAGTCGCAGCGAATTCGTCAGCGACCACGCCGCCGCCTTGGACGCGCCGTAGGCGCCGCTGCCCGCCAGCCACGACAGCACCGAGTGCATGTTCACCAGCGCGCCGCCGCCGTGCGCGGCCAGGATCGGCGCGAACGCGCGGGCGACCCGCAGCGGGCCGAAGACGTTGACCTCGAACGTCTCGGCGATGTCGGCGAATTCGCCGTTCAGCAAGGTGGCGGGCAGTAGTACGCCCGCGTTGTTGAAGACGATCTCGGCGTCGGCGGCGATCTCGGCCAGCGCGGCGACCGAGTCGGCGGAGCGTACGTCGAGCGGGACGGTGACGACCCGCGGTCGATCGTCGGCGTAGGCCGTGCGGGCGGTGGAGTACACCTTGCTCACGCCCCGGGCCAGCAGTTCGTCCACTATCGCCGCGCCGAGACCGCGACGGCCTCCGGTCACCACGGCGACCTTGTTCGCTACGGATACCACAGCCTACCTCCCTCTGGATAACGATGTCGTTAGTTAGAGGAAACCATGCCGCACCTGGGTAACGCAAGCATTAGTTATGATGGTCGCGTGGAGTTCGAGGAGCGACTACGAGACCGGGACGCCTGGTCCATCGGCGACGGCTGTTCGGCGCAGCGGGTCCTGGACCTGCTCGCGACCAGGACCGTCTTCCTGGTGGTCCGCGAATGCTTCTACGGCACGACCCGATTCGAGGATTTCGCCGCCCGCATCGGCGCCTCGGCTCCAGCGATCTCCCGTGCCCTCAAACAACTCGAGTCCGCGGGAATCCTCACCCGCGTCCCCTACAAGGAACCCGGCAGTCGCGCCCGCGACGAATACCGGCTCACCGACGCGGGCGAGGATCTGCTCCCGGTCTTCCTGTCGATGGTGCAGTGGGGCGACAAATACCTCCAGGACGGTCGCCCGCCCCTGACCTTCGTCGAATCCGACACCGGACGGCCGGTGCGCGTCCGGGTCAGCGCCGACCAGGTGGCCGAAACCACCTCCGACGACATCGGGATCCGACTGAACCCCGCCTGGCGGCGAAGCGGCGTCGACCGCTGACTCTCGCGCGTCGTCGCGCGGCAAGAACGGAATCGCTCCGCCCCTTTCGATGAGCACGTATTCGAGGAAAGGTCGATTCCGGGAATGAATTCACCGCCTTCCGGTAATTCCGGACAATGCGTCGGATTGTCTTCCTCTGTGAGTGCTGTTCGCCGTAAGTAGTTGACGGGCAGACTGTTTCGCAGTCCGTTCGCCACGTGAGCGGTGCGCTCGACCGGTTCGGGAATTTCGCAGAGCACGCAGATTCGCACGATCTTCTCCGCAAAAATTCACCGTCTGCGACGTGTTCTCCGACGCGGTCGCCACTCGGTACTGTGCGAATTCGAGTGAGAGAAAACGACGTCTTTGGAGGGCACCGACCGTGAAGAACCATCTTGTCCGCACCCACCGCTCGGCCGAGCGCTTTCCCCGGGAGGAGCACCTGGCGTGGCGGATCGCCGAGGTGGCCGCGGACCCGGTGGCGGTCGAGCCCGCGGTCGAGGAGATGATCGTCAACCGGATCATCGACAACGCCGCCGTGGCCGCCGCGTCGGTGATCCGTCGTCCGGTCGCCAACGCCCGCGCCCAGGCCCTGCGGCACCCGTACGAGCCGGGGTCGACGGTGTTCGGCGTGCCGGGCCGGTTCTCCCCGGAGTGGGCCGCGTGGGCCAACGGCGTGGCCGTGCGCGAACTGGACTTCCACGACACCTTCCTGGCCGCGGAATACTCCCACCCCGGTGACAACATCCCCTCGATCCTGGCGGTGGCCCAGCACACCGGACGTACCGGCGCCGACCTGATCCGCGGTCTGGCCACCGGCTACGAGATCCAGGTCGACCTGGTGCGGGCGATCTGCCTGCACGAACACAAGATCGACCACGTCGCCCACCTCGGTCCGTCGGCGGCGGCGGGGATCGGCACGCTGCTCGGTCTCGACGCCGAGACGATCTACCAGGCCGTCGGCCAGGCGCTGCACACCACGACCGCGACCCGCCAGTCCCGCAAGGGCGAGATCTCGAGCTGGAAGGCGTACGCGCCCGCCTTCGCCGGGAAGATGGCGGTGGAGGCCGTGGACCGCGCCCTGCGCGGCGAGGGCGCGCCCTCGCCGATCTGGGAGGGCGAGGACGGTGTGATCGCCTGGTTGCTGGGCGGCCCGGACGCCGAGTACTCGGTCCCGCTGCCCGGACCGGGCGAGCCCAAGCGCGGCATCCTCGACACCTACACCAAGGAACACTCCGCCGAGTACCAGTCCCAGGCCCCGATCGACCTGGCGCGGCGCCTGCGCGACCGGATCGGCGACCTCGAGCAGATCGCCTCGATCGTGCTGCACACCAGCCACCACACCCACGTGGTCATCGGCACCGGGTCGAACGACCCGCAGAAGTTCGATCCCACCGCCTCGCGCGAGACCCTCGACCACTCGGTCATGTACATCTTCGCGGTCGCCCTGCAGGACGGAACCTGGCACCACGAGCGGTCCTACGCGCCCGAACGCGCGCAGCGCCCGGACACGATCGAGCTGTGGAACAAGATCTCCACCACCGAGGACCCCGAGTGGACCCGTCGCTACCACTGCACAGACCCGAACGAGAAGGCGTTCGGCGCGCGCGCCGAGGTCACTCTGAAGAGCGGTGAGGTGATCGTGGACGAACTCGCGATCGCCGACGCGCATCCGCTGGGCGCGCGGCCCTTCGCCCGCGACCAGTACATCGCCAAATTCCGCACCCTCGCCGAAGGGGTGATCGATCCCGCCGAGCAGGACCGCTTCCTGGAAGTGGTCCAGCGCGCGGGCGAGCTGTCCGCGAAGGAGCTGTCGGAGCTCACTTTCACCGTCTCGTCGGATGTGCTCGCCCGCGCGCCCCAGTCGCCGAAGGGACTGTTCTGATGACGGGACTGCTCGCCGCGAACACCTCGGCCTCCGACAAGCGCAAGGCGTTGCGCGCGGGCCTGACCTCGGGGAAGATCCAGCGCATTCCGGGTGCGTTCAACCCGCTGGTCGCCAAGCTGATCCAGGAGATCGGGTTCGAGGGCGTCTACGTCTCGGGCGCGGTGGTCTCGGCGGACCTGGCGCTGCCCGACATCGGCCTGACGACGTTGACCGAGGTCGCCGAACGCGGTCGCCAGATCGCGCGGGTGACGGATCTGCCGGTGCTCATCGACGCCGACACCGGTTTCGGCGAACCGATGAGCGCGGCGCGTACCGTGACGATTGTCGAGGACGCGGGTATCGCCGCGCTGCACCTCGAGGATCAGGTCAACCCGAAGCGTTGCGGTCACCTCGACGGCAAGGCCGTGGTGCCCGTCGAGGAGATGGTGCGTCGCCTGCGTGCGGCCGTCTCCGCCCGTCGTGACCCGGATTTCGTGATCTGCGCGCGCACCGACGCCGCCGGGATCGAGGGCATCGACGCCGCGATCGAGCGGGCCAAAGCCTACGCCGAGGCCGGCGCGGACCTGATCTTCACCGAAGCCCTGCACACCGTCGCCGACTTCGAGAAGTTCCGCGCCGCCGTGGACACCCCGCTGCTGGCGAATATGACCGAATTCGGCAAGTCCGAACTGATCCCGGCCGCGACGCTGGAGAAGGTCGGCGTCAACGCGGTCATCTATCCGGTCACCACCCTGCGGTTGGCGATGTTAGCCGCCGAGGTCGGTCTGCGCGAGATCTTCGCCGAGGGAACGCAATCCGGTCTGCTCGACAAGATGCAGCACCGGTCCCGGCTCTACGAACTCTTGCGGTACGAGCGCTACAACGAATTCGACTCCGAGATCTTCAATTTCACCCTGGGAAGGAACCAGTGATGACGGAGACTGTCACTGCGGAGACCGCGATACCGACCATCTACAAAGGTCTGGCAGGTGTGGTCGTCGACACCACCGCCGTCTCGAAGGTGGTGCCCGAGACGAACTCCCTGACCTACCGGGGCTACGCGGTGCAGGATCTGGCCGCACACTGTTCCTTCGAACAGGTCGCCTACCTGCTCTGGTACGGGGAGTTGCCGTCCCACGCCGAACTCGACCGGTTCCAGCAGCGCGAACGCGCCTCGCGCCGGGCGGATCGGTCGCTGCTGTCGCTGGTGGCGAAAATGCCCGACACCTGTCATCCGATGGATGTGGTGCGCACGGCCATCAGCTTCCTCGGGGCCGAGGACCCGGCCGAGGACGACGCCGCGCCGAAAGCCAACCGCGAGAAGGCATTGCGCATGCTGGCGGTGCTGCCGACCATCGTGGCCGCCGATCATCGCCGCCGCCGCGGCCTCGAGCCGATCGCCCCGCATTCACACCTGGGGTACGCGGCGAATTTCCTGAACATGTGCTTCGGGACCGTCCCGTCCCGGGAACTGGTCGCGGCGTTCGAGGTGTCGCTGATCCTCTACGCCGAACATTCCTTCAACGCCTCCACGTTCGCCGCCCGCGTGGTCACCTCGACGCTGTCCGACATCTACAGCGCGGTCACCGCCGCGATCGGCGCGCTGAAAGGCCCGCTGCACGGCGGCGCCAACGAAGCGGTCATGCACCACATGCTCGAGATCGACGACCCCGCGCGGGCCGACCAGTGGCTGCGCGAGAAACTGGCGAACAAGCAGAAGGTGATGGGTTTCGGACACCGCGTCTACAAGAACGGCGACTCCCGGGTACCCACCATGAAGAAGGCATTCCTCGACATCGCCGCCGCCACCGACGGGCAGAAGTGGGTGCGGATGTACGACATCCTCGAACGCACCATGAACGAGGCCACCGGCATCCGGCCGAACCTCGACTTCCCCACGGGCCCCGCCTATTACCTGCTCGGATTCGACATAGAGGTGTTCACCCCGATCTTCGTGATGAGCCGCATCACCGGGTGGACCGCGCACATCATCGAACAGGGCGAATCCAACGCGCTGATCCGCCCGCTCAGCGAATACGTGGGCGTGCCGCAGCGCTCGGTCGTCGCCTAGCGGGCGCTTCGCCGGGACGCCGGAGGGCATAGGCCCACCTTTCGCGATCCGATCGGGGGTTGGCTATATTCGAGGGCGCAGCTGGTTCGCCGGAAGCGGAGTCGAGGAGCCCCTGATCCGTCCGAAGGCGTCGAAGTCCGATGGTGTTCGCACACCGTCGGATGAGAGGGAACCCGGTGGAATTCCGGGACTGTCCCGCAGCGGTGAGTGGGAACGACAGCCGTCACCCGCACTGGGCGCCCGCCTGGGAAGCGACGGTCGGTAGGACCAGCCCCGGGCCTCGAGCGCCGGGGTCGCCCCCCTTCTCGGGGTGATGCCCACGAGTCCGAAGACCTGCCCGTTGTATCGGATACGCCGTATCCGGTGGTCGTCGCCTCGTGGATTGGGCGCTACGCCGAGTGGACCCGGGCACGGGAACGATGCTGCATGGGCTCCATTCGTCGGGCGTTTCGTATGGGTGGCGGTCTTTCTCGCTGACCATGGAGCTCATCAATGTCGAACTCGCACAACACTTTCACCGCGACCGTGCTGGGACTTCCGCGCATCGGCCCCAACCGGGAACTCAAACGCGCCATCGAGTCCTACTGGGTCGGTCGCCTGGACGCCGACGGTCTGCACGCCGTCGCGTGGGATCTGCGCACCGCCCAGTTGACGGCGGCGCGTGACGCCGGACTGGATTCGGTCCCCGTGGGCACCTTCTCCTATTACGACCAGGTGCTCGACACCGCCGTGCTGCTGGGCGCGCTGCCCGAGCGGGTGGCGGGCATCGCCGACCAACTGGATCGCTACTTCGCGGCCGCGCGCGGCAACGCCGAGGTCGCTCCCCTGGAGATGACCAAGTGGTTCGACACCAACTACCACTACCTGGTGCCCGAACTCTCGGCCGACACCGCGTTCTCCCTGCATCCGGACAAGCCCTTGGCCGAATTGAAGGAGGCGCTGGCCCTCGGCGTGCCCGCGCGCCCGGTGGTCCTCGGCCCGATCACCTTCCTGAAGCTGGCCAAGTCGGTGGACGGCAGCGAACTGCTCGATCGTCTGCCGGACCTGCTGCCGCTCTACGAGCAGTTGCTGGGTCTGCTCGCCGAGGCGGGCGCGCAGTGGGTGCAGATCGATGAGCCGTCGCTGGTCACCGACCTGACCGAGGCCGAACTCGCCGCGGTGCGGACCACCTGTCAGCGGTTGTCGGAGCTCACCGCGCGTCCGTCGATCCTGGTGGCCGGGTACTTCGGCCGC
>NZ_BAGG01000031.1 GCF_000308695.1 Nocardia takedensis NBRC 100417 | reverse complement strand
CGTGCAACTGGGCGCGGTGTTCTTCGGCCTCGGAGTCCTCGGTCGCGTCGCGGCCCGGATCGGCCTGTCCCCCATCCCGCTCTACCTCATCGGCGGACTGGTCTTCGGCAAAGGCGGCATCGTCGAACTCCACGCGGTCGACGAATTCATCCACCTGGCCAGTGAGATCGGCGTCGTCCTGCTGCTGCTACTGCTCGGCCTGGAATACACCGCGGCCGAACTCGTCACCGGCATGCGCCGATCCTGGCCCGCCGGCCTGCTCGACATCGCCCTCAACGCCACCCCCGGCGTCATCGTCGCCCTCATGCTCGGACTCGGCTTCACCGGCGCGATCGCCTTGGCGGGCGTCACCTACATCTCCTCCTCCGGCATCGTCGCCAAAGTCCTCAACGACCTGGGCCGACTCGGCAACCGGGAGACGCCGGTCATCCTGTCCATCCTCGTCTTCGAAGACCTGGCGATGGCCGCCTACCTCCCCGCGCTGACGGCCGTACTGGCCGGCGTCGGGTTCGTCACCGGCCTGACCACCCTCGGCATCGCGCTGGTCGCGGTCACCGTCGTGCTCGTGGTCGCCCTGCGTTACGGCAAATACGTCTCCGCGGTGGTCGCCAGCGACGACCGCGAGATCTTCCTGCTCAAACTGCTCGGCGCGGCCCTGCTGGTGGCCGGACTCGCCTCGGCGGTGCAGGTCTCGGCGGCGGTCGGGGCGTTCCTGCTCGGCATCGCCATCTCCGACTCCACCGCCCACAACGCCACCAAGATCCTGGAACCGCTGCGCGACCTGTTCGCCGCGATGTTCTTCGTCCTCTTCGGCCTGAGCACCGACCCGGCCGGCATTCCGCCCGTCCTGGGGTGGGCGGTGCTGCTCGCGGTCGTCACCACCGTCACCAAGATCGTCACCGGGTGGTGGGCGGCCAAACGCGCGGGCGCGAGTCCGCTGGGCCGGGCCCGCGCGGGCACGGCCCTGGTGGCCCGCGGCGAATTCTCCATCGTCATCGCGGGTCTGGCCGTCACCGCGGGCGCGCTGCCCGCGCAATTCGCCGCGCTGGCCACCACCTACGTGCTGCTCATGGCGATCCTCGGCCCGATCGCGGCCCGCGTGGTCGAACCGATCACCCGCTGGGCACTGGACCGCAAGGCGAAACCGCAGGTCGAACCCGTCGCGGAATGACCCCAGTCGGTGCGGTGCGGTAGGTCATAGTCGTGACGGTGCTCGGCCGCCGATGAATCCGGCGCGCCGACCCCGTCCACACCACCGAACCCACCGAACACGGCGCACCCACCAGGAGTAAGCGATGCGAAAGATCACCGCGGGACTGTTCATCTCGATCGACGGAGTCATCGGGGACCCGCAGGACTGGCACTTCCCCTACTTCAACGACGAGATGGGCGTGGCCGTCACCGCCCAACTCGGCACCGCCGACACCCTGCTGCTGGGCCGCGAGACCTACGACAGCTTCGCGGGCGCGTGGCCCGAACGCGAAGCGGCCGGCGGCGAAGACGCGGGCATGGCCGCCGCGCTCGGCGACGCCCGCAAGATCGTCGTCTCGCACCGGACGCTGGAATTCCAGTGGCGCAACTCCGAACAGTTGCAGGGCGACCTCGTCGAGGCCGCCACCGCGCTCAAACAGGAACCCGGAGCCACCGACATCGCCATGAGCGGGTCCCCGTCGATCGTGCGGCAGTTGCTCGCCGCGGGCGTGCTCGATGAATTGCACCTGTTCGTGCACCCCATCGCCGTCGGCAAAGGCGAACGACTCTTCGGCGAAGGCGACACCGTGCCGCTGCGACTGCTGTCCTCGCAGACCTTCGCGACCGGGGTCGTGTACCTGGTCTACGGGCCCGGTGAAGCCCTCGAAGGCGATTACGAGCAGGCCAAGGCGCACCTCGAGCAGGCAGCCGACTGAACGGCCGCCCTCACCCGGCGGCGATCGCCGTGATCACGGTGCGATTCGCGGTGGTCACGGTGGTGATCACCTGGGTGAACGTGGTCGGTTCGGCGCCCGGGACCTGCTGGGTCAACCGCACCCGCCACCGCGAGGCGTCCGCGCCCTCCGCCCGCGTGATCTCCACGCAATACAGCGTGCCCACCGGAATCCGGTTGATGCCGCGCTGGATCTGCTCGGCGGCAGGCACCGACGAATCCTCCGCCACCACCGCCCGCGCCGCATAGCCCGACCGCTGCACGTAATAGGCGCGCTCGAACGCCAGGATCGCCGACGGGCCGTCCGTGGTGCCGCCCGCGTCGGTGCCCGACACGATCTCCGGTGTGCGGCGTTGCACGCAATCGGGCGTCGCGATCACCGCGGGCTCCCCCTCGGTCGGTGTGGCCGCGGTCGTCTTCGGCGCGACGGGCACGGCACTCGGCGCCGCCGCCGTCGGACGCTTCTCCCCGTCCGAACCGTTCACCGCGATCATCACCACCGCCGCCAACGCCACCACGATGCCGACCGCCACCAGCACACCCACGAAGCGGTTCCCGCCGCTCTGCTCCCGCGTCGCCGCGGCAGGTCGCGGACGGCGCAACGCCATCCCCGGATTCCCGCCCGTGCGATCCACGATCGCCGGAACCCGGATCTCCGTCTCCACCTCGGGAACCGTTTCGTCCTCCTCGGCCCGCCCCCGCAACCTGGGCTGGGACGGCACCGGCGGCACCGTCTCCACTCTCGGCGCCTGATCGAGCCACTGCTCCCAATTCCCCGACGGTTGATCCCACCCCGCCCCCGCGTACTCCGGCAACGGCGGTTCTACCGCGGGCGGCGACGGCCGCGCCGGTACATCGTCGGACGGAACATCGGGATCGCGCCAAGCGCCCGCCGCCTCGCCGCGCAACATGTCACCGAGCAGGCCCGGGACCACGCCGCGTCGACGCTCGACCGCCCCCGGTTCCTCCTCGTGGCGCTCGTTCGAGTCGGTCGGATCTCGGTCGAGGGGCGGTTTGTGATCCCAGTCGGGGTCGAAATCGTCGGCGGAGTCCTCGTCGGGGGCGAAGTCATGGTCGGAACCGAAATCGCCGTCGGCACGTGGAACGCGAGGGGCACTCGAGGCGTGATCGGGATCGGAGTAGCGGTCGGGATCGGAGTAGCGGTCGGGATCGAAGTCGCTGTTCAGGGCGAAATCGCCGTCGAGTGCCGAATTGTCGTGACCGAATTCGCGATCCGCCTCTCCACCGTTGCCACGCCAGGTGGTCGTCGGCTCGGGTGCGTCGTTCACGGCATCGTTGTCGGGGTCGTGGCCACGGGTGCCGATCGGTTCGTGCGCGCCGGACGCGAGAGGTTCGTCGGAATCGGCGCTTTCGGTGGGCAAGTACTGGTTACGCGTTTCGTCGGCGACGTCCGGTCCGCGATCACGTCCCACTGCTGAGTTCGCCTTCTTGTCCGAGGTGAGCTGTGTCGTGTCCTCACCCGATTCGGTGGCGGGGGTGTGGGGGCCGCTGTCCGCCTCACCGAGAGGTTCAGCCTCGCGGTGGTCCGCGTCGCCCAGCGCCACCTCGTCGGCGGTCGCGTCCCGCGCTGGAACCGCCTCGGCCCGATCGGGTTTCACGTTCTCCCAGGGAGGTCCGGCAGGCGAACGGTCTCGCGCGGCATCGGCGTGTTCGGGAGGCGAGGTCGACTCCTCGGGCTGGTCGACGGCGGGGACCCAGGAGTAGTCGACGGGATCGTCGAATTCCCGCAGCGGGAAGTACTCACCGCCGCCGATGATGTCGGGATCCCGCCAGGGGATCTCGTCCGCCGTGCCGTTCCGAAGGTTCGGACCCGCCGGAGGAGTCCATGCGCCGTCGTATTCCGACATCATCGGATCGTCGGGTGAATCCGGTTGCCCGCGAGGCGGTTCGGGAGGATCGGATACCTCGTGTCGGGACTGCGCGCCCCACTGTTCGTCGCGAACCCGCCGCGATTCTTCGAGCGGTGCGGACGCGACCGGATCCGGGTGTCGATCGTGCCCACCGCGATCCGCGGGCACAGCGCCCGCCTCCGACTCGTCGCCCGCCGCGCTCGCGTGCTGGTCGCGCGTCCACGGTGGCAGTGGGATGGCATCCGCCCACCGTGGGAAGTGGTCCGGCGCTGACGAGGAATACGCGCCCGGGGACGCTTCCGGAGCATGACTCGGCGACACCGTGGCGCCTGCCGATGCGGCCGACGGCGCCGCCTCCTCCTCTTTCGGCATCGCCGCGGGCCCTGGTGTCTGTGTCGACACCGATGCCGGCGTCTTCGGCCCTGGTGCCGACGCGGATGCCGGAGCCGCCGGCGGTGGCAGCGCCGCCATCGGTGTCGATGCTGACACCGGCGTCGGTGGCCGCGCTGCCGGTATTGCGGGGGTCGGCGTCGGTGGCCGCGCTGCTGCTGCCGGTGTCGGTGCTTCGGACGTCCTCGGTGTCGGTGTCGACGCTGTCGGTGTCGGTGTCGACGCTGTCGGTGTCGGTGTCGACGCTGTCGGTGTCGGTGTCGACGCTGTCGGTGTCGGTGTCGACGCTGTCGCTGTCGGTGTCGGTGTCGACGCAGGCGCTGTCGGTGTCGGTGTCGACGCTGTCGGTGTCGGTGTCGGTGTCGACGCAGGCGCTGTCGGTGTCGTCGTCGGTGGCGGTGTGGGTGGTGGCGTCGGTGTGGGTGGTGCCGGCTGTGGCTTCGGCGGCGGCGAAACCGTCTCGTCCTCGGCTCGTGCAGGATTCGGGCCGGGTTCGTCTTCGAGATCGATCGGCACATAGGTGCCTTCGTCATCGCGTACCCAAGGCGGAATCGGCGGGACGGACGTGGCCCAGGTGGGGATGCCCTCGTAGTCGCGCCGACCGCTCACGGGAGCCGCACTCGCGGGTGTGGCGGGCTCGTCGGTGACCGGACGCGCGGCGGCGGGGACTTCCGCGCGTGCCACGTAGGCCAGCGGGCGCGCGATCTCGCTCATCGGCCGGAGTTTCGACGGATCGCGCTCGGGTCGGTCGGCGGCGCCGCCCGACGTGGTCGCGGCAGCCTCGGGTGTGGACGGTGACGACGGAATCCGCCCGGCGTCGGTCGCCCCCTCCTCATCGGCGACGAAATCCCCCGCGCGCACGTCCTCGGGACGCCCCTGCCCGCGCGCGCCGCCCTCGGCGCGACGGGCGGCCCGCGCGCTGGGTGCTACCTCAACCGCACGGGCGTCCGCGACACGACTCGACCCCTGCGCGTCGCCTCGGGCAGGACTCGCTCCCCGAACGTCAGGCGCTGCTCCTCCCGCACGCGCGACTTCACCCACACGCGCGTCCTCGACACGACTCCGCCCTCGCTCGCCGCCCACGGCCGGACTCGCACCCCGCCCATCAGGTGCGACTTCTCCCACGCGCGCGACTTCACCAGCAGGCGAGCCCTCGACACGGCTCTCCCCATGCGCCTCCGGCGCTGCCGCTTTCGACGGTGCGTCGGTATCACGGCCGTCCGCCTCGGTTCCGGGGGTGGGAACGTCCGCGCGGGGGCGCGGTGGGTTGCGGCGAGCGCCTTTTCGGCGTTTGGGTTTCCGGGCGGGCGGGCGGAGCATGGGCAGGCCCGTGTCGAAGGGGTTGACAGGTTGGCCCGGTTGTCCGGAATCAGGCGAAGTCATCGCCGAAATCGCCGATGACCGCGGCCGGGACGGTGACCGGCTCGAGGTCGAGTGCGGCCGGGACCGTCACGCCGAGTTGGCCGTCACGGGGTTTGTGGTCCTGGTCGCCCGCACCCGATTGGGGTGGCATGGCGACGCCGCCGGTGGGGCCGTGCTGTTGCGCGGGTTCGGGGACGGCGGCGCG
This sequence comes from Nocardia takedensis NBRC 100417, assembly GCF_000308695.1. GTDB lineage: Bacteria > Actinomycetota > Actinomycetes > Mycobacteriales > Mycobacteriaceae > Nocardia > Nocardia takedensis. The sequence goes on along the minus strand of NZ_BAGG01000031.1, from coordinate 102,191 downwards.
CGGGGTGACGGGTGCGGCGGCGGTGCCACCGGAACCGTTGGGAGCCACGCTGTTTCCGGAGAACGGGTTCTGCGGCATGGGAGCGGGCCGGGGGTCGATGGTGGTGGGCGGGTCGTTCTGGGCGTTGGACTGCGGGCTGCCGCCGCGGCCGTTGCCGGTGTTCGGGGCCGCGCCCTGCCCGCCGCCGGTGCCACCGGCGCCGGTGCCGCCGAAATCGAACTGCCCCGCGCCGCTCTTCGGTGTGCCGGTTCCGGCGCCCGCCGGGTCGGTGGTGCTGCCGGGATGCAGGAGTTCCGGGATCGCCTGGGCGATGGCCTTGTCGGCGGAGGCGGCGACGGTGTCCATGGCGTGCGTGCCGACTTCGACGATCTTGTCGATGAGGTGGGTGCCGATGTCGACTCCCGCGCTGATGGCGGCGGTGCCGACCTGTACGCCCGCCGAGATGAGTTGCTGCTGCAACTGCAACTGCGCGGCGAGCACCGGGTCCATGGGTTGCCCGTTGGCGGTGGTGACGGCGGTGGTGCCGTTGAGGTACTGGGTGGTGCCGCCGGTGCCGCCGCCGACGTTCGGGTACGCCGAGGTGCCCGCGTTCGCGGTGACGCCCGCCGGCGCGGACACGGTGAGCGGAGCCATGCCGTCCAGACGCCGGGTGTGGTCGTCCATCTCGGTGCGGGTGGTCTGCACGGTGTCGATGGCGTCGCGCAGCGCTTGCGCACCGCGTTCGATGACGGCGTCGGTGTCGGGCGAGGCGGTGGCGACGCCGAGGATGCGGCGCGCGTCGCGCCGGAAGTCGGCGATGATCTGGTCGACCTTCTGCGCGCCGCGAGAACTGGTGGTCTGCGCGTCGGCGAGCACGTCGACGTAGGCGGGGCCGCGGTCGGAGATCTCACCGAGTTCGGTCTGGGTGGTGCGCAGCGACGGGACGGCCAGGTCGGCCGCGCCGGAGGTCCAGGTGGATTCGAGCGCGTGCACGCCGCGCCGGTGCGGTTCCTCGGATTCGGCGGCCTGGTTCGACGCCGCCGACAGCGCGTCGACGATCGCCGGATCGGGTGCGCCCGCCCCCGTGCCGAGCGAGGCGCGCAGCGTCAGGATCGGTTCGAGCAGGGCCGTGACGATCGGCGGATCGACGGTGGGATCGAGGGTGCGGGCCCGGCTCGCCTCCCCGTTGTCGCCGCGCGAACGCAACCGTTTCATGCCAGTTCCTCCCCTGCTTTGCCGACCACGTCGGCGGTCCGCGCGTCGACGTCCTGCGCGCGGCCGCTGTAGTCGCGCAGGACCTGCCCGTAGGCGGCGACGAGTTGGCCTGCCGTCGAGAGCGCCTGGGAATGTTCGGCGACCGCCGCGGTGAACCGCTGCGCGAACTCCGCGCCGACCATGCCGAGGTCGGCGGCGAGACGTTCCGCGTGCACCGCGTCTCCGGCGACCGCGGCGGCGGACGCCAACTGGCGCGACACCGTCTCCGCTGTCGCGGTGTAGGCGGCCATCGCCGCCGGGTCGAGCTTCAGCGCGTCCATTGTTCCCCCTCACGGAAACCAATAAGTCGATGTCGCGGCATGATTCGACACAGCGAGCGTACCCGGGCGGGTGCCGATCGCGCTTCCGTTCCCCGGAGACGACCGGCGTTTCCCCTGGTCGGCCGGTGAGGTTTTCGTCTCATTCGCCCGGTGCGCGGTCTTCGACACCGCCCGCACGAGCGCGACAGAACCCTTCACCCGCCTGGAAGATCGCGGATCCGGTTGTCACGGAGCACTTCTCGCGGACGGGGCGCGATGTCAGTGGGACAACGCGGGCGAGCGCACGCCCGCCAACCGGTCGGCCACCGCGGTCAGCACGTCCGAACATCCGGCGGCCACGGTCAAGGCGGCGAGGTCGTCGGCGCGGGTGTCACCCCGGTTGACGATCACGACCGGCTTCCCTTGTTTCGCGGCGTGCCGCGCGAAGCGCAATCCGGACTGGACGGTGAGCGAGGAGCCCACGACGAGCAGCACCTGCGCGGCGTCGACCAAGCCGAACGCGTCGGCGACCCGCTCGCGCGGGACGTTCTCGCCGAAGTAGACGATGTCGGGTTTGAGCAGTCCGCCGCAGTGTTCGCAGTCGACCACGCGGAACGCGGCGGTGTCGGCGACGATCGCGTCCGCGTCGGGGGCGACCTCGACGCCGGTGACCGCGACGCGCGCGCCGAATCCGGGATTGGCGGCTTCCAGACGGTCGGCCAGCGTCATGCGGGAGGTGAGCGCGGAACAGCCGAGGCAGCGGACGCGCGCGTAGACGCCGTGCAGGTCGAGGACCCGGCGGTGGCCCGCTTTGGTGTGCAGCAGGTCGACGTTCTGGGTGATCAGCCCGGTGACCACGCCGAGGCGTTCGAGTCGGGCGAGTGCGCGGTGCCCGAGGTTGGGGCGCGCGGCGTCCATGTGTCGCCAGCCGACGTGGTTGCGCGCCCAGTACCGCTGCCGGAAGACCGGGTCGCCGACGAACTGCTGGTAGGTCATGGGGGTGCGGGGCGGGGAGTCGGGGCCGCGGTAGTCGGGGATGCCGCTGTCGGTGGACACGCCCGCTCCCGTCAGCACGGCCACGCGGCGACCCTCGAGCAGCGCGGTCAGTCGCGCGAGCGACGGGTGCGCGATCTCGGACATGGTTTCAGGGTACGACGGGCGGCGGACCCGGCGACCACTCGGCGGTGACGGTGGTCACATCCATCGCGCACTGTGCTCACCAGTGACCCCACCGCACACCTTCGAATTGCGCACACTGCGCAGTGATATCCACATCGGTTGCACAGGTAGCGCAGCGGTTCCAGGATGGGAGTACCGAAGTGCCCAAACTCACCGAAGCGCCCCACCGGGCGCTGGATGGGTGGATCGCATGACCGAGCTCGCCGACCGCGACCTGATCAGCACCCCCTACGACCTGGCCGACCGCTACCGCGTCGGGACGGGGCCGGTCGTGTTGACCGGCGTCCAGGCCATCGCCCGTCTGATGATCGAGCAACATGTCCGCGACCTGCGCGCGGGCCGCCGGGTCGCCACTTTCGTCTCCGGCTACCAGGGCAGCCCGCTCGGCGGGGTGGACCGGATGCTGGCCGGGATGCCCGGGGTCCTGTCCGAACACGACATCGCCTTCGTGCCCGGACTCAACGAGGAACTGGCCGCGACCTCGGTGTGGGGCAGTCAGGCCGCGCTGCCGCCGAACGCCGCGACCCACGACGGCGTGGTGGGCATCTGGTACGGCAAGGGTCCCGGACTGGACCGCGCGACCGACGCGCTGCGGCACGCCACGATGTACGGGGTGAACCCGCGCGGCGGCGTGCTGCTCATGGTGGGCGACGATCCGGCCTCGAAATCCTCGACGGTGCCCGCGGTCAGCGAGCGGTCGCTGGCGGCGCTGAACATCCCGGTGCTGTTCCCGCGCAATGCCCGCGAGATCGTGACGATGGGCTTGCACGGGGTGGCGCTGTCGCGGGTCAGCGGATGTCCGGTGGCGTTGAAGATCGTCGCCGACGTGGCCGACGGCGCGTGGACGGTGGACGGCACGGTCGGCGATCTCGACCTGGTGATCCCCGAGATCGAATGGGACGGAAAGCCTTTCACGTACCTGCAACGGCCGATGGCCGCCCCGGTGGACAGTGTGATCGCCGAAGCCGACCTGTACGGGCCGCGCTGGGCGCTGGTCCGCGCCTACGGAGCGCGCAACGCGCTCGACGTGCTCGAGGTCGACCCGCCGGCGGCGCGGATCGGGATCGCCGCGACGGGGACGACCTTCGACGCGGTCCGCCAGGCGCTGCTCGATCTCGGCGTCGACGACGCCGCGCTGGCAGCCGCCGGGATCCGCCTGCTGCGCATCGGCATGCCGTTCCCGCTGGTCCCGGACCGTATCCGGGAATTCGCCGCGGGCCTGGAGCGGATCGTGGTGGTGGAGGACAAGACCGCGTTCCTGGAGACCCAGATCCGCGACCTGCTCTACGACACCGCCGCGCCGCCGCGCGTGCTCGGCAAGGCCGACGCCGAAGGGCGGCCGCTGTTCCCCCGCGACGGCGAACTCACCGCGGGTCGGGTGCTCGCCCCACTGCGCCGGGTGCTGACGGGCGCGGTCGAGATGCGACGTCCGCTGCCCCCGCCGCTCACGCTGACGCCGCTGCCCGCCGCGCGCACGGCCTATTTCTGTAGCGGCTGTCCGCACAACCGGTCGACCGCGGTGCCGGACGGCTCGCTGGCGGGCGGCGGGATCGGCTGTCACACGCTGGTGACCATGTCCGGCCGGTCCGACAGCGCGGTGCTCGGCCTGACCCAGATGGGCGGCGAAGGGGCGCAGTGGATCGGGCAGGCCCCGTTCACCGAGGTCCCGCACCTGTTCCAGAACATCGGCGACGGTACGTATTTCCACTCCGGGCAGTTGGCGGTGCAGGCGTGCGTGGCGGCCGGGGTGAACATCACCTTCAAACTCCTGCACAACGACGTCGTCGCGATGACGGGCGCGCAGGACGCGGAGGGCGCGCTCACGGTGCCCGCGCTGACCCGCAAACTGGCCGTCGAGGGGGTGGCGCGCATCGTGGTCTGCGCCGACGATCCGTCGCGGTACCGGCGGCGCGACCTGGCGAAGGGCACGTTGCTGTGGTCGCGCGACCGCTTGGACGAGGCCCAGCGGCTGCTGCGCGAGATCCCCGGCGTGACGGTGCTGATCTACGACCAGCACTGCGCCGCCGACGCCCGACGCAGGCGCAAGCGCGGCATGCTGCCGGTGCGCCGGACCCGGGTACTGATCAACGAGGCCGTGTGCGAGGGCTGCGGCGACTGCGGGGTCAAGAGCAACTGCCTGTCGGTGCAACCGGTGGACACCGAATTCGGGCGCAAGACCCGCATCGACCAGACCTCCTGCAACACCGACTACAGCTGTCTGGACGGCGACTGCCCGTCGTTCGTCACGGTGGAGTTGCCGGAGGACGGCGCGAAACGCAAAGCCCGCGCGGATCGGCCCGCGCCGCCCGCGCTGCCGGACCCGCCGTCCGCGCCCGTCGCGGCGGGGACGCAGAACGTGCTGCTGGCGGGCATCGGCGGCACCGGGATCGTCACGGCGAACCAGGTGCTCGCGACCGCCGCGCTGCGCTCGGGGCACGAGGTCGCGAGCCTGGATCAGACCGGCCTGAGCCAGAAGGCGGGCCCGGTGGTGTCGCACCTGCGCTTCTCGACGGGTCCGCTGGAACCGGCGAACCGCCTGACCCCGGGATCGGCGGACTGTCTGCTCGCCTTCGACCTGCTGGTCGCCGCCGACGCCAAGAACCTGGGGTACGGATCGGCGGCGCACACGGTGACGATCGCGTCCACCTCGCGGACGCCGACCGGGGCCATGGTCTACGACCGCACGGTCGAATACCCGGACACCGCCCGGATGCTGGCGCGCCTGGACTCGGTGTCGCGGGCCTTGGTGTCCTTCGACGCCGCGGCCGCCGCCGAAGCGCTTTTCGGTGACACCGCGACGGCGAACTTCCTGGTGATCGGCGCGGCCGTGCAGCGCGGCGGCCTGCGCCTGCCGCCCTCGGCCGTGGAGGAGGCCATCGACGTCAACGGGGTCGCGGTGGCCGCCAACATCGCCGCGTTCCGCTGGGGGCGAGTGGCGGTGGCCCGGCCCGCCGACTTCGCCGCCGCCACCGCGCGGACGCCGCGGCGCGCCACCCACGCCACCGCGCCGCCCGACCTGTTCGCCGGATGCACCGTGACCGGGGAGACCCGCAGGCTGGTCGAGATCCGGGCCGCCGAACTGATCGGCTACCAGGGGTTGCGCACCGCGCGTACCTATCTGGACACGGTCGAGCGGGTGTGGCGGGCCGAACGCGCCGTCACCGACCGCACCGAGTTCAGCGAGAAGACGGCGGTGGGGCTCTACGCGTTCACGGCCTACAAGGACGAGTACGACGTCGCCCGCCGCCTCACCGATCCCGACTTCCTGGCCGAGGTCGCCGAGAAGTTCCCCGACGGCACGCGACTGACCTACCGGCTGCATCCGCCGCTGCTGCGCGCGATGGGGCTCGAACACAAGATCGGCATCGGGCCGCGCGCCCACGGCACGTTGCGCCTGCTGGCCCGCGGCAAGCGCCTGCGCGGCACCGCGTTCGACCCGTTCGGCCACACGTCGATGCGGCGACTGGAACGCCGGTTGCTCGCCCACTACACCGCGATGGTCACCGGCTTGGCCGAGCGGTTGGATGCCGCGACCTACGACCGCGCGGTGACGGCGGCCGGACTCGCGGACCTCGTGCGGGGCTACGAGGGGATCAAACTCGCGTCGGTGCGCGGCTACGCGGATCGGTTGACGGCGTTGGGCATCGATCCGCCCCGTCTCTGACCGTTTGCCTGTCGATCGCTTCGCGGGCTCGCGCACGGCCGGAGCGGCTCGGCCGCTCGTGCTCCGCGACGGTCGATTTCCCGGGTGCGCACGTCGATTCCGCATCGCACCGGGATCGGATTTCGCATCGCGGCGTCCGAACCTGCGTCGGTGAACGAAAACCGCAATTACCGATGTAGTCCGTCCGTCGGCCCTCGCGGTCCCGATGTCCGTCGACCGACCGACACGGGCACGAATGTTCGATTCGAGAACCCCGAAAACCGCTCTCCCGACCGAGGACACGCGCACTCGCGCAAATGCGATCACGCGTACTCCGCAAGGCGCGCGATCGGTGTGAAAAGATCATGTTTCCGGCAATGCGTCACGCCGTCGGCGGCACTTTTCGTCGAATCGCGTCGAATCGTCGCGCCCACCTCGTGGCCGCACTAAAGTTGACACCTCGTGCGCGGCAGTGCGGAGGGGGAGGAATGGTGTGACATGGCCGTGCGGGCGTGGCGAACGGTCCGGGTCTACCGGCAACTCGCGATCGCCGGATACCGCCGCCAGTCCCAGTATCTGGTGGCCATGCTGGCCGGCCTGTTCACCAACTGCGTGTTCGGACTGGTCCGCGCCGCGGTGATGCTGGCCGCGGTCCGGGCGGCGGGCGATTTCGGCGGCTACGACGAGGGTTCGATCGGCGCCTACGTCTGGCTCTCACAGGCGTTGCTCGGCGCCACCCAGTTCATGGGCCCGCCCCTGGAATTGGTGGATCGGGTCAAGAACGGCGATGTCGCCGTCGACTTCCTGCGCCCGATCGACATCCAACTCGGTTATCTGGCGGCCGATCTCGGCCGCGCCGCCTGCACCCTGATCCCGCGCGGGATACCGAGCGTACTGTTCGGATATCTCACCTTCGGACTCGAGTTGCCCGCTTCGCCGTGGCCGTATCTGCTCGGCGCGCTGTCGGTGTTATCCGCGGTGACCCTGTCGTTCCTGTCGTTATTCGCTGTTGGCCTGATCGGTTTCTGGGTGGTGGAAACCCGTGGCATCCGAGTGCTATACCAGATTTGCGGCACGTTTCTGGCCGGGCTGTTCGTGCCGGTCCATATGTTCCCGGAGGGGCTGCGCGACTTCGCGCACGCCACACCGTTTCCTTCGATTCTCCAGGCGCCGATCGATATTCTCTCCGGGCGCGTGGTCGGGACCGAGGCGTTGACGGTCGTCGCCACACAGGCGGTATGGATCGTGTTGATCGGCATTGCGGGCCGGATGCTGCTGGCGGCGGGGCGCCGCAGACTGGAGGTGCAGGGTGGTTGACCCCACGCCGCTCGCCGCGCCCGCGGGCACCTGGCTCACCCCGTATGTCGCGGTGCTGCGCTCGCGGATGCGTGCCCAGCAGACCTATCGGCTGTCCTTCGCCAGCGAGGTCTTCAGCGCCTTCCTCATCGGACTCGTCGAATTCGCCGAGGTGTGGGTCATCTTCCACACGGTGCGGGTGCTCGGCGGCCTCGACCTGGACGGCGCGCTGTTGCTGTTCGGGCTCAGCAACACCAGTTTCGCGCTCGCGCAATTGCTGGTCGGACACCTGGACACCCTGCCGACGATGATCCGCATGGGCACCCTCGACGCCTTCCACCTGCGGCCGCAACCGCTGCTGCTGCAACTGATCACCAGCGACATCTCGCTGCGCAGGCTCGCGCGCGCCGCGGTCGCCTTCGTCGTGCTCGGAATCGGACTGGTGCGCAACGATATTCAGTGGGGCGCGGACACGGTCGCCCTGCTCGCGATCACCCTGCTCGGCGGGATCGCGCTGTTCGCCGGACTGTTCGTCTGCGCGGCCGGTCTCCAGTTCTTCCTGATCGACGGCTCGGAGATGACCAACAGCTTCACCTACGGCGGTTCCTTCGCCGCGATGCAGCCCGCCTCGGTCTTCCCGACGGAGCTGAAGATCCTGTTCGGCCTGGCCATTCCGGTGTCGTTCACCGCGTACCTGCCCACCATCGCGCTGCTCGACCTGCCCGGACCGCCGCTGCTGCCGTCGTGGCTGGCGTGGCTGACCCCCGTCGCGACGCTGTGGGTGTGGGCCCTCGCACTCGGTCTGTGGCGGATCGGAACACGGCACTATCAGGGAGGCGGCGGATAAGCGTGGCGGCCAGCGAGTCATCGGACGCGATCATCGACATCCACAACCTGACACGACAGTTCACCCTCTACCGGCGCGACGGTCGCCGGTTGCGCAGGCAGCGCGACATTCTCACCGCGGTCGACAACATGAGCTTCCAGGTGGAGCGCGGCGCGGCGGTGGGCTACATCGGGGCCAACGGCGCGGGCAAGTCCACCACGATCAAGATGCTGACCGGAATCCTGGTGCCCACCTCGGGCACGGTGCGCACCTGCGGACTGGAACCGGTGCGCCAGCGCCGCCAACTCGCCGCCCGCATCGGCGTGGTGTTCGGTCAGCGCTCGCAACTGTGGTGGGATCTGCCGCTGCGCGAATCCTTCTCGATCCTGGCCGCGATCCACCGCCTCGATCCCGACATCACCCGCAAGCGCACCTACGAACTGGTCGAACAGTTGGAGATGGCCGAGACCTTGGACACCCCGGTGCGGCAGCTGTCGCTGGGGCAGCGGATGCGCGCGGAGGTCGCGGCCGCCCTGCTGCACTCCCCCGAACTGGTGATCCTGGACGAACCCACCATCGGTCTGGACGTGCTGTCCAAGCAGCGACTACGCGAGTTCCTGCGCGCCGAACGCGTCGACCGGGGCACCACCCTGCTGCTCACCACCCACGACATGGGCGATATCGAGCGATTGTGCGACCGGGTGCTGGTGGTCGACCACGGCAGCCTGGTCTACGACGGGTCGCTGCCGGGACTGGGCGCGACGGTCGGGGCGCGGCGCGTGCTGGTCGTCGAACTGGCCGACCCGACGCCGGACCTGGTGGATCTGCCGTGCGCGGCGCAATTGTTGACCAGCGAGGGCAACGGGATGCGACAGCGACTGGCCTTCGACGCGCGGACCACGACCGCGGCCGCCCTGCTGGCGGCGGTGTCGGATCGGGCCAGGGTGCGCGATCTGTCGATCGAGGAACCCGAGATCGAGGACGTCGTCCGCCGCATCTACGAGTCGGCACGCTGAGCGCCGGCCCGCCGAGCGCTGGCCCGCTGAGCGTCGGCCCGCCGAGCACCCCGCCTGCTGAACCCCCGCCTGCTGAGCATCCGCCCGCCGTCGGAGCGGAGCGCCCCGGTGCACGGTCGTTCACCGGGGACGACGCGGATCAGCCCGGTGTCTGGCCGGTCGCCGAGTACAGGCTGACCTCGCCGCCCTCGCCGAGGAAGGCGTTGACGAGCATGACCCCGTTCGCCGCCAGGTCGGGGAGTTCGGGGGCGCGGGTGGTGACCGAGATCTGCGGGATCGCGGCCCAGTTGACCACGTAGCGTTCGGGCGGCCCGTCGTCGTCGGAGAGCCTGGCGAGTCGGAATACCGAGACGGTGCGCGCGAGGATGAGGTCGCGCACGACCTCGGCGATTCGCTCCGGGTCTTCCAGGGCGAACAGGAAGCCGAAAGTCAGCTCGGGCGATGACACGTAGGCGGGCACGAAAAGCGAGGCTAGCCGATCGCCGGGTCCGCCGCAGCCGCCGCCTACGGTCGATAGCCGGAGGTGCGCTGGACGCCGCGGTCCGCGCCGGACCATCGCACCGCCGAATTATCCTCGCGGACAATCGAATCGCTCGCGATGGCGGCATTCCGGTGACCGGTCCGTAACGGACGATAACGATTCCCGGCCCCGGCGATCATTCTTACACCATATGGTTGCGCTTTCCGGCGTCCGCGCGCTTTCCTGAAGGAGTCCCGAATTCTCCGGACGCCTTCTTCATCGCATCGTCGCGGATTTCCCGGTTTGCTCTGCCGTGCCGGTGATCCCTGTCGGGGGGAGAAGGCGAACGCGTTCGGGGACTGCGCCGACGCCGAGGGGTGCACCTGCCCGAACCCCCCTCGGCGCCGGCGCATCCAGCAGTCGGACCGCCACAGCAGGGACGTGGACATGCCTACCGAGTACGCCGGTGATCAACTCGGAACCGACGATCTTCCGCCACGGGCGGCCCTGCTACGCGCGTTCGCCGAATCCGATTCAAGGCCGAGACATTCGGTGCTCGCCGTGGCCAGGGAACTCGCCGAATGCCACGAACGCCGTCATCTGGCCCTGGCCCAGGCCCGCGACCCGCAGGCTCCGAGCGGTCTGGTCGCGGCGTGCGCGCACCTGCTCGACGACATCGATCGCCGCCGCGGCGAACTCGTCGGCCGCATCGACCGGTGGGTGGCGGCCAATGTGGCGCACCGATCCGGCGCCTCGCTGCACACCGAGACCTTGGGCGCGGTGATCGACCGGATGGCCGCGAAATGGATTGTGGCCCACCAGGCTCTGGGCCGAACGCCCGCCGCCGAACCCGCCGAACCCGACGCGCATCTGCACTGGACCCGCCTGGCCGAGTTGGCCGACGGCTACCAGGACCTGATCACCGATGTGGCCCAACGACGGCGACGGCTGCCGGTCTGGTGACCGGCAGCCGTCGCGACGTCGATTCAGGGACTGGTCAGGGCCGTTCGTCCGGTTCGACCACGACTTCGGCGTCGAGGTAGGGCCGCGGGTCCTCGACCCGGGGCTCGGGAACGGCCTCTGCCTTCGGGACCACGGTGTCCGCGGGATCGGTCACCTCGACGGGATCGAGATCCTCCGCGCCGACCTGTTCGGCGTCACGCCGGGCCGCGGCCGCCGCCTCGTTCATCTCGATGGCGTCGGTGATCCACTCGCCGATCTCCCGGGTCACCTCGGCGACGGTACCGGTGATGATGCCGGCAATATTCCCGATGTGCCGCGCGCCGGAGGACGTTAATTCCTGAATCAAATCCTTGTTGCTCTCGAATTTTCCGATCATTACCCGCCCACTTCGGTCGCCTTCCGCTGACGCATCACGATAACACCGGGCGTGTGTTCCGGCCGGAGCGCGGCGGGCAGGAACTCGGCGAGGCGGGATTCGTAGAACGCGTCCGGAAGTGCGAGTTTGCAGATCTTCGCCCACACCGAGCCGATCTGTTTGCCGAGCGGGCCGGTGTTGTAGGGCAGGCCGTACTTCTCGCACAGTTCACGGACCTCCGGCGCCATTTCCGGGTACCGGTTGGCGGGCAGGTCCGGGAACAGGTGGTGTTCGATCTGGTGCGAGAGATTGCCCGACATGATGTGGAACAGCGGGCTGCCGGTGATGTTGGCCGAACCGAGCATCTGGCGCACATACCATTCGCCCCTGGTCTCCTCGGCGGTCTCGTCCTCGGTGAACGTCTGTACGCCCGAGGGGAAGTGTCCGCAGAAGATGATCGAGTAGGCCCAGATGTTGCGGACCACGTTGGCGGTGGCGTTGCCGGCCAGCGTGCTGAAGAACAGCGGCCCGGACAGCAGCGGGAACACCACGTAGTCCTTGAGCACCTGCCTGCCCGCCTTGCGCCACTGCCCCTTGAGCAGGCCCTTGACATCGGCCCAGGAGCGCTTGCCCTGCACGATGTTCTCGACCTCGAGGTCGTGCAGCATCACGCCCCACTCGAACAACATCATCAGCGCGAAGGCGAACGCCGGATTGGCCAGCCGCAGCGGGTTCCACTCCTGCGCCTCGTCGATGCGCAGGATGCCGTAGCCGATGTCACGGTCCTTGCCGTGGATGTTGGTGAAGGTGTGGTGCATGTAGTTGTGCGAATGCTTCCACTGGTCGGCCGGGCAGACCGTGTCCCACTCGAATTCGCGGGAGTTCAGGTCGCGTTCACGCATCCAGTCGTACTGGCCGTGCATGACGTTGTGGCCGATCTCCATGTTGTCCAGGATCTTGGACACGCTCAACGCGGCGACCGCGGCCAGCCACACCGGCGGCAGGAAGCCCAGATACATCAGCGAGCGGCCCGCGATCTCGAAACCGCGCTGCGCCTTGATGATCGAGTAGATGTACTCGCGATCGCGCTCGCCCAGGTCGGCGACCACGCGGGCGCGCAGATCGTCGAGCGCCTTGCCCAGTTCCTCGACCTGGTCCGGGCTCAGGACCAGCGGTCCGTCTTTGGTTTCGGTGAGTATGGTCATGTCAACTCCCCTGTCGATTCGATGGTTGTGCGCGTCGGTGGTGCGTCAGATGTCGATGTCGACGTCGCCCGCGGGGGCGTTGACGCACAGTTGGATGGGCTGATCGGCCTCGCTGTCGATCTCGCCGGTGCGCAGGTTGCGCGTGGACCCGCTGCGGCGCACGGCGGTGCAGGAGAAGCAGATCCCCATGCGGCAGCCGTATTCGGGCGTCAGCCCGGCGGCCTCGGCCTGCTCGAGCAGGCTCGCGCCGTTGTTGTCGGCGGATACCCCGCTGCCGGAGAAGCACACCGTGCCCTCGGCCTCGCCCGGAGCGACCGGCGCGAGGGTGAGGGTGAACTCCTCGGTGTGCAGGCGGTCCTCGACGCCCGCGGCGCGGTGGATCTCCCGCGCGGCGGCCATCAGCGGTTCCGGGCCGCACACGTAGGTCTGCGCGTCGGCGAACCACGGCGCGACCCGGTCGAGTTCGGCGCGGTCGAGGTGAGCGCCGCCGCCGATCTCGGTGAGCGGACCGTCGACCGCGTCGTTGACCTGCGGACGGCCGGGATACCGCAACTCCACGCGGAAGTTCGGATGGGCCGTGGCGATGGCCTCGAGGTCCTCGCGGTGCGGGACCAGCGACGGCGACTTCGCGTAGTGCAGGAACACCACCTCGCCGCGGTAGTCCTCGGCGGCCAGGGTCCGCATCATCGACAGCACCGGGGTGATGCCGCTGCCGCCGCTGATGAGCAGGACGCGGTCGGGACGCACGCGCGGCAGGTGGAACGTGCCCGCGGCGGGTTCCAGGTCGACCACCATGCCCGGCTTGGCCGAGCGGTGCAGGTAGCGCGAGACCAGTCCGTCGCCGTGCGCCTTGACGGTCACCTGGAGGTGGCGGCCGCGGCCGTTCTCGGCGTTGACCGGTGAATAGCACCGGCTGTGCCGCACGCCGTCGATGACGATGCCGAGGCGGACGTACTGTCCGGCCCGGTGGCCGCGCCAGTGCCGGGTGGGCCGCAGCGTGAGGGTCACCGATCCCGGAGTGGACCGGCCCACGCGCACGACTTCGGCCCGCATCTGGCGGGCGGTGAGTGTGGGCTTCACCAGTTCCAGGTAGCGGTCGAGCGGATGCGGTGTGGTCAGGGTCTGCACCAGATCGATGAGATCCACCATGAGCCTCTCCCGTGCTATCAATATTCAGTGCACGCTTGTGCACTAAAACCAGTGTGACTGATGACCGGTACACCCTGTCAACCGGCTCGAACTGTGACAGAAGGCACAAAAAAGGAGGATGCGATGGTGAACGGCTGTATGCTCACCGAAATGACCGAACAGGCGGAAACCCGACACGAACGCAAGGAGCGCACCCGCCAGGCCCTCATGGACGGCACCCTGGCGCTGGCCGCCGAGCGCGGTTTCGCCGCCCTGAGCCTGCGCGAGATCGCGCGTTCGGCCGGCATCGTGCCCACCGCGTTCTACCGGCACTTCACCTCGCTCGAGGATCTGGCCACCGCCCTGGTCGACGAGGGAATCAACCGACTGCGCCTGTCGCTGCGCGAGGTTCGGCGCAAACCCGACGCGAACCTGTCGGAAGTCGTGCGCTACCTGTTCGACCAGGTGGAACCGCGCCGCGAACTGTTCGGCTTCCTCATCCGCGAACGCCACGGCGGCGCGGCGGCCGTGCGCGCCGCCATCGCGAGCGAACTGCACCTGATCATGCGGGAACTGGTCGCCGACCTGTCCCGGGTGCGCGCCCTGGACGACTGGGGCCCCAAGGATCTGGAAACCGCCGCCGACCTGCTGATCTCCACCGTCGCCGACGGCATCGCCGCCTACCTCGCGGCCAGGCCGCGCGAGGAGGCCGCCGTCATCGACCGGACCGTGACACAGGTGCGGTTGATCGTGCTCGGGATGGGAATGTGGAAGCCGGCCTGAGCCGCTACGCCGTCTCGCCGACCACCATGCGCGGATCGGGCCCGCGCACCGGGATCAGCACGGCCAGTCCCACACCGATCACCAGCAACAGCCCGGCGATCCCCGCGCGTTCGGCGTCGAAGACCCACACGAAGAAACCGAACAAGGCCGGGGCGAGGAACGACGCCGCCCGCCCCGTGGTGGTGTAGAGCCCGAACATCTGCCCCTCGCGTCCGGGCGGTGCGAGCCGGGCCAAGAAGGATCGGGCCGAGGACTGCGCGGGACCGACCGAGACCGTCAACAGCAGGCCGAAGATCCAGAACAGCAGCGGACCGGACACGAACAGCAGCACCGTGCCCCACACCAGCATCGAGGCCAGCGACACCACGATCACCGTCTTCGGGCCCACCCGGTCGTCGAAACGTCCCGCGACCAGCGCGCCGAGCGCGGCCACCACGTTCGCGGCGATCCCGAACAGCAGCACGTCGGCGTCGGCGATCCCGTACACACCGACCGCGAGCACCGCGCCGAAGGTGAACACACCGGCCAACCCGTCCCGGAAAACCGCGCTGGCCACCAGGAATCCCACGGTCCGCCGGTCCACGGACCACAATTCGCACAGATCCCGCCACAGCGTCGCGTAGGCGCCGAAGAAGCTGCCCAGGTCAGCGAGACGGCCACGCCACCGCTTGCCCGCGACCGGCGCGTCGGCCTCGACACGAGGCAGTTCCGGCACCGCGACGAGCACCGGAATCGCGAACGCGGCGAACCAGACCGCGGCCAGCAGTGCCACCAAGCGGATGTTGAGGCCCTCGTCGGTCGGCACACCGAGCAGTCCCCGACTGTCGCCGTCACCCGCGATGAAGCCGACATAGCAGATCAGCAGCAGCACGATCCCGCCGAAATAGCCCATGGCCCAGCCGAATCCGGAAACCCGTCCGACGGTGTCGGGCGTGGAGACCTGGCGCAGCATGGCGTTGTAGGGCACGCCCGCCAACTCGAACACCGCCGAACCGAAAGCCAACAGCACCAACCCGAGCCACAGGTCGTGGTAGTCGTCGTGGACGAAGAACAGGCCCGTCATCGACAACACCGTCAACGCGGTCAGCACGCCGAGCGCGCGTTTACGGCGGGCGGCGGCATCGAAATACTGTCCCGCGACCGGCGCGGTAAGAGCCACCACCACCCCCGCGCCCGCGATGGCCCAAGCCAACCACGCGCTCGCGCTGACATCGCCGGGCAGATCCTCGCCGACCTTGTCGGTGAGATAGACCGAGAAGACGAACGTGAGCACCACGGCTTGAAAAGCCGAGGAACCCCAGTCCCACAACCCCCACGCCACGATCTGCCCGCGCCCGGCGGACTGCCCGATGGCCGCATCGGCGTACTTCTCGTTCGGATCGCCGTACACCTCGGTCATGGCTGTACCTTATTGGCCGCGCCTTCGGCGCGGCGTGTTCGCGGCCCTTTTCGTCTCGTCGGGTGGTGGGCGGGACGGCCGTGAAGGAGGCTCGTCGGGCTCGCACCCGAGTGGGGGACGCTAGGTGGGGACGTCGCCTGAGGGGTATACCGAGTGATCACCACTACGGCACAAGCGCTTCGCCCACCGGCCGACGAGACGGCGCGAACGGCGCTCGTCAGGCTCGCACCCGAGTGAAGGGCGTGGGGTGTGTTGCTTGCGGGGTTGTACCGGCAGGGCAGCGTGAGGTGGTGATGTTGCTTGGGGAGTTTGCCGTGCCGGCCGGTTTTGGTGGTGAGGTCGCCGGTGAGGTGTGGTGGGTCGGGAGTTGCCGGATTACGGGTCTCAGGGCGGTGTACCCGGTGTTTATTGGCCGCGACTCCGTCGCGGCGTGTTCGCGGCCCCTATGTCTCGTCGGCCGGCGGGCGAGACTCGCGCCTGCGGCGCATGCGCTTCGCCCGCCGGCCGACGAGACGGCCGCGAACGTCGCTCGTCGGGCTCGCTCCCGAGTGGGGGCGTGAGGCGGTGACGTTGCCTGAGGGGTGTACCGAGTGATCACCACTACGGTGCATGCGCTTCGCCCGTTGGACGACGAGACGGCCGCGAACGGCGTTCGTAAGACTCGCGCCCGAGTGGGGGGCGTGGGGTGGTGATGATGCTTGTGGGGGTGTACCGGGTGGTTGTGTCTGTGACCGGGAATGTCGCCATTTGATGCTATGCACCTAATTGCATAGTACCGGGTGTTACGGGTAGCGTGTCGGCATGGCCCTCGAGCACGCGCTACTGGTATCGCTGACCGAACGCGCGGGCTCGGGTTACGAACTGGCCCGGCGCTTCGACAAATCCATCGGGTACTTCTGGAACGCAACCCACCAGCAGATCTACCGCGTGCTCAAGCGGATGGAGGACGCGGGGTGGCTGGACGGCGAAACCGTTGCCCAGGAGGGCAAACCCGACAAGAAGGTCTATGCCGTCAACGCCGCGGGTCACGCCGAACTCGCGCGCTGGCTGGCCGAACCCACCAACACCGACATCCCGCGCAGCGAACTCGGCGTCAAGATCCGCGCCGCCGCGCACGGCGACATCGACGACCTGCTCGCCCAGGTGGCCCACCATCGCGCCCGGCACGCCGAACGGCTCGAGGTGTTCCGCCTGGTCGAGAAACGCGACTTCCCGGCGCCGGAACAGCTCTCCGGCACCGCCCTGCACCAGTACCTGGTCCTGCGCGGCGGCATCCGCGTGGAATCCGGGTTCATCGACTGGTGCGACGAGATCCTGCAAGCACTAGGACCGCGTGCGTCAGCCCCGCACCCGGAGTGACGGAGATTTCCCGATGAGCGCCTTCCCCCGCCTTTTCGAACCGCTCGAGGTCGGTTCGACCACCCTGCGCAACCGCGTGGTCATGGGATCGATGCACACCGGCCTCGAGGACCGGGCCTGGGACATCCACCGACTGGCGGCCTACTTCGCCGAACGCGCGAAGGGCGGTGTGGGTCTGATCATCACCGGCGGTTACGCCCCCAACCGCACCGGTTGGCTGCTGCCCTTCGGCGCGAAACTCACCACCCGCACCGAGGCGTACCGGCACCGGGCGATCACGAAGGCCGTGCACGAGGCGGGCGGCAAGATCGCGATCCAGATCCTGCACGCGGGCCGGTACTCGTATGTGCCCGGCAGTGTCTCGGCCTCCTCGATCAAAGCGCCCATCAACCCGTTCCGGCCGCGGTCGCTGTCGGCCAAGGGCGTGCGGCGGACCATCGAGGACTACGTCCGCTGCGCCGAACTGGCGAAGTTCGCCGGGTACGACGGCTGCGAGATCATGGGCGGCGAAGGCTATTTCATCAACCAGTTCCTCGCCCCGCGCACCAACAAGCGCACCGACGAATGGGGCGGCACACCGGCCAAACGCCGGAGGCTGGCCGTGGAGATCGTGCGCCGCACCCGCGCCGCCCTCGGCCCCGACTTCCTGCTGATCTTCCGGCTGTCGATGGCCGAACTGGTCGAGAACGGCCAGACCTTCGAGGAGATCCTGGACCTGGCCCGCGAACTCGAAGCCGCTGGCGCCGACATCCTCAACACCGATATCGGCTGGCACGAGGCCCGGGTGCCGACCATCGTGACCTCCGTGCCGCGCGCGGCGTTCGTGGAGTTCACCGCCAAGATCACCCGCGCGGTCGACATCCCGGTCTGCGCGTCCAACCGGATCAACATGCCCGAGATCGCCGAGGAGATCCTCACCCGCGGTGACGCGCAGTTGATCTCGCTGGCCCGCCCGCTGCTGGCCGACCCGGAATGGGCCAACAAGGCCGCGGCCGACCGGGTGGACGAGATCAACACCTGTATCGCCTGCAACCAGGCGTGCCTGGACCACGCGTTCCAGCACAAGACCGTCTCCTGCCTGCTCAACCCGCGCGCGGGCCACGAGACGCAGCTGACCTTGCTGCCCACCCGCCGCGCCAAACGGATCGCCGTCGTCGGGGCGGGGCCCGCCGGGCTGTCGGCGGCGGTCAACCTCGCCGAACGCGGCCACCGGGTCGACCTGTTCGAGGCCGAGGATCGCATCGGCGGCCAGTTCGACATCGCCCGCCGCATCCCCGGCAAAGAAGAATTCGACGAATCCCTGCGCTATTTCACCCGGATGCTGGAGATCACCGGCGTCACGGTGCGGTTGGGGACCAGGGCGAGCGCCGCGGACCTGATCGACGGCGGCTACGACGAAGTCGTCCTGGCCACCGGCGTCCGACCGCGCATCCCCGACATCCCCGGCATCGACCACCCGATGGTGCTGTCCTACGCCGAACTCGTGCGCGAGGCCAAACCGGTCGGCAAGCGGGTCGCCGTCATCGGCGCGGGCGGCATCGGCTATGACGTCAGCGAATACCTCACCGTCGAGGGCCACCCCACGCTCAAACTCGACGAGTGGAAACAGGAATGGGGCGTCGACGCCGATGACGAGCGGGTCCGCGGACAGCTCGCCGCACCGCGCCCCTCCCCCGCTGCCCGCGATGTCGTCCTGCTGCAACGCAAACCGGGGTCGTTCGGGGCCGGCCTGGGCAAGACCTCCGGTTGGGTGCACCGGGCGGCACTGCGCGCCAAGGGCGTCGAACAGGTCGGCGGCGTCAACTACGAGCGCATCGACGACCGCGGCCTGCACGTCAGTTTCGGGGAGAAACGCAAGCGGCCCCAGCTCATCCCGGTCGACAACGTCATCGTGTGCGCGGGCCAGGAATCGGTGCGCGACCTGGTCGAACCGCTACTCGCGGCGGGGCTGCGACCGCATCTGATCGGCGGCGCCGAAGTGGCCGCCGAACTCGACGCCAAACGGGCCATCGACCAGGGCACCAGGCTGGCGGCCCGGCTGTAGCGGCGCGCGGGCATCGCCTAGGCTCGCAGCGTGAGTCTGCCTTCCCCCACCTCGGACAATCGCGCGGTCGTCACCGGAGCCTCCTCCGGGATCGGCACCGCCCTTGCCGTCGAACTCGCGGCCCGCGGCTATTCGCTGATCCTCGTCGCCCGCCGCGGCGAACTGCTCGCCGATCTGGCGCAACGGCTCACCGAGCGGCACGGCGTCACCGCCGAGGTGCGCGCGGTCGACCTGTCCGATCGCGCGCAGCGCGCCCCCCTGGTCGAGGAACTGGCCGCCCGCGACATCGCGATCCTGTGCAACAACGCGGGCGTGGCGACCTTCGGCGCGGTCGCCGACCTCGATCCCGCCGTCGAGCGGTCGGTGATGGAACTCAACGCCGTCGCGGTGCACGACCTGAGCTTGGCGGTGCTGCCCGGCATGCTCGCGCGCGGTGGCGGCGGCATCCTGATCACCGGGTCCGCGGCGGGCAACATGCCGATCCCGAACAACGCCACCTACGCGGCGTCCAAGGCGTTCACCAACAGCTTCTCCGAATCGCTGCGCGGTGAGTTGCGCGGGCGGGGCGTGCACGTCACGCTGCTGGCCCCCGGCCCGGTGCGCACCGACAACCCCGAGCAGACCGAGGCGTTCGTCTCCGACAACAAGGTTCCCGAGTTCATCTGGGTCTCCGCCGAGCACACCGCGAAACTGTCGCTGGACGCGCTGGCCCGCAACAAGATGCGCGTGGTCCCCGGCCTGCTCGGCAAGGGGATGAGCGTCGCGGGCCAGTACGCGCCGCGCGCGGTGTCCGCGCCGATCGCCGGCGCGCTGTACCGCCGCCTGGGCAACTGAGGCCCGTCGCGAAAGCGTCCGGATGGGCGCGCCGAGCGTCAGGGTTCCGTCAACGGCGGGTCCACCGGCGGGCAGCGGCGCGATCCTGACAACGACCCCGCATACCGAACGGCGGGGACGCCCCAGGAGACACCGTGACGCTGCTCGAGATCTTTCCGTCGCTGCGATCGGGAACACCCCCGCGCCTGGACGCGGCCGTCTGGCCGCGCGAGACGCACTACGACGACGAGGGCCGGGTCACCGTCGGCTCGGTCGCGCTGGCCGATATCGCCGACCACTACGGCACGCCCACCTACGTCCTGGACGAGACGGAGGTCCGTGCCCGGTGCCGCGCCTATCGCGCGGTCTTCCCCGAGGCGCGGATCGCCTACGCGGGCAAGGCGCTGATGATCCGCGCGGTCGCGTCCTGGGTCGCCGAGGAGGGCCTGTGGGTCGACGTGTGCTCCTCGGGAGAACTGGCCCTCGCCCTGGCCGCCGGGGTGCCGCCGCGCCGGATCATCGTGCACGGCAACGGTAAGACCTGCGACGAACTCCGCGCGGCGGTGCGGGCGGGCGTCGGCCGGATCGTCGTCGACTCGCCCGCCGAGATCACCCTGCTCAGCGCGCTCGCCACCACCCCGGTAGACGTGCTGCTGCGCCTCTCGCCCGGCATCGACGTCCACGGTCACCCGGCGGTCCACACCGGCGTGCTCGACCAGAAATTCGGCTTCCCCCTCGGCTCCGAGGCCGCCGCCGACGCGGTCGCCAGGGTGCTGCGGCAGCCGAACCTGCGCCTGGTCGGACTGCACTGTCACCTCGGCTCGCAGATCCACGACCCCGACCACTACGGCGAAGCCGTGCGCCGCCTGGTCGCCGAGATGGCCGTGATCCGGCGCGAGCACGGCGTCCTGCTCACCGAACTCGACCTCGGCGGCGGACACGCGGTCGCCTACCGGCCAGGCGACGCCGAACTTAACCTGACCGAACTCGCCCAGGTCCTCGAGGACGCGCTCGACGCGGCCTGCGCGCGACAGCACTTCCCGCGCCCGGTGCTCATCCTCGAACCGGGACGCGCGATCGTCGCCCGCGCGGGCGTCACGCTCTACCGGGTCGTCTCGGTCAAACACGTCGAGGGCGGCCACACCTACGTGACCGTCGACGGCGGCATGGGCGACAACCCGCGAGTGGCCCTCTACGGCGCGCGCTACGACGTCGTCGTCGCCAATCGACACCCCTGCGGTCCGCAGATGACCGCCACCGTCGCGGGCCGCTTCTGCGAGGCGGGCGACGTCTTGGCCGCCGACGTGCGACTACCCGTCGACCTGCGCGCGGGCGAGGTGCTGGCCGTGCCGTGCACCGGCGCGTACCACCACAGCCTCGCCTCCACCTACAACAGCGTCGGCCGACCGCCGATCATCGCGGTCGCGGACGGTCGCGCGCGGGAGTTGGTGCGGCGCGAGACCGTCGAAGACCTGCTGCGCCGCGACATCGCGGTCTGACGACGTGGCACCACACCGCTACGACTCCTCGATCGAGGCTGCGATCCGGACGCGGGACGGTGCGCCCGGCCACCGAGCGTGCCCACACGGCGAGCGAGCGTGCGCACACGGCCCCGCGCTGCGCGCCGGGCCAGACCACACGGCGAGCGGCGCTGCACGCAGGAAAACGGGCCTCGGCGCACGGCGACGGGCTTGTCCGCCGGAGTGCGACGCGACTCAGACCACCGGCACCGGGTCGGCCGCGGCGGCGGCGCGGACCGCGGCCAGCGCGTCCACCCGCCCGTAGCCGTACTTCGGGCTGTGTCCGGTGGCGTCGTACTCGCCGCCTTCCGGATCGATGCGGACACAGGTGTTCTTCAACAGGTTCCGCACCCGGTCGGGTGTCAGTTCCGGCCGCACCGACAGCATCAGCGCCACCACGCCCGCCGCGCCCGGGCACGCGCTCGAGGTGCCGCCGAAGCTGCCGGTGAACTGGCCCGCCGGGTCGCCGTCGCCGTTGCGGCCGGTGTTGTAGCCGTCGCGGCCGTGCCGGTCCACGGTCCAGATGCCGGTGGTCAGCGGCGGCGGGTGTCCGAAGGGCTCGTGACCCATGTCGCTGCTCGGGAACGCGCACCACACCGCGCGCCCGAAATCGCTGTACACGCTGCGCTTTCCGGTGTCGTTGCAGGCGGCGACCGCCAGCACCAGCGGCGAACTCGCGTAGCCGTCGTTGTCGACCGACTCGTTGCCGTTGCCCGCGGCGAACAGCACCACGCACCCGCGCCCGCCGCGCCCTTTCGTGACCGCGTACTCGATGGCGAGTCGGGTGCTCGCCGGCATCCGCACCACGCGGTCGTGCTCGGGGTCCTGCGGGCGGAACCACGCGCCGTCGGCCGGACCCCAACTGCACGAGATGACGTCCGCGCCGTGCTCGGCCGCCCATCGGAACGCCTGCGCCTCGGCCTGCGAGCCCAGACCGGACACCAACCGGATCGGCATCAGCGCGGACTCCGGCGCGACACCCGAGGCGCCGACGGTCCCGTTGGCGCAGGCCACCCCGGCACAGGCGGTGCCATGGTTGTCGCCCGCGTCGGGTCCGGTGCCGAAGGCGTCCTTGGGGCGCGGATCATCGACGCCCAGGGTGACATCGCGCGGCGCGACGATCTTCGTCGCGCCGGCGAACTCGGGATGATCGACGTCGACGCCGTCGTCCACCACGGCCACGGTGATTCCCGCGCCGCGCGTGATCGCGTGCGCCGCAGCGACTCCCGCGTGCGCGTCGACCACGACGCCGCCGATGGTCGTGCGGTCCAGATGCCACTGCCGCGGGAACACGGTCTTGCGTGCCCGCGGCCGGATCAGCTCGGGATGGCTGTAGCGCACGTCCGCGCGGGCGAGCAGATCGGCGGCGATGTCGAAGACCCGCAGTCCGGTCCCTTCCGGCGCGGCCGCGAAATAGGCGTTCTCCGCGTAGGTCACCTCGTCCTTGACGGTCAGTCCGGCGGCGGCGAGCAGTTCCCGACACCGCGCCCGCGTGACCTCGGGAACGAACTGGACGAAGACGTTCTCGGTGTAGAGCACCGGTTCCGCCGACCCGGGAGCGACCAGAACGTGGCCGGCGAAACGGATCTCGGGCGCGGCCCGCAGCACCCGCTTGCGCTGCTCGACCGACGATTCGGCGGGCAACCGGTACACCTCCACCCCGGCCTCCGGATAGCCGACGACGAACCGCGCGTCGTCGAGTTCGGCGCTCAGCGGCGTGCGCACCGACCCGATCCGGCGCGGCACGCCGGGGCCGGAGCGGGCGCGCACCACGATCAGATCCGGGCTGCGCACCAACTCGAAACCCGGCTCGTCCTTCGTCCCGAAATTCGCGATGGGCACCGTGACTCCCTCCGACAGGCCGTGGTCGCCGGCGAGATGGCCGACCTGCCGAATGTAGCCGTCGCGCAGGACCTATCGCCGCGCGCGGGCGCCTAGCGCCGCTTGCGGGTGCCGAACAGGCTGCGGCTGATCTCGCGGCCCGCCGCGCTCGCCGCCGAACGCAGGAAACTCTTCACCGCCGGATTGCGCATGATGCGCTCGGCGGCCGAATCCTCCTCGGCCGTCGGACGACCCGGCACGGGCGGCGCCTGCGCGGCCGGTTCGGCGGCCGCCTCGATCTTGCGGCTCAGGATCTCGTAGGCCGACTCCCGATCGATGCTGTGCCTGTACTTGGCCGCCAACGCGCTGGTCAACGCCGCCGAGCGGATGGCGTCCGCGCCGATCGCCTCCATCAGCGAGCGCGGCGGCGCGATCCTGGTCCAGGCCACCGGGGTCGGCGCGCCGTGCTCGGAGAGCACCGTCACGATCGCCTCACCGGTGCCCAACGAGGTCAGCGCCTGCTCCAGGTCGTAGATCGAGGTCTTCGGATAGGTGCGCACCGTCTTGGACAGCGCCTTCTGATCGTCGGGGGTGAACGCGCGCAACGCGTGCTGGATCCGCGCGCCCAACTGCGAGAGCACCGGATTCGGGATGTCGGTGGGCAACTGGGTGCAGAACAACACCCCGACGCCCTTGGAACGGATCAGCTTCACCGTCTGCTCGACCTGGTCCAGGAACGCCTTCGAGGCGTCCGAGAACAGCAGGTGGGCCTCATCGAAGAGGAACACCAGCTTCGGCCGATCGATGTCGCCGACCTCGGGCAGGGTCTGGAACAGATCGGCCAGCACCCACATCAGGAACGTGGAGAACATCACCGGCCGGGCGGCCTGCGCGCCCAACTCGAACAGCGTGATCACGCCCCGCTCCCCCGAGAGGCGCACCAGATCCGCCGGGTCGAGTTCCGGTTCGCCGAAGAACGTCTGCCCGCCCTCGGCCTCCAGATTCACCAGCGCCCGCAGGATCACCCCCGCCGTCGCCGCCGACACCCCGCCGATCCCCTTCAGGTCCTGTTTGCCCTCGGGACTGGTCAGGTGGGTGATGACCGCCCGCAGATCCTTCAGATCCAGCAGCGCCAACCCCTGGCTGTCGGCCCAGTGGAAGATCAACCCCAACGTGGACTCCTGGGTCTCGTTCAGGCCGAGCACCTTGCTCATCAGGACCGGACCGAACGAGGTCACCGTCGCGCGGATCGGCACGCCCACACCGTCGGCGCCCAGCGAGACGAATTCGGTGGGAAAAGCGGTGGGCGTCCAGTCCGACGCGCCGGTCTCGGCCGCGCGGGCCGTGATCCGGTCGTCGGCGACCCCCGGACGCGACAATCCCGCCAGATCGCCCTTCACATCGGCCAGCACCACCGGGACGCCCGCCGCCGACAACTGCTCCGCGATCCCCTGGAGGGTCTTGGTCTTACCGGTGCCCGTCGCGCCCGCGACCAAGCCGTGCCGGTTGAGCGTGGCCAGCGGAATCCGCACGCGCGCCGACGGGTCGACCCGCCCGTCCACGACCACCGTCCCCAATTCCAGCGCCGCGCCCGTCACCGCGTAACCGTCGGCGATCTCCCGAGCCAAGGTCGCGTCCGCGGCCGCGAGGTCGGCTTCGGCCGCGCTGCGCCGCTCATCCGCCGCGCCCGCGTCCTCCGACGCCCGTTCTGCCTGTTCGGCGGCCCGCACCGCGCCGATCCCGTCCACCCCGGTCGCGACCGCCGCCTCTTGGGCGAGCAGGTCCCGCTCGGCCGCCTCGGCGGCGGCCTGCGCCTCGGCGGCCTTGCGCGCCGCCTCCAACGCCGCCGCCCGGGCGGCCTGCGCCTTCTCCCGCGCCGAGGACGCGCCCGTCTCCTGCCGATCCGCCGCGGAATCCTCGCTCATGGCACGTCCTCCGTGTGGTTCTCGCTCCCGCGTGCGCGGGATTCGTCGTCGTGGGAAACGCCGTGGAACACAACCTGGGCCGAACTTCCCCGAAAGCCTATCCCCGCCGATATCGGTACCGGCGCTCACCGACCCGGTGACGCCCGCCGCGACTTGGCTCGCCCGACAAATCGAACCCAGTAAGGTGTCCCGGGTGTCGGACAAACTTGTGGTGTGGATGGATTGTGAAATGACGGGGCTGCGCCTCGACAGCGACAAACTGATCGAGGTCGCCGCGCTGGTGACCGACAGCGATCTCAACATCCTCGGCGACGGCGTGGACATCGTGATCCACGCCGACGACGAGGCGCTGGCCGCGATGCCCGCGGTGGTCGCCGACATGCACGCGCGCTCCGGGCTGACCGAGGAGGTCCGCCGGTCCACCGTCACCCTGGCCGAAGCCGAACAACAGGTCCTCGACTATGTCCGGCAATTCGCGCCCGCGCCGGGAACTGTTCCGCTGGCCGGAAATTCGATCGCCACCGACCGCGGATTCATCGCCAGGGACATGCCCGCACTCGACACCCATCTGCACTACCGGATGATCGATGTCAGTTCCATCAAGGAACTGTGTCGCCGCTGGTATCCGCGCATCTATTTCGGTCAGCCGGAAAAGGGTCTGACCCACCGCGCGCTCGCCGATATCAAGGAATCCATCCGCGAACTCGAGTACTACCGGCGCACCGCGTTCGTGACCGCACCCGGCCCCTCCACCACCGAGATCGCCGCCGTCGCGAACGAACTCGCCCGCGCCGCCGACAAAGACCGGCTCACCTCGCGCGAAGGCGGCGCACCGGACGCCGATTAGGGTTCGGCCGGGGTGACACGCTAGTATCGAGCGCGCCGGTGATTCGCCGGCGATGGTGAGTGTAGTTCAGTTGGTAGAGCACCAGGTTGTGATCCTGGCTGTCGCGGGTTCGAGTCCCGTCACTCACCCCGAGAGGCCCAGGTCGGCACCCCCGACCTGGGCCTCCTTCGTTTCTCCGGGTCCGCCCTGTGCTGTGTCACTGTGTACGGTCCGCTCGGGTGTGCTGTGAAACGCAAGATGGCCAGAAAGTGGTACAGATCGCCGTGGGGTCCGTAGACTTCCGTCGCGGGCGAAGCCGTGTCGCCCGCTCATTGTGCGACCAGAAAGACAGCAAGTTCGTGATGCGTTCCGCGGTCATCGCCGCTCTTGTCGGAGCGGGCTCACTGCTCGGCTCCTCCGCCGCCACGGCGGCTGTTGTCGCCCCCGTCGTCGATTCCGGGTCAGGATCGGTCACCACGGGGTTCTCCGCGGGGTCCTCCGGGGGCGCGACCACCACCGGGTCCGGTGACTCGGGGTCCGCGCCGGGCCTGGAACGGCTCATCTTCGGCGGTCCGCTGCTGTGCGCGGCGATCGGCAGCGCCATGAACGCCAATCTCACCTGCCCGGGCACCCCGGGGCCGAACATCCCCGACTGACACCGGCCGACGAAAAAGGCTCCCCGCGCCGCGCGCGAGGAGCCTTTTCTCGTCTCCGGATCAGCCGATGTCGGCGTTGCCCGCCTTCCATTCCGGCCACGGGATGTTCCAGTCGCCGAGGCCGTCCACGCCGGACAGCGTGCCGCCCACGGTGTTCTTGACGATGGTGATGTCGCCGCGCTTGGCGTTCTGGAACACCCACTGCGCGTCGGCCGGACTCAGGTTCAGGCAGCCGTGGCTGGTGTTGGAGTAGCCCTGCGCGCCCACCGACCACGGCGCGGAGTGGAAGAAGATGCCGCTGTAGGACAGTCGCGTCGCGAAGTCGACCGGCGTGCGGTAGCCGTCGGCGGAGTTCACCGCGACACCGTAGGTCGAGGAGTCCATGATGATCTTCTCGTGCCGGTCGGCGACGATGTAGATCCCGTTGTCGGTGGGCGTGCTGTCCTTGCCCATCGAGGTCGGCATGGTCTTGACGACCTGGCCGTTCTGCTCGACCACGACCTGCTTGGTGTTGTCGTCGGCGGTGAACACCGTCGCGTCGCCGATGACGAAGTGCGAGGTCAGATTGTCCTGGCCGTAGAGGCCGTTGCCGAGGTTCTTGCCGTAGACGTTGACGTTGATGGTGACCTTGGTGCCCGGGGTCCAGAAATGTTCGGGCCGCCAGCGCACCTCGCGATTGTTCACCCAGTAGAACGCGCCCTCCACCGCGGGCTCGGTGGTGATCTCGATGGCGTCCTGGGCGGCCTTGCGGTCGGGGATGTTCTCATCGAACTGCACCGCCACCGGCTGACCGATGCCGACCACTTCGCCCTCGCCGGGGATCAGGTACGGGTGGGTCTGGTTCTGCGGGGAACTGGTGGTGAAGCGCAGCGACGTGGAGTTCGCGCCGCCGAGGCCGATCGCCTGCGCGGTGAGGGTGTAGGTCTTGCCGTAGCCGAGGACCTCGGTGGTCTCCCAACTGCGCCCGTCGGCGGCGAGCTTGCCCGCCACCGGCTGGTTCTGCGGGTTGACCAACGTCACAGTGGTGAACTGCCCGTCCTCCACGGCGAACTTCATCGGCATGCCGGGCGACACGCCGACGTCACCGTCCTTGACCGGGGACATGAGCTTGGGCTTGATCAACTCGGTGATCGGGTTCCGATCGATCGCCACGGCCGTGGCCGAATTGTCCTGTGTGGATGAACACGCCGACAGCGCGAGCGTGAGCACCGCGAGCAAGGCGACCGGTGCGGCCAGTGCGCGCATCGATCGACCGGCTCTACCTCGACCAACGCTCATAATCAACCCCGTTTCACATCACGACGTCCTGCGCAGACGCCGATGGCTTCGGATCCAACCGAAATAAATTGCGCTCAACCCACCGCGCCGGCGGGATCGGTCGAGGCCACGACCAACATTGTGCCGGCCGAGCGGGACCCGTTCCAAGGCGAAAGTCATACCGCCCGAATCGGACCTCACCCCGGTAGATCAACGCGACGGCGGTCGGTGTTAACACCGACGCGCCCGGATGTGAACAGTGCCGCACACCGCGTGTTCGGCCCGCTCAGCAGGCGATTTCACTTCTGCGCCCTCCGCCTGTTACTGTTTGTCCCGCACCGGAACACGGGGCAAGCGCCATTAGCTCAATTGGCAGAGCAGCTGACTCTTAATCAGCGGGTTCGGGGTTCGAGTCCCTGATGGCGCACACTTCACAACCTCCCGTCACCAGCGGAAACGCGGTGGTCACTCCCGATTCGTGTCGCTCGTCGATATCGCTGATCTCGAAGCATACGAAATCCCGACCGTTCGGTTCGCACTGCCGCCCATGCTGCGCCGAAATCGTGATCTCTCCCGGACATCGACATGGCCCTCAGCTTTCCGAGCCGGTGAAAACCACTGTGCCGCACGTCATCCCCGTACGGTCGTAGTCTCCGCCCGCGTCGCCGGCACCGCTTGCGTCCATCCGACGCCACCACCTGCGCCCGCCCGACGCGCTGGCCGCCCTTCGGGACGTCCCTCCCCCACGCGCCCACGCCGAGGGACACCCGGCCTGTCACGGTGACGTCGGCGGCTCCCGCAACCGGCCACACGGCCGCTCCGCGGACCGCCCACAGGTCCCGGCGGGTGTAGCCCAGGTCACGATCACCGTTATCCGGGCGCTCGCGGCACGGTACGGACTCGGCACCGTAACGGCATGGTGACCGCGCGACATCAGCAATCACAAAACGGACAGCCTTTTCGGGCAATCGACGGGCAAATGGCGCGCGTCACGCGGAAAGTTCTGTGATGTGGGCCACATAAGGTTTAGTGGCAAACCCCCTGCATAAGCCCCTGGTTTTGTTCTCAACCTGGGCTTTCCAAGATCGCCAGCACCTTGGATTAACTTTTCGTTCACCCTGCGTTCAACTACCGTGACCATTCTGCAATCAGGTCGTTGAACAGACCTGAGGTTTGGTTGGACCGAGGAGTTATCAACTCGCATTCGGGAAAACGGCCGCAGGAGCCCGCAAGGACTTCCTATCGGTCGCTGAGTGTATCCGGCGCTCGGATACTCGATCCCCACCCTCCGCCTGAATCCACCTCGTCGTGGAGTTCCCGAAGCGGGAACGCGCGGAGCGCGCAGGCAGACACCCGCCGCAAGAACGGCGTGCTGTCAGGGAGGCATTCGCCCCCTCACAAAAAAATCACACAACAGCACATCTGCTCGAACGGTGAGTGTCCGCCCGACGGCGCTCGCCCCTGATCGACGCTGCCCATCCACGGCCGATCGGTACCAAGTCCCCGAAGAAGGAATCATCGCAATGCTCGCAGGACGCTTTTCTCGTATTCGCCGCACCACCGCCCGCGAAGGCTTCACCTTCGCCGTGGCCGCCGCGGGGATCATTGCCGTCGCGGCCTCCTCCGCCGTGTCGATGGCCGATGAGAGCGCCTCCGCTCGCCCCGCCGTCGTCGCCGACGAACAGCCCGTGGCCGCCGTGCAGGCTGCCGCCCCCGCGCCCGCCGCCGAGGCGATCGCGGCTCCCGCCCCCGAGGCGGCCCCGGCGCCCGCTCCCGAGGCGGTCCCCGCCCCGATGCCGGCCCCCGCTCCGCCCGCCCCGGTCTACGCCGACAACCTCGACGGCTGGATCCGTCAGGCGCTCGACATCATGTCCGCCAAGGGCATCCCGGGCACCTACGAGGGCATCCACCGCAACATCATGCGCGAGTCCACCGGCAACCCCCAGGCCATCAACCTGTGGGACTCCAACGCCGCGATGGGCATCCCGTCCAAGGGCCTGCTCCAGGTGATCGACCCCACCTTCGCCGCCTACCACGTGGAAGGCACCGCGTTCGACGTGTGGAACCCGGTCTCCAACATCGTCGCGGCCTGCAACTACGCCGCGCACCGCTACGGCTCGATGGACAACGTCAACAGCGCGTACTGATCCGTCATCCCCGGCATTCCGACCCCCGGACCGATCGCACCCGATCGGGACCGGGGGTCGGCCCCGTCTAGGATCACCGCCGTGGCCGATTACGCGCACACCGACGCGTCGGTCAGCCGCCGCGCCGAGAAGGCGCGCCGCTTGGCCGCTTACCTGTGGGACCGCGACATCGACGCGGCCGAACTGCTCGCCCTGCCCGCCGCCGCCCGGCGCAAGCTGGCCAGGGCCGCGGACACCAATCCGCCGAGCACGGAAGAGACCTGGACCGCGGTCGCGGATCTGCTGACCGAGAAGTCGGCGTGGGCGCTGCGCAACCCCGATCATCCCGCGACCGGTCGCCCGCACGCCGCGGAGAAGATCCTCTGGGTCAAACCGCCGGTCAAGCCGTGGGCGGCGGACTGATCAGCGCGCGCCGTCCAGCGTCGAGGCCTGTTCGGCCTGCGGGACGACACGGTCGGCGAAGGAGCGCAGCGATTCGGCTTCCTCGGCGGTCATCGGTTCGATGAACAGCGCGCGCACCAATTCGACGTGGTTGGGCGCGGCCCGTTCGATGGCCTCGCGGCCGTGCGGGGTGAGCCGGACCAGGATGCCCCTGGCGTCGTCGGCGGCGGGGGTGCGCTCCACCAGACCGCGAGAGGCCATGCGCGCCAGATGTTTCGAGAGTCTGCTCTTCTCCCAGCACACCTCGGCGGCCAGATCCTTGGCGCGCAGACAGTCACCGGGTGCGGCCGAGAGCGCGACGAGCAGTTCGTAGTCGGCCCAGGACAGGCCGTCGCGCGCCAACCCGGCGGCCAGCGCCGCGTCCAACCGCTGCCGCAGCCGCACATAGGCCTGCCAGGTCCGCTGCTCGTCATCGCTCAACCACTGCACCACGAGATTGATCCTAACCCTCATTTAGTTGACATGGACACTAACGGTCGGACCACGGCCCATGTCCACGATCCCCCGAACGCCCGGTCCGGTCGCGCCCCCGGATACCCCGGCCGCGCGGACACCGTGACGCACACCTCCCGACAACCGGCGCGCGGTCGCGAAACCGCCCGCGCGGCCCTCGATCCCGGACCGCGCGGTTGACAAGTGGACGGCACGTCACGAAGGTGGAGGCGGCGTCGCCCGACCCAGACGCCACAACCATCACAGCAGACACAGAGGAATTCATGAACGTTCGCCGGCTCACCGTCAGCGCCGCCGCGGCGGGGTTGACCCTGCTCGCGGCCCCGGTCGCCATGGCCGTCCCCACCGGTTCGGCGGGGACGGGCTCCTCCGCCATCGACACCGGCGTGGCCGCGACCGGTTCGGCCGGTCTCACCCAGACCGGTTCCGCGGGAGGCGCCTTCAACAACTGCGACGACGCCCGAGCGGCAGGTCGCGCCCCCTTGTTCCGCGGCGAGCCCGGCTACGGACCGCACCTGGATCCCGACGGCGACGGATTCGCCTGCCCGACGGTCTGATACCACCGAAAACGAGAACACCCGGTGTGGCGAATGCGCCGCACCGGGTGTTTTTTGTTCGGGGTTCGGTCAGCGGAACAGCTTGACCAGCACCAACCCGACCACGACCGCTCCCGCGCCGATCAGGCTGTACTTGATCTTCGGCTCGTTCAGCTTGGCCACCACCAGATGCTTGGTGTCGTTCGCGATCCGCTGCGGATCGGCGCGCACCGCGATCTCGTCGAGCGTGCTCGCGAGCCGGGCGCGGGCCTCCTCGATGTCCCGCTCGATCCGCTCGGTATCCCTTGCCACGTAACTGTCCTCCTGTCGGATTGGCGTGCCGCCGGGCACGGACCTGGCGTGCGAGCCGAGCAGTCCGCGCGTCACCGGGGCTCGGCACGAGTGTATCGGGCCGCTCGATGTCGGCCCGGTCGGTTACCGTGCAGGGCGTGACCGACAACCAACGACTCTCCCCCGGCGACACCGCCCCCGCGTTCACGCTGCTCGACGCCGACGGCGCGGAGGTCTCGCTCGCCGACTACCGCGGCCGCAAGGTGATCGTCTACTTCTACCCCGCTGCGAGCACGCCGGGCTGCACCAAGCAAGCCTGCGACTTCCGCGACAACCTCGCCGACCTCGAGGGCGCCGGTCTGGCCGTACTCGGCATTTCCCCCGACAAGCCCGCCAAGCTGGCCAAGTTCCGCGACGCGGAGAAGCTCACCTTCCCGCTGCTGTCGGATCCGGACAAGCAGGTGCTCGCCGCGTGGGGCGCGTTCGGCGAGAAGACCATGTACGGCAAGACGGTCAAGGGCGTGATCCGCTCCACCTTCCTGGTCGACGAACAGGGCCGCATCGAGGTCGCCCAGTACAACGTGCGCGCGACAGGTCACGTCGCCAAGCTGCGTCGCGACCTGTCGGTCTGAGTTTCGCGCCGCGGTGAGTCGGGCGCGGCTCACCGCAGGGTGCGGACGTGGTCCTCGTATCCGTCCAGCATCCGGTCCAGGCCGAACTCGAAATCGGCCTTGACCCAGTCGATGTCGTCCTCGAAGGACGGGTCCGCGCGGAACGCCGCCGCCACGTTCGGGAAGCGCGCCGGATCGATCAGCCGGACCAGCGCGTCGGCGGCGGGATCATCCTCGACGTCCCCGACGTCGAGTCCGCGCGCCACCCGCATCCGGCCCATGACGTAGAAGGTCAGGTTCATGACCAATTGGAGCCGAACCTGCACCGGGATGCCGGTCTCGGCCAGCACCCCGAGTCCCGCCTCCAGCCACGCGATGTTGTTGGGTCCCATGGGCGGGCCGATGAGCGGGATGTCCAGCCACCAGGGGTGCCGCGCGATGGCCTCGTATTCGGCGACCGCCCACCCGCGCAGTCCGGTCCGCCACGATGCGCCCGGCTCGACGGCGGGCGGCGGCCCGATCACCCAGTCCAGGAGCAGGTCGACCAGGGTCTGCTTGCTGTCGACGTAGCGGTAGAGCGACATGGCCGTGAAGCCGAGGTGCTTGGCCACCCGGCCCATGGACAGCGCCTGATAGCCCTCGGCGTCGGCCACTTCCACCGCCGCTTCGAGGATGCGCTCGAGGCTGAGTCCCCGCTTGGGACCGCGTCCGCCCGGGGTGTCCAATCCCCACAGCAACGCCAGTGACCTGGGGACTTCGGTGTTGTCGGACTCGGTCATCGACGGTCCCGTCTCCTCTCCTGGGTAGCGGACTCCCGCCCCCATTGTGGTCGGGGCCCGATCGCTGTCCAAGACCGCCCTTGCGCGTAAGAACTGTTTACTCTATAAACTCTGTTTATCACATAAGCAGTTCAGGAGACCTCATGTCCCGTGCACCGCACCCCGCCCTGACCGTCCGCGGACTCGCCAAGTCCCATGGCGAGCACACCGTGCTCACCGGCATCGACCTGACGGTGCCCGCGGGCACCGTCTTCGCCCTGCTCGGCCCCAACGGCGCGGGCAAGACCACTCTGGTCCGCATCCTGGCCACCCTCGGCCGTCCCGACCGCGGCGAGATCCGCGTCCTGGGCCACGACCCGCTCGGCGAACCCGCCGCCGTCCGCCGCCGGATCGGCGTCACCGGGCAGTACTCGGCCGTCGACGACGTCCTCACCGGGCGGGAGAACCTGCGCATGACCGGCAGGTTGCTGCACCTGGACCGCGCCGAGAACACCGCGCGCACCGCCGAACTGCTCGAACGCTTCGACCTGGTCGAACACGCCGACCGACGCGCCGGAACCTACTCCGGCGGGCTGCGCCGCCGTCTCGACCTGGCCATGAGCCTGATGGGCCGCCCCGACCTGATCTTCCTCGACGAACCCACCACCGGCCTGGACCCGCGCAGCCGTCGCGAACTCTGGCAGGTCATCCAACGGCTCACCGCCGAAGGCGTCACCGTCTTCCTCACCACCCAATACCTCGAGGAAGCCGACCAACTCGCCGACCGCGTCGCGCTGCTCGACCACGGCGTCATCGTCGCCGAGGGCACCCCCGAGGAACTCAAACAGCGCGCGCCGGGCGGACACATCCGACTGCGCTTCGGCGACCGGAGCCAACTCGGCGCCGCCGTCGCCGCGATCGCCGAGCGCGCGGGGGCCGCCGACGACGACGAACTCACCCTCCAGGTGCCCTCCGACGGCAACGCGGGCGATGTGAAACGCCTGCTGGATCGCTTCGAGGAACTCGACATCACCGTCGAACAGCTCACCGTGCACATCCCCGATCTGGACGACGTGTTCTTCGCCCTGACCGGACATCCCGCCCACCCCGCATCGGTCGCCTGAGCGACCCCGAACGAACGAGACCCGCGATGACCACCCTGTCCCCCGCGGTGCGCGCCGCCCAGGACTGCGCCACCATGCTCGACCGCAACCTGCGCCACACCCTGCGCAGCCCCGACTCCCTGATCATGACCGTCGCGGTGCCGGTGGTGATCCTGCTGATGTTCGTCTACGTCTTCGGCGGCGCCATCGAGATCGGCCCCGGCGCCTACATCGACTACGTCGTGCCGGGAATCATCCTGCTGTGCGCGGGATTCGGCGCGGCCACCACCGCGGTCAGCCTGTCCACCGACCTGTCCGAAGGCATCATCGACCGGTTCCGCGCCATGGACATCGGCCGCTCGGCGGTGCTCACCGGACATGTCCTGGAGAGCCTGATCCGCAACATGATCACCACGACCCTGGTGATCGCGGTGGCGGTCGCCGTCGGATTCCGGCCCACCGCCGACCCGCTGCGCTGGCTCGGGGCGTTCGCGATGATCGCGCTGTTCGTCCTCGCGCTGTCCTGGCTCGCCGCCTGCCTCGGCGTCCTGGCCGCCAATCCGGAAGCGGCCAACGGGTTCACGTTCTTCTTCCTGTTCCTGCCCTACGTCAGCAGCGCGTTCGTCCCGCCGGAGACCATGCCCGGCTGGCTGCACGCCTTCGCCGAACACCAGCCGGTCACCCCGGTCATCGAGACGGTGCGCGGACTGCTGACCGGCACCGAGATCGGCGACAGCGCGGCCGTCGGCGCGGCGTGGTGCCTCGGGATCGCGGCGCTCGGATTCCTCGGGGCCCGCACGCTGTTCGCCCGCCGCACCGCCGACTGACCGCACCGGAGTGCGTCCGGACAAAGCACGAGACCCTCGGCGTACCTATCGTCGAGGGTCTCGTGACTTCTGAGGTTCAGACCGCGGCGTGCCTGCCCGCCGCGTGCCGACCGTGCACCGCGGTGCGCTGCCCGATCGCGCCGCCTTCGACGTACTCGCCGCCGTCGTGCGCGCCGGACCGCTGCTCGCCGGATTCCTCGGTGCGCGAGGACCGTTCGGTGCGCGCCTCGGGAGCCTCGGGCTGGGCCGGGGTGAGCTGTTCGGAGGCCCACTGCATCATGAGCCGGAAGTGGTTGTCCCACCACTGCTGCGCCTCGGGGGTGAACGCGGGCGGCGGCGGGGTCTCGCCCGGGAACAGCATCGCCGCATCGGGATTGCCGACCCGGGTGGACCCCGGTGCGCCCGTACCGGGGGTCAGCGGTTCGGGCGTGCGCTCCTCGGATTCCAGGGCCGGGGTGGGCTGATCGGGCGTCATCGGGCGGGTGCCCCAGAAACGGCCCGTGGTGCCGGTGTCGTGGGCGGCGGGGACGGTCGGGCCCTGCGCGCGCGGCAGGGTGATCGTGGGCGTGCGGCCAGGGATCACCGGAGCGGGCGCGGGCGGCGGGCTGACCGCGTCCTCCTCGATGACGCGCGAATCCGCGGTGGTGTGGGTGTCGGCCAGCACCGTCGAGGTGGGGGTGGACAGCGAGTCGACCATGTAGACCCCGCCCGCCAGCAGGCCGCCCGCCAGCACGCTGGCCGCGGCCAGCAGGGCGGCGGTGCCGCGGCCGTAGCGGGGCACGTCCTCGACGTCGTCGCCGGAGACGACGCCGACCGTTTCGGGCAGCGCCGAGATCGCCGCGCCCGCCGCGGGCGCGGACACCGAGATCGGGCAGGGTAGGACCGGCACCCCGAAACCTTCGAGCGCGGCGCGTACCACGGCGGCGTCGGCGGCCGAGCCGATCATGACCACCGCGTCGGGGCGCACGGCGGCCGCCTCGAGCTGATCCCAGGCGGCCGTGACGGCGATGGCCAGCGAATGCTCGCTGGCGATCCCGGACTGCGAGGTGGCCGCGAGTACCCGGGTGCGGGCCCGGTCGACCAGCGTGAAGGACTGGTAGCCGGGGACCACCTCGCAGATCAGCAGGTGGTCGTGGTCGCCGAGCCACGGCATCATCGCCGCCAGGCTCAGGTGCGCGGATTTGGTCGACACCATCGAGGTCGAATGCCACGGGCCGGAGGCCAGTCGGGTGACGATGGCGCGGCGCTCGGCGGCGTCGCGGTAGGCGACCGCCGCGCCCGCGATCCGCCGGTGCGGACCGATCTCCGAGGCGACCTCGTCCATCGCGGTCTCGACCGCGGCGGCCACGTCGGCCTTGGTGTCGCCGCGGGTGCGTTCCACGCGGTGCAACAGGATGCGTTCGGGCAGATGTTCGCCGGTGTCGGCCAGTACCACCGCATGCACCGCGCCGCGCTCGGTGGAGACGCCGACGGTGACCACAGATCGAGCTCCCACAGATTTGTGCCTTCCTGGAAACAACGGAATGAATCCACGCACGCTCGGTTATGTCTTCGGCACGATGTGGGCTGCGGATGGGTCGTGAAATCGTACAGAACAGAACACGCTATCCCAGTGCGCGTGTCGCACGCGTGTCGGTACCGCTAGCCTGGGTGGGTGGATGTGCACACGGAGGCCAGGGCGAAGCGGCACCTGGACCCCGCGTTGGAACTGCAGGACGACCCGCAGGAGCTGATGCCGCGGCGCCGTCCGACCCAGGAGCGCAGCAAGCGCAAATTCGACGCGTTGCTCCAGGCGTCGAGAGAACTGCTGGTCGAGGTCGGTTTCGAGTCGTTCACCTGTGAGGAAGTCGCGGCCAGGGCCGAGGTGCCGATCGGCACGCTGTACCAGTTCTTCGCCAACAAGTACGTCATCGTGTGCGAGCTGAACCGCCAGGATCTGGTCGCGGTGTCCCAGGAACTCGCGGACTTCCACGGCGAGATCCCGTCGCTGGACTGGCTGCGCCACATGAACCAGTTCGTCGATCATCTGGCGAATCTGTGGATGACCGATCCCTCGCGGCGCGAGGTGTGGTTGGCCATGCAGTCCACCCCGTCCACGCGGGCCACCGGCGCGATCCACGAGAAGGAATTCGCCGAGGTGGTCTCGCAGATGCTGCGGCCGCTGACGCCGCGCACCCCGCGCGCCCGCCGCACGATGATGGCCGAAGTGCTGGTGCACGTGGTCTATTCGATGCTGAATTTCTCGGTGCAGGACGATCAGAGCAACGCCGAGGCGGTCTCGGAACTCAAGCGGCTCATGGTCGCGTATCTGCTGGTGGCCGAGAAGGAATCGCGCACGGCCAGCCAGCGCTGAGCCCTCGACCCGGCACACGACGAAAGGCGGACGGACCGATCGGTCCGTCCGCCTTCGCGTCTCGCGCCCTCGGGCCTCAGCCCTGATTCTCGAGGAGGTCGGCGAGCTCACCGGGATCCTCGAGCACGACCATCGCGGCCGCGGTGTCGCCGTCGTGGGTCAGCGACAGGTGCACCCGGACCCTGGGCAGGAATTCCGCGGCAAGGCCGTGCAGTTTGATGCTCGGCCTGCCCCACGCGTCGTTCACCACCTCGATCAGCGGGTACGGGTTGTCGCCGATCTGCGGGCTGCGGGCGAACCGGGAGGAGGCCCACGCCTTGAGGACCGCCTCCTTCGCCGCCCACCGCGCCGCGTAACTGCGCGCCGGATCGGTGCCCTTGCTCTGGCAGTAGCGCCGCTCACCGGCGGTGAAACTCTCCCTGAGCATGGTGGTTCCGACACGTTCGAGTTGTTCGGAGAACTCGGAGATGGTCACCAAGTCCAGGCCGATGCCGAGAATCGTCACGAACGCGCAGCCTACGACGCCGCCGGGCCGACCGGAGCGGAAGCCCCGGTGTTGCACCCGAATCCGTCGGCGCGGTACACGCCGTCACCGCCCAGTCGCGCCTCGGTCGACAACAGCATGTCGGCCTCGAGCTGCCGGACCGTCGAGGACGGTGTGCCCTCGCCGCCGAGACGACGATCCGCCGGACGCTCGTAGAGCGGCGCGCCGCCGCACATGGCCTCGGCGAAACGCTGCCTGCCCGCCAGCTGACGCTGTTCGGCCTGCCGCTGGTAGTCCGCCCGCCGACCCGGCGCGATGGCCTGGACGAACGCCTCCGGATGCACGACCGCGAGCAGACCCGAGACGTGTCCGAAGCCGAGCGAGGTCACCAGACCGGCCTTGAGCGGGAAACGCTCGCCGAAGCGCAGCGGTTCGCGCGCCCACACCAGGTGCGGGTAGGCGGCCATCTTGTCGTCGACGCAGTCCAGGCTGCGGTTCGGCGGCACCACGCCGTTCTCCAGCACCTGGCACAGGCCGATCAGCTGGAAGGCCGCCGCGCCGCCCTTGGCGTGGCCGGTCAGCGATTTCTGCGAGACGACGAACAACGGTGCGCCCTCGGTGCGGCCGATCGCCTCGGCCAACCGCTCGTGCAACTCCGACTCGTTGGGATCGTTGGCCGCGGTGGAGGTGTCGTGCTTGGAGATCACCGCGATGTCGTCCGCGCCGACGCCGAGCTTGCGCAGTTCGGCGGCGAAGCGGGATTCGCGTCCGCCGCGGCCCGCGCCCAGCGCACCCAGGCCGGGGGCCGGGATGGAGGTGTGCACGCCGTCGGCGAAGGACTGCGCGTAGGCCACCACGCCCAACACCGGCAGACCGAGTTCCAGCGCGACCTCGCCGCGGGCGAGCAGCACCGTGCCGCCGCCCTGCGATTCGACGAAGCCGCCGCGACGACGGTCGTTGGCGCGGGAGAAGTAGCGGTCGCTGATGCCCTTGGCGCTCATCGCCGCCGAATCCGCGGTCGCCGACATGTCGCCGAAGCCGACGATGCCCTCGATGCCGAGATCGTCGAAGCCGCCCGCGACCACCACGTCGGCCTTGCCGAGGCGGATCTTGTCCACGCCTTCCTCGACCGAGACCGCCGCCGTCGCGCACGCCGCCACCGGGTGCACCATCGCGCCGTAGCTGCCGACGTAGGACTGCACCACGTGGGCCAGCGCCACGTTCGGCAGCGCCTCCTGGAGGATGTCGTTCGGGCGCGGCTCGCCGAGCAGGTTGTCGACGTAGAGCGAGCGCATCGAGGACATGCCGCCCATGCCCGTGCCCTGGGTGTTGGCCACCAGGCTGGGGTGCACCCAGCTCATCAGCTCGGCCGGGCTGAACCCGGAACTGACGAACGCGTCCACGGTGCAGGCGATGTTCCACAGCGCGACCCGGTCCACCGAGGACGCCATATCGGCGGAGATGCCCCAGATGGTCGGGTCCCAGCCGGTCGGGATCTGGCCCCCGACGGTGCGCGAGAGCTTGGTCTTGCGCGGCACCCGGATCTCGGTGCCCGCCTTGCGGGTCACCGTCCAGTCGCCGGACTCGGCGGGGGTGATGACCGTGTGCTCCGGATCGGACCCGTGGAAGGCCCGCGCCTCGGCTTCGGTGCCCACCGTGAACGACAGGTCCTCGTCGAGGAAGACCGAGGTCATCAGCGGGGCCGTGTTGTCGAGCATCGCGCCGTCGTCGGCGTAGCGCCGCACGCCGCAGCGGGCGACCACCGCGTCGTGGTAGCGCTCGGCCAGTTCGGATTCCGGCACCAGGTCACCGGATTCGGTGTCGTACCAGCCGGGCTTGGGATCGTTCTCCCAGGTGACCATGCCGGTGGTCCAGGCCAGTTCGAGCACGCCCGCGGCGGACAGTTCGTCGGCCACCTCGACCTCGAAGCGCGTGCGCGCCGACCCGTACGGGCCGAGTTCGCCCGCGCCCACGATGACGACCATATCCGCGAGATCGGCCGTCACCTCGCCCCATTCGGGGACGGGCAGCGCCGAACTCAGGGTCGGCGGCGCGGGCAGCGCGGGGATCGTCGCGACGTCGTCCGCTTCGCTCTCCTCGACGGCGGCCTGTTCGGCGGCCTGCTTGGCCAGCGCGGGCAGGTCCAGCTTGGCGCGGGCCAGACCACCGGTCAGGTCGATCTGCTGCGGGCCGGTCGCGGTCACCTGACGGGCCCGCGAGGTGCACCACTTGAGCAGTTCGTCGGCCATCTCGGCGGTCGACCAGGTCTGCACGCCCGCGGCCTCGACCGCGTCGACCATCGGATCGTTGTGACCCATCAGGCCGGTGCCGCGCACCCAGCCGATCAGCGCGTGCACCAGCGTGACCCGCGCGGCCCAGGACTTCTCGGCCCGCCACTTGGCGACCACCGCGTCCAGGGCGGCCTTGGACTCGCCGTAGGCGCCGTCACCGCCGAACAGGCCGCGGTTGGGCGAACCCGGCAGCACCACGTGCAGTTTCGCGTCGACGTCGTGATCCGCGCCCAGCGCGGACAGTCCGCCGATGAGACGTTCCACCGACCACAGCAGCACGCGCATCTCGAGTTCGGCGCGCGCGCCCGCGTCGGACAGATCGCCCGCCACCCGCGGCGCCGCGAACGGCAGCAACAGGGTCGGGGTCATGGCGTCCTTGGTCTTGACCTTCGCGCCGCCCGCGTTGTCCACCTGCTCGGTGCCGACCCACTCGATGAGCGCGTCGATGTCCTGGTAGGAGGCCATGTTCGCGGGCGCCACCCACAGCGCCGCGCCCTGGCGGGCGTTGTCGCGGTAGAGCGAGCGGTAGAAGCCGAGACGCTCGTCGTTCAGGCTCGAAGTGGTGACCACCACCGTCGCGCCACCGCGCAGCAGGCGTCCGGTCACCGCGGCGGCGATGGAACCCTTGCTCGCCCCGGTGATCACGGCGACATCGGAGGACCACAGACCCGGTTCCTCGGTGCGCGCGGCCTCGGCGATGCGCTCGTAAACACCGGCCAGCACCGACCGCGCCTCGTGCTTGGCGCGCGCCCGCCACCATTCGGCCTGCGCGGCAACGGCTTCGCCCGCGCCGAGGTAACCCTCGACGGCGACGTCCTCGCTGTCCTCGCCCAGCCACAGCCGGACCAGGTCCTCGCGGGCGGTGGCCCAGCGGTCGTCGATCAGCACGGCCTTGCGACCGTCGAAGGTCGGGGCGACCATGCGCGGCCAGTCCGAGCCGAGTTCGGCCGAGACCAGATCGGCCAGCGAATCGTCGGCGGCCTCGACCGCGGAGATCTGTTCGCTGAGCCCGAGTTCGTCCAGGATGACGCGCGCGGCCTTGGCCAGCACGCCGTCGCGGCCGGTGATCTGTTCGGTGAACTCGCCCAGCGCCGCCGCGTCGACGGTGCCACCGCCGCCGCCACCGGCCGCGGGCAGCGTCACCGAGACGCCGCGTCGGGAGGCCACGGCCTGCACGGCCGCGTCGACGGCCGCGTCCACCGCGGCGCCGTCGCCGAGCGCGCCGCCGACCAGTCCGCCCAGGTCGCCGCCGCGCACGCTGGCGCCCTCGCGGGTGCCGAGGGAGACCTCGGCGGTGACGTGGTGGGCCCAGCCGTCACCGAGTTCCCAGACCTTCTTGACGCGTTCGGCGATGGCGGCGGGCCGCTTGCCGGACGGGCCGAAGACCTTGCGCAGGTGATCGCCGATAGAATCCGAGAGCACCGAGCCGAAGGGCTTGTAGGTGCGGGCCAAGCGCTCGACGGTGGCCGAGAGCGCGCCCATGTCGGCGTCGGCGGCCCCGTCGATCGCGCCGAGCGACAGTTCGGCGCCCAGGTCGACCAGCAACTGGTTGCGGCGCGAGGACACGCCGTCGCACAGACCCTCGATGGTGTCCACCGGGCCGATCTGGTCCAGCCGCAGCTTGGTCCACAGCGCGATGAGCACGCGGGTGGCGTCGGCGGCGCTGAAGACGATGTCGTCCGGACGCGGTCCGCCCGAGCTCGCGACCGGCGCCGCCACGGGCGCGGGGGCCGCGGCGGCGGGTGCGGCGGCGGTCTCGGCCGGGGTGTCCTCCGGCTCGTCGTCCACCGGCGCGGGATCGGTGTCGGTGGCGTAGACGATGCTCGCCTCGCGCTCGATGTTGAGCACCTCGACCGCGGCCGAGCCGAAGCTCGGGAGCTTGAGGGTCTGGCTCGCCAGGTTCGCCACGGTCGGCGTAGCGCCGAGACCGATCTCCACGAAACGCTCGACCCCGAGACCGCCGTCGGCGACCGCGGTGAACAGCAGGTCCTGGGTCTCGATCCAGCGCACCGGGCTGGCGAACTGCCAGGCCAGCAGCTCGATCAACACCACCCGGCACAGGTCGTTGGGGCGCGCGGCCCAGCCGTCGAAGTCGGCGAGGACCTCGGTCAGCGGCTCGGAGGGCACCAGGTCCGCGATCTCCTGGACGAACGCGCGGTCCAGCGAGAACGGCTTGGGCACCAGGTTCGGGATGTAGCGGCCGACCAGGATTTCCGGGTGCAGATCCTGCGGGAGCAACTGCTCGAGCTTCTGCCGGAACTCCGGCACGCCCTTGCGCAACACCGTCGAATGGAACGGCACGTCGATGCCGGGCACCAGGATGAAGGCCCGCTTGCCGCCGAATTCGGCACGGCGGCGGTCGATCTCGGTCTCCAGCGCCTCCAGGCCCGCGACCGTGCCCGCGATCGCGTACTGCGAGCCGCGCAGGTTCAGGTTCACGACCTCGAGGAATTCGCCGACCCGCTCGCCCACACCGGCCACGAACGAGACGACCTCGTCGTCGGGCAGTCCGATCTGCGAGGGCCGGATCGCGGCCATCCGGTAGTTGCTGCGGCCCTTGGCATCACGCGGCACCAGTTCGTGCATGGCCGAACCGCGCTGGAACACCACCTCGAGCACGGCCTCGAGCGGCAGCACACCGGCCACCGCGGCCAGCGCGTTGTACTCGCCGACCGAGTGACCGGCCAGCATCGCGCCCTCGACCATCGCGCCCGCCTCGCGCAACTCCGCGACCTGCGCGACACCGAGGGTGGCCATGGCGACCTGGGTGAACTGGGTCAGGTGCAGCACGCCGTCCGGGTGCCGGTGCTCGACGCCGCGCGCCTTGAGGTAGGTCGGATTGTCGCGCACCACGGCCAGGATCGAGAAGCCGAGGGCCTCGCGGGTGTGCTTGTCGGCGCGGTC
Organism: Nocardia takedensis NBRC 100417; assembly: GCF_000308695.1. Lineage (GTDB taxonomy): Bacteria > Actinomycetota > Actinomycetes > Mycobacteriales > Mycobacteriaceae > Nocardia > Nocardia takedensis. The sequence continues at coordinate 59,025 of NZ_BAGG01000031.1, read as the reverse complement.
CCAGATCTCCTTGGCGGCCTTGGAACGGGTCCGCGCGTCCAGCCCCATGCCCTTGGCCTGGATGCCCTGGCCGGGGAAGGCGTAGACGGTCTTCGGGGCGGCGGTGCGACCGGTCGCGGTCATCACCAGATCGCCGCCGGTCCGGCAGGAGACCTCCACGATCTCGCTGCCCGCGTCGACCGCGATCCGCTCCACGCGCACGTCGATCTCCGCGCCGGGACGCACCATGCCCAGGAAGCGGGTGGTCCACGCGGTCAGCGTCCGCGCGGGCGCCGCGCTGTCCGGATCGACCGCGGAGACCGCGTGCTGGGCGGCGGCCGAGAGCCACATACCGTGCACGATCGGGCTGCCGAGTCCGGCCAGCTTGGCGGCGGATTCGCTGGTGTGGATGGGGTTGTGGTCGCCCGAGACCGCGGCGAAGGCGTGCATGGCGCGCGGGGCGACCATGGTGACGTCACGACGCCTGCGACGCGGGGTGTCGGTGACGGAGTCGGAGACCGAGCCCGCCGCGCGCGGCGGATCGGCCAGTTCCCCGGCGCCGTTGCGGCCGCGGATGGCGAAGCGCTCGGTGAGCGTCGCGACCGGCGGCATCGACAGACCGGTCTCCGGCTTGTCCAGCATGCCGGTGATCTTCACGCTGACCTCGACCACGCGACCCATATCGGTGTCGACGGTCTCGCCCGCGGTGGCGCGCACCACGAGAACGCTGGTGTCGGCGGGCAGTTCGTCGTGCAATTGGACCTGATGATCGAGGTGGACCAGGTCGAGCATGCCCTCGATGACGCTCGCGCCGTCGGCGGTGCGGGTGGCCCCGAGCACCGCGAACACGGCGGGCCAGCAGGCGCCGACCAAGACGTCGGGCACGGTGCGCCCCAGGGTGCTCAGCGAGGCGGGCAGACCCGATCCGGTGACGCCGGCGTGGTCGGCCAGCAGATCCGGCGTCCACGCGACGTTCAGGTGCGCGGTGCCGCCCTTCACCTCCGGCAGCGACTGTCCGGCGGCGACCGCCAGCAGCGCCGACATCGCGGTCTCGGCGTCGTCCTCGGTGATGACCGGCGCGCCGCCGTTGTAAGCGGAGACCGGCACGGTGATCCGGATCTTCACCGCGTCGCGGCCCAGCAGCGGGACGCTCAGCTCGACGTAGGCGTTCTCGGCCTCGGGGCCGGTGGTCTCGACCAGGGTCGCACCGGTGCGCGGGTGCACCGCGCCCTTGCCGTCCACGGTCCACTCGGTCAGGTCGCCGAGGCGGTGCACCGGGTTGACGGTGGTGCGCCCGGACCACTGCACGTCCGGCGCGGCCAGCACGGTGTCGATCGGTCCGCCGGTCACCCCGGCGACCCGGCGCGCGTCGACCGCGGCGGGCACGTCACCGGCGCGGACCAGCGCGTAGGCGGTGTCCTGCTCGAAACGGTCCAGCAGTTCGCCGACCGGCTCGTCGACCCGGGTGATCCCTGCCACCGCGACGGTGCCCGGGATCACGCACACCTGATCGGCGGAGTAGCGCGGGTCGTGGGCCTGCCACAGCGAATCCGAACGCCACCAGCGGCGCACGTCACCGTCGACCACCGGCACGAAGTTCACCGGCTTGCCCGGGATCTTGCACAGCGAGATGAAGAACGGCACGTCGGCCGGATGCAGCAGCGTGGTCTCGGCGGCGGTGTAGCGCTCCTTCAGGCGGCAGATCGCGTCCACCGGGCGCTCGAACTCGTCATCATCGGCGAACAGCGTCTCGATCTCGCCGCGGTCGGCCGGGTTGAGGCGGGATTCGGTGCGCCGCACCATCTCCGCGAACCGGTCGCGCCAGGTGATGTCCAACCACACCGAGCGGGTGGCGTCGATGATCGCCTCGCCGATGTCGCTGCCGCAGTCGAAATCCTTGCGGCGGTCCAGGCCCACGGCCAGTTCGACGTAGCGCTCCAGCCAGTCCAGGTAGGTCATGGTGGCGACGTCGCCGAAGTACGGCTTGGCGGTGGTGTTCAGCGCCGCGATGATCTCCTCGCGACGTTCGGCGACCGCGTCGGCGTCACCGGCCACCTCGTCGAGCAGACGTCCGGTCCGCGAGGCGGCGTTGTCGATCTCGTGGATGTCCGCGCCGAGTTGGCTGCGGCCCGAAGCCATTCCGCCGTTGGCGGTGCCCGCGCCGACCCAGTCGGGGGTGCCGGGGGTGTCGACCAGCAACTGCTTGACCTCGGGAGCGGTGGTCGCCTCCAGCGTGGCCATCGCGGCGGTGCCGACCAGCACGCCGTCCAGCGGCATCACCGGGTAGCCGTGCGCGGCCGACCATTCACCGGTCAGGTATTCGGTGGCCCGCTCGGGCGTGCCGATGCCGCCGCCGACGCAGACCACCACGTTGTCGCGGCCGCGCAGTTCGGCGTAGGTCTCGATCAGCAGGTCGTCGAGGTCTTCCCAGGAGTGGTGACCGCCGGCCCTGCCGCCTTCGATGTGCATGATGACCGGGTAGTCGGGGACCTCGTCGGCGATGCGCAGCACCGCGCGGATCTGGGCGACCGTGCCCGGCTTGAACGCGACGTGGCTGATGCCGACCTCGGTCAGCTCCTGGATCAGCGCGACCGCTTCCTCCAGTTCGGGAATACCCGCGGTGACGATCACGCCGTCGAACGGCGCGCCGGCCTGACGGGCCTTCTGCACCAGGCGCTTACCGCCCAACTGCAACTTCCACAGGTACGGGTCCAGGAACAGCGAGTTGAACTGCACCGTGCGGCCCGGCTGCAACAGCGTCTTCAGCTCGGCCACCCGGTCGGCGAAGATCTGCTCGGTGACCTGGCCGCCGCCGGCCAGTTCGGCCCAGTGGCCCGCGTTGGCCGCCGCGGCGACGATCTTGGCGTCCACCGTGGTCGGGGTCATGCCCGCCAACAGGATCGGCGAACGGCCGGTGAGTTTGGTGAAGGAGGTCTCGACCACGATGCGCCCGTTGGGCAGGCGCACCGGCTTCGGCGCGAACGAGGACCACGGCCGCGCCACCGTCGGCGCGGCGCCCGGGGTGAGCAGGCTGCGCTGCCCCGCCCGGGTGGCCGCGGCCACGATCCCGACGCCCGCGCCCTTGAGCGAGCCGCCGGTGACCCGGCTCAGCAGATCGCCGGGGCCCAGGTCCAGGATCCACCGCGCGCCCGCGGCGACGACCTCGTCGACCGTGGCGACCCAGTCGACCGGATCGACCAGGATCTCCTTGGCCATCCGGCTCGCCAGTTCACGGTCCAGACCGCACTGCGCCGCCCAGCCGCCGACCAGGTCCACGGTGTCGCCGAGCGCGGGATGGTGGAACGCGACGTCGACCGGCAGATCCTCGAACACGGGCGCGAACACCGCGCCGCCGAACTGCTTGGCCTCGCGTGCCTTGCTCTGCTCGTCGTGGATCTCCCCGCAGCGCGCGCGCACCCGACCCAACTGCGCCGGCGTGCCCGACAGCACGACGCGCCTGCGTCCGTTGCGGATCGAGATGACCGCGGCCGCCTTCGGATCCACGCCCTCCGACACCTCGGCCAGCACGGCGCGCAACCGCTCGGGATCGACGTTGGACACCGCCAGCATCGAGGACTTCTCCCCCACCGGCATCAGCCCGCGCCGCCGGGCCACCAGACCCGCGGCGGCACCGACCAATTGGGCGATCGCGAGCAGTTCCGCGTCCCGCGAGCCGCCTGCCTCGACCGCCGCCGCGGCCAGCAGACCCTGCGAATGCCCGACCACGGCCACCGGCGCGTTCTCACTCGGGTCCAGCCCCTGCAACCGCAGCGCCCGCAGCGCCGCCAACTGGGCCAGCAGCACACCGGGCATCGACACCGGCGCGCTGCGCAGCACGGCGTCCGACGGCGCGGCGGAGCTGTCCCCCGCGTCCGGATCGGCGAGTTCCTCTTCGAGCAGCCACCCGATCGGGTCGAACCCGACCGGACGGACCACGAGCAGTTGCGACGCAACGGGTTCCAGCAGCGCGGCGGCTTCGTTGACCAGGGCGGTCAACTCGGGCTCGAGCGCGCTGTCACGCCCGATCTCCTCGAGTTCGCCGAGCCACTGCGCGCCCTGGCCGCCGAACGCGAGCGCGTAGGGCGCCCCGTCCAGCAGACGATCCAACAACGGCGCCCGCACCTCACCCCTCTGCGCGGTGATCCTGGCGCTCGATCCGGTCCCGGTCTCGGTGCTCTCGTTGATCGTCAAGACGCTTTCGACTTTCTCTCCTGGCGACCTACCCCGTCCGGCACGTCGCTCCCTTCCGGTTCGCACCTTCGCGACCCACGGGCCTGTCTTCCGCGAGGATTCCACAAAATCATGAGGAAATCCTCACGTTTGCTCCGCACTCGCCCCCTTACCACTCGGTATTCGCGCACGGAAGTACCAGAATCTTCCGAAACATGACCCCTCCTCACGTTTGAACCCGCTGGTCGATCCGGTTACCAACGCGTACGAAACATGAGCGCCCCTCATGTTGACCGTTACTGAACCGTTATAATCCCAGGTCGGGTTACCGGCGAGTACGACACTCGCCACATGTTCTTCGCGATCCCGGTCAAGCCCGGTAGAGTTTGGACGGTCGTACCATCAAGCGCGAGTGGCGAAATTGGCAGACGCGCCAGATTTAGGTTCTGGTGTCCACGGACGTAGGGGTTCAAGTCCCCTCTCGCGCACATACTCCAGCATCCTCGCCGACCGCTCGTCTCGCCCACGCGAAGACACGGACACGATCCGATCACATCTACCCTGAGCTGCGGATTCCCGCGCTGCGTCCACCAATCCCCGCCGTCGGACCACTGTCCAGATGTTTGCTCGCGGAGGCCATTCCCGGCGATCGCGCCGGTCACCCGACCGCGGCCGGAATTGCTAGAACACGTTCACAAACCGCAGGTCACGAACCGCTCGGTCCGTCCCCTGTCACCCCGATTTCCTGTCCGAATCGCGCCCGGCGCGGGAGCCGCCCGCGAACCATCCCTGGTCGCCGGACCGCCTACCGAGATTCCGGCTCGAATCGACGAGTGCCGACGCCCCTTCCCGCCCAGCCGACGGAACGCCCATCCGCCCCCGTGGCCGCCCCGGTGCTGTCGTCGACCTTTGCCGCCGTCCAGTGGCCGCTGGCCCGAACAGGCGGCTGGACAGCCATACGAGGACCGTTCCTACGATATGAATCCGACACTTGCAGTGCGACTTTCGTGCACTCTGGAGTTGTCGGGGTGGCGGGGAATACTCCCACCCGGAACACCGACTGGGCCGAACAGCTCAGGCCAGCGGGGAAACAGGGAGGGACCACACATGACGGAAACCTACGATTCGGAGCGGGTGGCCACAGCGCGGGCCGGTGAGCCGTGGTTGACCGCCGAATGCCGTCGCCTGGTCGAGGGGGTCCGAGCGGGCAGAACAGCCCTCGAACTGGCGGCCGAACTCGGTCGCACCGACGAAGCGGTGCGGGCCCGCTGCCGGATGCTGCTACCGCCGCAGCGGCGTGCGGCCCGCAACAGCAAGCGAGCGGCACTGGCCCTGCTGGCCGCCGAACTACGCAACGATCCGAACTATGACTGGGAACAACAGCTCATCGACCATGCCGTCGACTCGGGCAAGGCCTACTGGAGCGAGGCCATGGACACCGCGCTGTCGGACGGCTGGCAGCGTGCGGCATCCTGGGACGAGCTGATCGCAGCGACCGGCGTCACCGAACACGAGATGGCCGGCCGACTCAAACGCCGCGGTCTGGTTGCCAGCCGAGACGAGGTGTTCGACCGACTCGGCCCACCCGGATCCACTCGCGCCCACCGCGAAACCCCTGTCGACCTCGACCCAACACCGGTATGGGTGCTCGTCGTAACGGGTCTGCGCTCCCGCCCACCTCATGTATCCCTGCACACCCTACGCTCCGGCGCCGAGCGGAACCTCACCGACGTGACCGGGGAGCATCTGGCCCTCGGCGGTCATGTCGACGAACTCACCATCACTCTTGTGCCACGCACGCCCATCACCGACTGAACCATTCAGAACCGACGTGTGTGCTGGAAACAAAACGAGTTCCGGCCTAATCAATGCCGAAATCACTGATCGTAGTTAGGCAACGTGGGCGGGGATGAGTCCGGTCGGTAACAGCACGGGACAGACGCGGGGCACGGCCTTGTAGGCGGTGCCGAAGTGTTCCAAGTCGGCGGCGATTATCACCGCAGCTCGGGCCTTGGCGGCGGTGTCGACGATGAGCGTGGTCGGCACGAAGGTGTCGTAGTCGATCGACAGGATGTTCACCAGCGTGTACTCATACCGTTCGGCAAGGGCTTCGATGGTGGTCTGCGACGACAGGATCTCGTCGGCGAAGCCGAGGTGTAGCAGTCCGATCGCTCTCAGTGACAACAGTTCTACCCTCCTTTTCGCGAACACTGGATCAGCCGGGAGAGCGGGATTCCTTCGCGGAAGGCACCCGATGTGACCGGAGTTGCAGGCACATCGCTCCCCGCACGGTCGGGGTTCCGCGAAATTCCCTGACACCACACGCCGCGCCCCGGCCGGATAACGCGACATGGTCATGGGGATGGCTTTAATCGTGTGCGGTGGTGATCGCGGGCAGTTCCGCGGTCGTCTCCACCGGGGTCATCGCCCGCAACACCGACCGGGCGGACTCGACCACTGCCAACCCCGATGGCCGGTGCGGGCTGTGAGCGGCGTGAATCCACCCGCGATAGAACACCCCGCACCCCGACGGTGACGGCAACCCGACCAGTTCGCCGCGCGCGAGCAACCGCACCCTGTCACCCCACAGCGATTCATCGCGCGCGATGACGCCGGCGGGAATGTCGGAGGAACCAAAAAAGTCCACTGCGCACCGCGCGGGTGGCTGATGATCGGTCCACCGCCGAGGCGTCGGCGATCCAGATCGATCTTGACCAATTGCGCCACCTCCGAGGACATCTCGAGTGCCCACACCATTCCGGTACGGAAACTGATGCTTCCGGTCTTCGGATCCACGACCGCCGGGAGCTGGCACGCGCTGCGGTAGTACCGGCAGCGGGAACAGCGGTGTCGCTCACGAGACCTGCCCACGGTCGTGAGCCCGGGATATGGCGTCGATGGCCTGCACCTTGGCCGCGATCTCGGCGACCGCTTCGGCAGCCGAAGTCCCCGTATAAGAAGCAGCTTCGACGCTGGTCAACAACCCCTCGGTCGCCAACCGCTCCAGCAGTTGCGCGAACTCCTCGACCGTGGGCACGTAGCGGATGTGCCAGTTCAACCACCCACGCGCGCTGTCATGCCATACCGGAGCCGGTGGCCCTGCCTGTTCGAGGCGCGCCGCGAAGGCGGCCATTCGCTCGTCGTTCGGCAGGCTCCGCAGAAAGCCGAGACAACCGTAGTACTCGTCCTGCGCCGTCCGCTCCGCCGCGGCGCGAAGGGCGAATCTCCCCTCACTCCCGACACGATCGATCGACTCCGCCCGCGCCGCGCCACTACTGCCAATATCTGAATCGAGCCAGGAAGACCCCATGATTGCCTCCGCCCCTGCGATGTTCGGTTGCTGGGTATCCGGCACCGGGGGCTGTTCGGCCATCGGCACCCGCATCATTACGGCGGCCGATGCGCTGCCCCGAATGGCGGGAGGGGCAGCGTCGCCCCGGTGCCGGATACCTCATTCACCCTGGTCCACAACGTTTGTCGGTCGATACGGCACAGCGTTCGGGTATCGTTCGGACAGCGTGCGAATTTGCCCCGGACGAGCGTCGGAGACATAGGAAAATCAATGGTCAGAGGGCGGGAATGGACCGGTTTCGAAGCGGCTGCCCTTCAGGAGGCGATGCGCAGGTCGATCCGTGATTTCGCCGCGACGCTCGGCATAGACACCACGACGGTCGCCAATTGGCGGTCGGGACTGGGAACCGTCACTCCTCGCCCCAGAATGCAGGAGATCCTGGATACCACGCTGGAGCAGCGCGCGACAGCAGAGGACCGCGCCCGCTTCGAGCAGATCCTGGCCGAAGGCGAAGCGGTCTGGCGCGAGCGTCACGTCCGCCGCGCGGCGAGCGCCGAACTCGTCCTCGAATCCCCACAGCAGCCCTACACCACCACCTCTGTTCCTCATCCGAGCGCGACTACCGTGCAGGAGAGCGCCCGAGACGCGGCATGGGAGGACCCTGTGGAACGCAAGACATTTCTCCAGGTGATGACCGGCTCCGTAGTCGGATTGGCACTCGGAGCGGGTACCACCGCCCGGTCGAGCGACTCCGTCGACGCGCTGAAAAGCAGCTGTTCTCGACCCGAACTCGTGGACTACTTCCGCGCCCAGCTCGCCGGGCACTACACCGCGGACGCATACCTGGGTTCGATTCACCTGATTCCCACGGTGCGGGCTCAGACCGAGCTGATCATCCGCCTGGCGAGCGAGACCGACGACCCCACGCGCCATGACCTACTCGAAACCGGGGCCGCCTACGCAGCACTCCTCGGTTGGCTCTACCAGGACTCGGGCGACCTCTCCGCATCGACGGAATGGCGCTGCACCACTCTGGCGCTGGCCCACCGATCCGGTGATCGGCAGATACTCTCCTACGCGCTGTCCAACATGGCGATGCTCGCCCTGGACCAGGACGACGGTCGAGTAGTCGTGGAATACGCACGGGCCGCTCGAACGCCCGAACGAGAGCTGTCCCCGAAATGTCGGGTGATCGCACTCCAACACGAAGCCCAAGGCCACGCCATGCTGGGCGACCGCGCCACCGCCGACCGCCTGCTCGACGATGCCGCCCACCTCGTCGACAAAGTCGATGACCACCACCCATGGGGAAACGCCAGCCGCCGGACCCCTCATCACATCCAAGTCCAGCGCGCCATCTGCTATGGGCGCACCGGAACCGCGCACGACGCCGCCGCCGCGGTAGTGCTGTGGGACGAGATCATCGACACCCTGCCCGAACTCGCCCGCCGCGACAACGCCGTGTTCCGAGCACGCCAATCCGCCGCACTCGCGAAAGTGCCAGACCCCGACCGCGCTGTCTGGGCAGCCGCCGAAGCAGTCGAGGTACTCGGACGAACAGGATCGGCCAGACTCCGCCGCGAGCTGAAGGCGCTCCCCACGCATTCGCACCAGTGGGCGAACACCTCGGCCGGTCGTGAACTCCGGGCGATCGTGGGGTCCGTCGCATGACCACACCGCCGCCCGCGCTCGACGACGACCAGATCGCCGCCGCCCTGACAGCCCTACCGGGCTGGAAACGCGACGGCGACGAGATCACCCGCACCTTTGCTCACACCTACCACGAGTGCGTCCACCTCGCTGTGTACGTCGCGGCGAAGGCACGGGAGGTCAGCCACCACCCCGACATCCTGATCACCTGGCAGCGAGTGGAGTTCAGGATCACGACCCACGACTCCGGACGGAAACTGACCGCACTGGACTTCGAGCTCGCACGGCACATCGACCGAATCGCAACCGCCGCGGGAGCAACGCCGGCCCCAGACTCTTAGCACCCGGCACTGGCGATCTGCGAACCTTCGGCACAAGCAAGGTCAGATCGCCGCCGTCCACCACCAGGGCGGCCGGGCACGGACACCAGAACAGCTTGTCCACCTGCGGGACCAATCGCATCACCGACTCGAAAAGTGGCACGAACGCGCAGAATCAGGATAGATGGACGTTGGGTGGATCAGCGCGCTGGCACGAGAATGAATGCCGCATGCCTGCTTTACATCACGGTCTCCCTGCCCCGCTCGCTGTCGACGCGTCCGGCCGCCGGGTTTGCTCTGCCAGGCGCAGCCGTCCCAGATCCGGACGATCGACGATCAGACACCTGGGTTTTCGCCGTCTTATGTTCGGGCTTCGCTCGAAGAAGTCTTGACGGTCGGAGCTGTCTGCGGGCATGGTGATATGGGCGGCTGATGCTCCACGGGTGTGCTCACCGAGTACACCCGAGGATCGCTCCCGTGCGCTCGAAGCGACTTCTGCTCGTGCCGGCGAGCACGCGCGATCGCACCCATGACGGCTGCCGGGATTGCCATGCCGAGCGACGCGAGTTCGACTCCATCCCATGGGCATCGTTGCGCGAATGATTGGTCCTCGCCCCTTGGCGGCATGTGCGGTAGACGGTGGGGGATCTCAGTCGGGACTTCCCTTGCCCCGTCTCTATGTGGCGCGCCGACCAGCACGCGCACGGGTCAAACGCGTCTCTCGGAACTGCGCGAGTAGGTGTGAACGCCTTCGCTCATACCGGCCGCCGCCGATTCAGTCCCGATTCGCGACCTCGGTGGCGCGGGCCGCCAACGCGTCGGCGACGGCGGAGAACTCGGCGAGTGCGGCGGTCAGGTCCTCCACGATCTCTTGCGCGAGGATCTCCGGCGGGACTCCGTCGTCGGCATCGGTCAGCGATGGGTCCTTGAGCCACGTGATGTCGAGGTTCGCCTTGTCCCTGGCGATCAGCTCGTCGTACGCATAGGGCTTGAATCGCTCGGACTCGATCCGAGCGGATCGGTCGTCGGCGTTGAACGCCTCGATGAACGGGGCAAGGTGCTCGTCACGCAGCGGCCGCTGCTTGAGGGTGAAGTGTTCGCCGGTACGGAAGTCGTAAACCCACAACTTGTCCGTCCACGGTTGGCCAGGCCGAGCCTGTTTGCGATCGAAGAACAGCACATTCGCCTTGACGCCGCCCGCGTAGAAGATTCCCGTCGGCAGCCGTAGCAGAGTGTGGACGTCGTACTCCTTGAGCAGGCGCCTGCGGATCTGCTCACCGGCGCCACCCTCGAACAGCACATTGTCCGGCACGACCACCGCAGCACGGCCGTCGATCGCGAGGAGCGACGCGATGTGCTGGACGAAGTTGAGTTGCTTGTTCGTGGTCGTGACCCAGAAGTCCTGACGGTTGTAGGCGACATCCTCGCGCTCGGCCCGGCCGTCGTCCCCGACGACGGTGATCGACGACTTCTTCCCGAAGGGTGGATTGGCCAGCACCATCGAGGCCGAGCGGGCGGGTTTCGTCGCCAGTGCGTCGTGAACGTCGATCACCGGGTCGCCGGTCGCCTGCCCGATGCCATGCAGAAACATGTTCATCGTCGCGAGCCGGGCGGTGCCGTCGACCAGTTCGACGCCGCGGACGGTCCGCCCCTCGCTCAGCGCTGTGCGCTGTTCGGGGGTGATGGAGTCGTTGTGATGGGCGCGCAGGTAATCGACCGCGGCCAGCAGGAATCCGCCCGTTCCGCACGCGGGGTCGACGATGGTCTCGGCCGGTGTCGGGCGCATCACATCCACGATGGCGTGGATAAGCGTGCGCGGGGTGAAGTACTGACCCGCGCCGGACTTCACATCCGAGGCGGACTTCTGCAAGAGCCCCTCGTAGGCGTCGCCGTTGAGGTCGCCGCCGATACTCGACCAGTTCTCGGACCCGATCAGGTCCACCACGAGCTTGCGCAACAGCGCCGGTTCCTGAATCCGGTTTTGCGCCTTACGGAAGACGACACCGAGGTTGGTGGTCTCTTTTCCGAGTTCGCTCAGAATTCGGCGGTACTCCGCCTCGAGCGCGACACCGTCGAGGTCCGTGAGGCGGCCCCACGAGATGTCGAGGCTCGCCGGTAGGATCTGAACCGGGTTCATGAAGTTCCGCTGGCGCTCGTCCGCCATCTTCAGGAACAGCAGGAAGCTGAGCTGCTCAACGTAATCGATGGCGGAGACTCCGGCATCCCGCAGGACGTCGCAGTAGCTCCAGAGTTTGTCGACGAGGCGGCGCAGTTCCGCGGCGTTGCTCACCGGTCGAGGGTAGCCGTACCGGTATCGAAGCCGTGGCTGCGGACCTCATCTCGAGAAGAAGAGCCGAAGACCCGAGACCGTGTCGGATGTGCACGCCGGGACCCGGTCAATTCGCGGCCACCGCTTTCCGGCTTCGACGCGGCACGCCACTCGGCTGCTGATCCTTGATTGTCGCCAGCGTGAGGTCGGCGGGCTCGTCGGTGGGGTCTTGGTCGACCAGTTCGCCGTTGAATGCCGCGCGAAGGAGGGAGCGGCGGAGCGCGGCAGACTTCGACCGAATCGTCGGCAACCCCGTTTCGAGTCTTCGCGCCTGCTCGAGATCACGTTCGAGGGCCGAAAGTATGGCCTGTTGCTCGATTGTCGGCGGTACAGGGAACTCGATCGTCTTGAAGCGGTTCACGGAAAGATGCGCGATATTGGTAGTGATTCGCACCTCCTTGGTAAATCTGCCTGAATGCATATAGTGCCGAAAAACCATAAGGGCCCATTCAGGAAGCACATCTTCGACGGCTCGGAAACGAATCAAGCTATTGGTGAAAGCGATCTCTGGCGGATTCCCACGATACATCGCGGGTCGACCGAGCAGATGCGGGCTCTGCCCCTCATTCAAGAGGATATCGCCGGGAACGAGACGGAATCGCTCGAAAACCTCCGGCGGGAAATCCATCTCCATCACGTCGGAAAGGTCGAGTCGGTCTTCGAATACATTGGCGACTCGCAGGTAGGGACGCATGTGTTCACCATCGTGCCAGTCGGGGTGTCGTTGACGACCGAGGTCGATCCGGCCCGCTTCCGCTACGGTTCGCACGGACCAATGGGCAGGCCATGGGCACCCGACTCGAGACGCGATCAGCCTACGAACGAGTCTCGATGTTCGCCGATGCACGTCGGAAACGCCTTGCTCGGCCACGTCCAAGCGGGAGAGATGATCTTCGAGAACCTCGACGATGCGCCGCTGCTCGGCGATTGGGGGTAGTGGGAAATCGAACTTCGACAGATCGCTCCCCGCAAGTCGCATACGCCCGGTGACACCGGCCATTTGATGCTGAGCGTCGTCCCTCACGTCCGGATGTAAACACCAGTAGTAGAGAAATACGGGATCGACAGCGGATGTTGGGCGGATGACGATGAATTCGGTACTACCGCCGGTCGGCGGCGCATCGGGCGGCAGCAGTGCAACCTTGCCGTTCTCAAGACAGGGAGTAATTCGCGCGAAGAGCACATCATTGCAGCGCGCACGAACCCCAGCGCGGCTACCGCGCTGCTCGTACGAGACCGGGTGGCGTGATCCCACTTCGACCGCGCTCATCGTGACGAATTGCGCGCCGAAAACAAGTGCCGGATCTCGTGGTGAGACAACGGCTACGTCGCCCAACGTCGTCCACATCCACCCCGTCGGCAGAGTTCGCTCCATCATGCGATCAGTTCCGTATTCAGCTCATCCAGCAACTGCAAGGCTGCCTCTCTACTCGTGATCTTGAAGTCGGTCGCGAACCGCTGGCTGCCACCGAGGTCGCTGAACGGTATCTGGTCGAGGTCGGCGATCTCCACTGCGACGTTGGTTTTCACCACATCCACGATGACGCCGAGCCAGCGACGCTGCTCGCCGGTGAACTCGACGCCTCTCCGCTGCTGCTCGGCCAGCAAGGCCGCGAGCCGGTCCTCCACCTCGGAGGCGAAAGGCCGGATCTTCGAGTCGCTTCCCACGCCGGCGTCCTTGGCCAGCTCGAACCGCAGGATCGACACGAGATCCGGCACCTCGACCTTGTGCTCCGGGTCGGCCAATTCGCCGAGGTCGGCGTAGGCCTGCCACAACGCTTCGATGCTTCCGATCGCGGGCACCCGCGCCACCTTCTCGGCGAGGGCCTTGAGTTGCGCGTACGTCGGTCGGCCAGGAGCGCTGCCGTACAACACTTGCAGCACCGCGATCTCGTCTCGGTGCTCGGCCAGGTACTCGCGGAACGAACGGACCGGCTCGTGCGTGCCCTTGCCGTAGGCGACACGGTCGGTGCCGAGCAGTGTGTCCGCGTTGACCTGATCGAAGATCAGGTCCTTCTTGCGGCGGATGTCGAGGATCGCCCGGCGCAGCTCCGGGTTGCCTGCGAGCGGGGCGATGCCGTCGTGAATCTGCTCGGCCACTTCCGCGTTCCCGCCACGCCGCTCGGCGGAGAGCACGGCGTCGCTGTCACTGGCGTCCGCGATCCGCTTCGCGATCTCACGCAACTCGACTCCGCCTGCGGCTTCGGCCAGTTCGGCGGACTCCGCGGGGTCGAGTTGCGAGGCCAGCTTCGCCAGCCGCACCGCCAAGCTGGACGCCTCGTCGGGCGTGATCGTCAGGGTGCCCGCCTTCTGTAGCAGTTTCTCCAGTGACACCGAGGGGGCGCGCTCCATCGGCGTCACATCCACCAGTGGCGAGTCGGTGACACCGACCGCGTCGATGATGACGAACCGGTCCTTCTTGACGCCCTTGGGGACATCCGGAGTCAGCGCCGCGTAGTCATCCGCCCCGATGATCCGGGAGCCGCGGCCCTTCATCTGCTCGAAGTACACCGCGGAACGGACCGACCGCAGAAAGAACACGCACTCGATCGCGCGCACGTCAGTGCCTGTGGCGATCATGTCCACTGTGACCGCGACCCGCAACGACGGGCTGTTGCGGAAGTCTTGCAACAGTCGCCTGGGATCATTGCCCTCACCCTTCGACTTGTAAGTGATCTTCGCGGCGAAGTCGGCACTCTCGTCGAAAACCTCGCGCACCTGCTCGACGACCATGTCCGCGTGCGCATCGGTCTTCGCGAAGATGAGGGTCTTCGGCACCGCCGAACGGCCGGGGAAGATCTCGGTGTAGAGGCGGTCCCGAAACGTCGTGAGCACCAGTCGGATCTGGTCCTCGGTGATCACATCCTTGCCGATCGCCTCGCCGGTGTACGAGAAGTCCTCGTCCAGCTCGAGATAGCGTTGAGCCCGAGTACGGCGGTCGCGCACAGGGACCACCGTTCTCGCCTCGATGGTGGCCCCCTCCTCGGTGATTCGCGTCCGGATCTTGTAGACGTCGAACGGAACGTTGACCCCGTCGATCACCGACTCCTCGTACGTGTACTCGCTGACCAGGTTCCGGTCGAAGAAGCCGAGAGTCTGCTTCGTCGGGGTGGCGGTCAGTCCGATGATCGGGGCGTCGAAGTAGTCGAGCACCGCCCGCCAGCGCCCGTAGATGGAACGATGGCATTCATCGACGATGATCAGGTCGAACGACTCCGGCGGTACGTCCGGGTTGTAGACCGCGTCCACCGGCCCATCGGGCTCGACCGAGTCGCCGTCCAGATCGTCGTCGGCATCCGCCTCGGGCAATTCCTTCCCTTGGAGCATCAGGAACAAACGCTGGATGGTGGAGATCGCGACGTTCGTCGAGCCGAGGACGGCACGACCCGCGAGGCGTTGCACGTTGTAGATGTCGCCGAAGCGGCGGCCATCATCGACCGGCACGTAGTTGTCGAACTCCGACTGGGCCTGTTCGCCCAGGTTGTTGCGATCAACGAGGAACAGGATCTTCGATGCTCCCGCGTGTTTGATCAATCGGTAGCTCGACGTCACCGCCGTGAAGGTCTTGCCCGCGCCGGTGGCCATCTGCACGAGCCCTCGAGGATGGTTGGCAGCGAGGGATTTCTCGATTCCCTCAATGGCCTGGATCTGGTTCGGGCGCAGCCCATTCGCGTCGAGAACAGGGAGATGTTGCAGTCGAGCGCGGAAGGTCGGTGCGTCGGGACGCTCGTCAGCTTGCTGCATCCACGATCTGATCGTCTGCGGCCTGGCGAAAGTGAAAACCTCTCGCGACCGCGGCTTCGGATCGAGTCGGTTGGTGAACCGGGTTTCCGCGCCGGTGGACTCGTAGAGAAAAGGCAGCGCTTCGCCGCGCCGCCAAGCCGCGAGTTGATCCTCCTTCTGGAGCCCCACCGAGTACTTCGCGGTCTGCTCCTCGACTCCGACGAGTGCGGTGCCCTCACGCTTGGCCTCGATCACGCCGACGATCTTGCCGTCGACATACAGCAGGTAGTCGGCGTAGCCGGTCGCGAGGGGGAATTCGCGCACCGCAACGCCGATCCGCTCGTGCGGGTTGACATCCGCGCAGTCCTGGACCGCCCACCCCGCCGCCGCGAGCTGAGCGTCGATGACGCGACGGGCCTGTACCTCGTTGAGCGGGGGACGGCGACGAAAAGCCTTGGAGAAGGAGTTGCCAGCGGCGACCGATACCTTCTCCGGTTCGTGGGAGGCAAGCGCACCCGACCGCTGCAACGCTGCGAGCTGCTGCTCGAGAGCTGCCAATCGCTCGGCGACCGCCCGCTCGCGGTCCCGGGCATTCGCGAGTTCCACCTCTGCGGCTCGACGTGCTTCGGCCTCGGCCGCCTGCGCGGTCTTGGCGGCGTCGAGCACGGTCAAGGTCTCGGTCAGCTCGGTCTGCGAGGCAGCGAGTTGACGGTTGATCGCGTCGAGCGCGGCCTGATCACCGACATCGACGACCTGCGGTGGCGCGGGGGGCTGCGGGGCGATGAAGCTGCGGGGCCTCAGATCATCAGGGAACACAGCGTGTCGCAGCAGGTTGCCCAGATGCCAGCATTGCTCGACCGACCACAGTGCGGATCGGACGTTGAACAGGTGGCTGTGGGTGGCCTCGTTGCCGATCTTGCGGACGTCGTGCAGTGTCGCGGCGGCGGCTTTGGTGAGCACTCCCGCGCGTTCGAGCGCTGTGATCCGGTCAAACTGTTTAGAACCTCTGAAGCGGGTGCCACTGCGGCGGATCAACTGCTCGGCCAGCACCTCGCCGAATTGACGGCATTTGATCAGCGCCCCATTCGGATCGGTGTAGACACCGGACTCGGCGCCCGCCCCGTAGATGGTGAGCAGCGGCTCGATGCGGGCCAGCGATCCGAAATTGACCGATTCTCGGGCAGCATCCAGCAGTCTCGGATCCACGGTCGACATTCGGCTCCCCTACTGCGATGTTGCTCCCGGACATATCCTAATGGAATTGCGGGACCCTGACCTGCGTCGACACCAATCGGCTGACCACGCGGACAAGCCCGGCGCTCGTCAGTCTCCGGCTGCGATGTCCATTTCGGCGTCCTCGAGGTCATCGAGGGCTCTTCTCGCCAAGTCAGCGAGTGTCTCCTCCTCGTGAGTCATCCAACGAGTCGTTCCTTGATTGGCGACAGGCCGTGCCGCCCACTCGGCGAGCTCCCACATATGCGAAATCAGGCCCGATGGCGAATACTGCTTACCGTCGGCTGCCCACAGGATCGGACGTTGACGGTGCGGAACCCACGTCGCGCGGCCACGTCGCGCGTCCTTGGCGAGCCAGCTTTCCAGAGCGGCTGTTTCCACAGGGAAATTGTTCGACAGGACAAGAGGGGTGCCCTCTGCGAGCACGCCTTTGTCGATCAACACCGTCACGGCATTCGGGCGGCGGCGTTGACGTTGCTGTGTGCTCTTGCGGTAGCGTCGTGCCGCCGTCTCCGAGGCTGGTGATCCATGCAGAACCTGGTCGGTGATCTCCCGGCACCTGACAACGTCCGAGCACACGACTGGCAGTTGGGAACGTTCCCCGTACAAAGCATCGATCGTCGTGGCAACCACCGGAACCAGTTGCTTCACCAGATCGGGGACCTCAGCGACCGCGCGCTCGGACCACGGAAGATCGCGATCGGGTTCATCCATGCCGTCGGCATCGAGCTTGCGGAACACGAGGTGTGCCAGCAGGTATTTGCCGTGATCCATCAACACGACACCGCGGCGCTCGAAACGGCCACGCAGCTTGTGCAGACTGCTCTGAACCGCGCGCAGGACAAGAACCGCGTTCCACAGCAGATAGACGCTCGGCTGCGGTCGGAACAACACGTCGTAGATCCCTTGTGAGCCGCGCTCCCACAGCACATCCAACGTTGTCGCGATGCGCGCGGCATACTGGCTGTCCGGGTGGGCGCACGCCAACGCGCATGCTGCCTCCACCACCGAGCAGCCGGCATCCGCCGGTGGTTCGAGTTCGCCGCGGCGTACGCTGTAGTCGAGGCCGAGTTCGGCCCGCATCTCCTCCATGATCCCGGCCTGGATCGGCTCCAAGGCTATGAAATCCCTGGCTTCGACCCGGTTCTGGCGATTGGTCGCCTGTGTCGTCTGCTTGGCGAACTGCGAAGATCCGTTGGTGACGATGATGCGAACATTCACCTGAGCCTCGGCGGCAGCCTCTTCCCGATGAACGGCCTCCGCAATGGATTTCACCGTCTGGGCGCCATTGACGACGCTCGCACCACGCAGGACCAGCGACAGAGGTCGATTATGAGGTGCACGCATCGACTGGTTGGTCCGATCGGCGGAATCGCACAGCACGGTGATGCCATTGTTGAAATACCAGAAGTTGGCGGGCTCGTCGGTAAGTGTGGCGATCAGCGCGTTGTTGATGGGTGTTCGGCCGAGCGGATTGCGGATATTCGCATTGAACAGATCGGAACCGTTCTCGACCCATCGAGCGATCTCACCTGCGTTCATCACACCCTGGAACGACGGGTAGGGCGAGCCGAGCTCGAACCACGGGAAAAGGTCCACGTCGAGATTCACCGGCGGAGGCGTGAGGTCCTTCCGGATCGACTCCCATACCTCGGGAGAGAGGATGACCCGGTGGTCGAGAATCTCACCATGCCGATTGAACTCCTTTTCACCGTTGGCCAGCGCCTCGGTGAATCCATCGGTCACTCTGTCAGCGCGCATCAACACCACGACCTGCGTCACCGGCACCGGCAGTCTGGTCATCTCGGCGTGCGCGCGCTCGGCGAGCGCCCTGCCGCGCGGGTTGAACGGCGCGAAATCTCCGTCATCGATCAGGCGTAGTCCGGCCAGCAGTTCCAGCACCGCCCCACGGTCGCTGTGCGCCTTCCCGTTCTTGCTCCACTTGGCCTGGACGAGATAGATGTGGGGGTCGGTGCCATCAACCACCGCGATGGCGTCGATTCCCTGGTCCGACACTCCGTCGATCACCGTGAGAGCCGCCTCCTGATGGCCGAATCCGGTGACGATACGCACCGCCTGAGCGGTGAGAGCCCGTGACATCGCACGAGGCTCGACATCGGACGCGGGACGACCGTCGAGGTCGCTGATATCCAGCAGGCCGGATTCGATGTAGATCATCCGTAGCGCCCTCTCGACTTGACGAACCTGTGTCGGTACATCGGCGTCTTGCGAACTGATCACTCTCTTCCCTCCCGACCACCCGTACGCCAGCGGACACGAGACCACGATGCCGAACTCGACGCTCTACCTGGAAACCGCAGTGTCACGCAGCAGATGAAATCTGTTGCCACGATATCTGTATCGCCCAAGCCCGCACGACCCACCATGACAATAGACTGCTCGACCGTCGATAGTAGTGGTCTTTCTGCGGACGCTCTCGCCGACGCGTGTTCGTGGCGTCCGTTGATCGGTCCACGTGGACCTGACGGGGATCCATGGGCTAGGTCAACGGACTGTGACAGTCGGTCATCGGTGTGCAGGTTGCAGCATTCCCGGCCGTGGATCGACACACGTGACTGCACAGGCGGGCAGTTCAGCGGATATTGACATAGGACCGGTTTCCAACCGACCGCGCACCAGAGTCTGAACCGAATACGCAGGGGCAGCACGAGAATTATTTGCGCATGTCGTTCCTGACGGTGAGTGACGACTCCGGCTGTGACGATAGATCGAAGCTCTGCGTCCAACACGATGGTGGTCGCGGTCTCGACACGACCGCGTCCTCGGCCGCGTATGCGCTCGGCCCGACAGCACGGCGTGTCAGGAAGACTGCGAGCTGGAGGGCTCGGGGGAAGGGACGGTTCGGCGGGCGGCTTCTACGGATTCGGGGTGGTCGGTGAGGTTGCGGCTGAGTTGTTTGAGGTAGTCGATGGAGTCGGCGGGTGAGAGGGCGGCTACGCCGAGGCGGTCGAAGAGGGCTGCGTAGGGTTCGACTTCTCGGGGGTTGTCCATGTAGATGGCGTTGGTGAGGTGTTCGATGTAGACGAGGTCGGGGCGGCGGGAGCGTTGGAAGTCGAAGCGCAGCAGGCTGAACGAGTGGGACAGTTCGCGGGTGGTGGCGGCGCGGCGGCGGATCTGCAGGGTGATGTGGCGTTTGCGGGCCATGAAGATGAGGTGGTCGATCTGCTCGCGGTAGATCGAGTGCATCTGGTGGCGGTATCGCCGGTGGTCGAGGCGGCCGGTGACGCTGTCGTGCGGACTGGGGAGCCAGAACAGCGCGTTCTCGTCGATGATGGCCCACAGTCGGACGGGGTTGGGGCGGAACAGCACGGTCTGGCGTTGCATCCGTACCTCCACCTGCGTTTCGACTTCGCCCGCGCCGACCACCGCGGTGCCTTGCGATCGGCCGATCAGCGCGCGGGCGTAGTCGCCGGTTTGCAGGAGGCCGGGGACGTAGGCGCCTTCGAAGGCGCGGATGGTGTCGGCGGTCTGTTCGAGGCTGACGTAGGTCTGGAACCACGGTGGCAGGACGTCGTCGTAGCGGGTCCACCATCCGGATCGGCCCGCGTCGGCGGCGAGTCGCACGATCTCGTCGACGATGTCGGCCTGGTCGACGTCGTACACGTGTAGCAGGCGGCGGACGAGGTCTTCCTCGAAGGTCGCGCGACCGGCTTCGAGTTCGGGGAGGAAGTTCGGCGGACACTTCAGCGCGCGTTCCACTTCCGCCGTTCCGAGGGCATTCTTCTGGCGCAGGTGGCGCAGGTAGTCGCCCAGTGCCATGCGCAGCACGGTCGGGACGGAGGTGCGGTACGGTTCGGCGGCGCTGCCGGGTCCGTTCGTGACGAGGTGGGCGTTGGGGTTCGCCGTCAACTCGTGTGCGATGTCGCCGAGGATCTCGAACAGGCGGGCCCCGTGTTCGTCCGCGCCCGCTTCGGCTATCTCGGTGGCCAGCCGGTAACCGTCGGTCAACGCGCGTAGCGCCGAACGGGATTCGCGGCGCTCGCGCGGCCGGACCGCGGTCGCGGCGGTGAGTACAGCGGGCCCCGCGCCGACCAACGGCGGGCCGCCGTGCAGGACGTCGCGCGCGCTGCCCGGCACCCACCCCAGCGCCTGTTCCACCAAGGCCAGCGTCCCTTCCGAGACGCCCCGGGTGCCGCGTTCCAGATCGCCGAGGAGTCGGTAGCTGAGCCCGGTGGCGCGGGCGAAGTGTCCGCGGGTCGGCATCCCGAGTTCTCGACGTCGCTCGATCACCTGACCTGCCAGGTGTTTCCAGTCCGCAGTGGCCGCCATAGGCATACTCTGCCACTCCGGTGCCCGGTTACGCCAGAATAGCTACGCAGGTCATCCCCGAACGCTGACCAGAACCGATTCGCTGACTGGAAGCTGCTTCCTATTCAAAATGGCAACTGCTGCCCAGTTATAGCTACGATGCACATATGGCATTGAAAGATGCAGACCGGGTCGGCGAGACGATCCGCGCCCTCCGTGAAGCGCAGGGTCTCCCCCGACGCGCCCTGGCCGGTCGAATCCACATCAGCCCCTCGCATCTGGCCAATATCGAGGCCGGCCGGCGTGGCTGCACCTACGCCATCGCCTGTCGCGTCGCCGCGGCCCTGGAAGTCCGACTAGCGGCCATCACGGTCGAAACCGAGGACTGACACTCGCATTCCCGGCCGTTCGACGCGTGCACGGCCGCTCGATCCGCACCTGACTCTGTACCGAGGAAAGCATGGTCATGGCTCCACAGAAGCTCGACTCCCCCAGTACGTCCCGACGCGACCGCTACCAGTCGGCCGTCCTGCTCCTGGCTCTGGCCCTCGTCGCCGAATTCGCCGCCATCGTCGCCCTTCTCGCGCTACTCGTCGCGCTGGTGGCGGGATCTCCGCTGTGGCAGGCGGTGCTCGCCGGTAGCGGCGGGTTCGCGACCACGACGCTGCTCGGCCTGGCGGTGGTGCGTCTTCTCGTGCTCCGTAGATAACGGCCGAACTCACGTGCCGAGCCGAGATGGGGGCACGTGAGCCCCGGCGAGTGCCCGACCCCTCGACGGGCACCGCGCGTATTTCCTACCGCTGGTGCGCCACGCGCTCGGCGGCGCGGACGAGTCGGCCCTGCATCCGCTTCCACAACAGGATCAGCGCGTGCTCCCAGAGGATTCCGAGCCGGTCGGCGCAGCGCCGGGCGGTCGCTTGGGCGAACCGATCGTCGACGGACCCGAGGACACTGACGATCTCGTCGAATTCCATTCCCGCCATGGCCTGTTCGCGAGTGAGGGATCTGTCGGGCAGCCAGGTGAGCCGCCAGACGTCTCCGTCTCCCTCGGTGACCCGATAGGCCCATTCGGGTGTCGTCTCGCTGGTGATGGTCCAGTCAGTGGCATGAATGCTCATGCTCACCTCCGCTTCGGGAAAGTCCGGCCGGGCGCCGGAACGTGCTGTATCGCGTAATGCCCACACTCGCGGAACAGGAAGCCGTGCACGAGTTTCTTCGCCTCGGTGTCCGCTGCGCGTGAGCGCTCTGCACGCGTCGCGTGCAGAGTCGGGCGGCGGGTCGACACCCGGCGGCGGCATGGATACGGTGGCGAAATGCCTCTCCCCGATGGGATAGCCCCCTTGATTTCGGAGCCGGGACCCGAATGCGCGGTCAGCGGTCAGCGACCCGATAGAATCCGGGTAACCTGGGAAAATATGCCGCGCCGGGGAGGCCGGAAGGGCAGTGACGAGTCAACACAGCAGCACCTGTGGGCGCCGCCTGGCCAATAGCGTCGCGGCGTCGGGTGGATCGAAACACGACGCCGCGTCGGCCATTCATCGACATTGTCACGTCTCACTCCTTCGGGCATATCGCATTGCCCATGGGTTCACGCTGGTCGAGGCGACCGAACTGCTGAAGGAGATCCTGCGCACTCGCGGCACACCGCGGGAAGGTCTGGCGCATCAACGCATGTCGCAGTGGGAAACCGGCCGTGATGTGCCGACCTCCCGCTATCTGGACGCGCTGTGCTACCTGTATCGCTCCCGGCCGGATCGGCTCGGATTCGGACACGATTACTCCGAGCCCGAACCGGTCCTCGAAACCAGAATCGAGGAAGCCGTGAACCGCCGACATTTCCTCAGCTCGGCCGCGGCGAGTTCGGTGTTGATGTCCGCGCCGCCACCGATCGGACTCGCGGGATTGTCCGAGGACACAGTCCCCGCGGGCAGTCGGTCCATGCTCGCGTATGTCACTCTTCTGGAAGAACTCGTCGAAGAAAGCGGGTACTCGCTCTACACCGCCGCGCCGGCGGAATTCGTCTCCGCCCGAATGGTCGACCTCGGTCGCGTGGAAGCCAGTCTGCTCACCGTCACCTCCGCCGACCTGCAACGACGGCTACACCGGGTATACGCGAAGAACGCGGGATTCATCGCGATCCGACTGAACGACGTCGCGGGAATGGAGCACACGTTCGAGTGGTTCGGCGTCGCCCGGCGAGCGGCGCGGCGGGCCGAGGACCCGACCGTCGAGGCATGGGTCGCCGGACACATCTGCGATGCCTGTACCTGCTACGGACAGTCGTTCGCCGCGGGGATCTCCGCAGCGCAGGTAGCCCAGACGGCGGGCGGCAGCGCACCGAACGCCGCCGCCGTATTCGGCTACCTCGCCGAAGCGGGGGCGCGTGCGCGAACAGGCAGTCGTCGCGCGACTCTCGACGCGGTACGCAAAGCCGACCGGATGTTCGCCGAATTGCCGGACTCGGAAACGACGGCCGACGGATTGCATGTGACCGAGTACTTCCTGCGCTGGCACCAGTCGAACGCGCTGACCGTCATCGGCGAACGCGCGACGGCCGACATCCTTCGGGACCGGGCCATGGAATTGCCCTTCGCGCGGCAGGACGAGGTCGGCCGCGCGTTGCTGCGACTCGATGAAGCCGATCTGCGAATGGGCGCGGGTGAACTGGACGCGGGCAGTACGACGATCACCTCGATGTGGGACACCTTGCCCGCGGAGTTTCGGGTCGGTCAGATCCCCAGGAGAGTTCTCCAGATCATCGACAACGTCAAACCCGCCTATTCACGCAGTCGGGAAATCCTCGAGCTGCGTGAGTGGCTCGAGGCGTCGACTCCGCTGGAAAGCCTCGGAGCCGGCCGCGGATCGGAGAGTTGATCGGCCGGCTCCTCTGGGCGTGGTCGGCTACTCGACGAGGAATTCGTCGGTGCCGTGGCGAAGGAAGTTCAGAATGGATCCCACTGTTCGGCAGGCCATGGCGTCGCGTGCGTCGTGCGTCAAGGACGCGATGGACCCGGTGATCGACAGTGGACTCGGCTGCAACCTCTTCAGCTCCTGCGTGACCGGCAGATCATCGCGATAGAACCCGTCGAAAGCCGCGGCCCCGATCCGTCCCGACTTCAGATGCGCGAGCAGATCGACGGGGTTCACGACTTCGGCGCGAGCGGTGTTGACCAGAACGCTTCCTTCCGGAAGTCGCCGCAACTGCTCGTCACCGATGAGCCCGGCGGTGTCGCTGTTTCCCGGGATCATCACTATCACCGATTCCACGGTCGAGAACAGGTCGGTCAACTCGCGATAGACGACGCCGAGTTCGTCCTCCACATCCCTCTTGCGAGTTCGGCTGTAGTAGCTCACTTCGGCGCCGAACCCGCGGGTCAGGATTTCGGTGATCCGTGTACCGATCCCGCCCATACCGATGATCCCGACCGGATGTCCGTGGATGTCACGCAGCTTCTGCTCGTCACCGTTGAGTCCGTCGGCGTAGCCGATGGTGTACTCGGTGAGTCTCCGTCGGCAATTCAACAGCTGCCCGATGGTGAACTCGGCCACCGAATTACTCGAGATGTTCGGCGTATTGGTGACGCGGACGCCGTACTCGCGGACAGCCTCCACGTCCATGAAGCTCTCGTACCCGACCCCCAGGAAGGCGATGAGCTCGAGGGCGGGCGAGGATTCTATGGCTTTCGCTGTCGCGAACTCGTCCCCCCCGAGCAGGTAGACCCGAACCTCGTCGAGCGCTCGGACCAGTTCGTCCTCGGTGCGAAGCTCCTCGTCGACAGCGCGAACAACGCACCCCGCGCGCACGAGCGGCTCCAGCTTGTCCGGATCGATGCTCGATCCGGTAACGAGGACAATAGGTGACTGCTTCATGATGGATACCCCCGATCGACCGTGCCGGTCGTCGATACTGCTACTGCTCGAAATTGTCGAGCCCTTGCCACCGCGGGCTCGGGTGTATGCGCCTCCCTTCCTCTTCGATGACGATCAGTTCGCGAGAGCTGCCCGAACCGATGGCGACCTCATGATCTCGGCCGCCCGGGCGATCTGTCGCTCCGGACGTGCCAGCGATATCCGGACCCGATTCGTCACGGTATTCGCACCGGACCAGAAGAATTTGCTGACCGGCAGCAGAGCCAATCCGTGTCCGTGCATGAGGTCGACGAATGCGACGTCATCGCCGGCGAAGTGCTCCGGTATCTCGGCGAGCGCGAAACTCAGCGCTGTCACACCGGTCAATCCCAGCGTCCGCATCGCGGGCCCCAATATCTCGGCATTGCGACCGATCGCGCGTCCGAGACGTTCGGCGCCCCGGTCCGCTTCGATCACCCGCGCGCAGAGGTAGAGGCTCACCGGAGACACGTTGAGGGTGATCTCGGCGCCGATCTCGCGGACCAACTCACGCATGTCCTTGTTACCGGTGACGACCATGGACACTTTGCATTCGAGAGTCGACCAGATCTTGCCGGTGTCCTCGATGGCGATCACCATGGGGTGGTTCTCGACCAGTTCATCCAGGGCGGCATCGGGTGCGCCCAAGAACTTGAAGGTCCGGTCCACGACGAGCACGGTGTCATGGCGTTCGAGCAGGCTGCCCAGCCGCGGCCAGAACTCGGAACCCGGGTGCCATCCGGTGGGATTGTTGGGGACGCAGAGGAATACGGCATCGTGGGTTCGCACGGCGTCCAGAACGTCGTCGACGTTCTCACGAAGGGGACTCATCGTCGCTCCCGCCCGCTTCAGCAGCAGCGCGAGACTGTCGAATGTCGGCTCGATCAACGCGACCCGACGCCGCTCCTCGGCCATGAGCAGTTTCGCGACGGCGTCGATGGCCAGGCTCGCGGAGGGAAAGAAGACGACATCACGATGCGGCAGGGCGGAGCCATGACGGATCAGCGTGTCGAGGAATTCGGTCTCCAGGTCTCCCTGTCGTGCCGAGGCGAGAGTTTCGAGGAGTTCCGGGGTGAACGTCACCGTATCGGGGTCCAACTTCGCATGCCCGTCGGCGAGATTGCATTCAATCTGAAGCCCAGCCGTTTCATATTCGGTCAGGGTTGGCTGCCGTCGCAAGACAGACCTCATGGTCGGATTCCTTGTTTTCGAGCATGGCAATACAGCCAGCTGCGTGTGGATATCGGCGGATGAGATCAACAATGCAGCAGACGGACGGCGTCCGACTACCGCTTTTCACCGGATGCGGAACACTCCTCACTTCCCACCACGGTGAACACTTCTGTTGTCCGACTTCACGGTAGCGACGAACGCGCGTTCGTGGCAAGCTCGACGCGTCGTAGCGTTATAGCGGCCTATATTCTGAATATCGTCGATCGGGAAACCGGGCCGACGCCCAGTGGTGGAGGTAATGATCTTGACGCAAGAGCCACGGCCCGTTGCGTTTCCCGCAACCCTGCGCTCGCTCATCGAATCGCCCTCGATATCGAGTAGCAGAAAAAAGTTGGCGCGCGCGATCCATGTCAACGAGGCGACCGTGTCGCACTATCTACACGGCCGGGCGAAGCCCAGTTTCGACGCGCTGATCGGCATCGCACAGTTCTTCGACGTGAGCATGGACTACCTCATTTTCGGCGAGCGTCCGGAAGTGGTGGCAGGGGACGAATCCACGCTGATGAAGGCCCAGATCCGGATGGCCATCGCCGAAGCGAGCGATCTCGGGGGACGGCACCTCGACATGTTCTCGCGCATCGCCCGGACGCTGCAGAACGAGATCAGTTCCACCGCCCGGGCACTGGCCGAACTCGGCGACTACTCGGCCCCCGTCGGCTTCGTGACCAATGCCGAGGCCATCGGGATGGAAACCTGCACCCGGCGGGTGCGAGTGATGACCCGGATCTTCCAGTCCGACATCAGCGACGGTGAACCGGGCCCCTTCTTCGAAGTGGTGGTGAACAATCTCCACCAGGGACGGACCTACGAGTATCTGCTCTACGGCGACATCGACGGACTCGGCCCACAGGTGAACCGACTGCGGGAATTGATCGAAGGCGCGGGAGTGTCCCGCGATATCGTGCGGGACAATCTCCAGTTCCGACACCTCCGCCAGGAATTGGTGTGCGCGGTCTGCATTCTCGACCTCGACATGCCGCTGGTGGAACAGCGCGAACCCATCCTGCGCGAGCGCCATCGAGGAAGTATCACGGCCGAAGGCGTCTGGGCTTACATGAACGTCCAACGCGAGGACGCACAGGGCGGATTCACCATCGAACCGGTCTACCTGGAATCGGCGCTGCGACAGTTCGACCGTGACTGGCACGCCGCGCGTCGGGTCTGACCGATATCCGTAAGGCGTTCGGCACCAGTCGGACTCACGCGGATCGGCCGCCCGCGCAAGCCATGGCCACCGCGGCGATGTGGCGGTGGTCGGTGCCGCAACACCCGCCCAGGACCGTGAGATTCGGCAGCAGGTCACGCAGTGCGGCGTACTGTTCGGCGAGTTCGGTCGGATCGCCCGCGTCGAGTTCGGTCGGCTCGTCCAATTCGGCGTGACTCGCGCGTGAGGCGTTGGCGCGCAGCAGGCCGAGGCGGGCGGTCCAGGGGTCGGCGCCGAGGGCGGACCGGAAGTGGTCCGGGTGGGCGCAGTTGATGCCGTAGTGGAGGGGGTAGCCGTCGGTGGCGGCGTCGACGGTTGCCACGGCGTCGGCCAAGGTGTGCCCGGACGGAAGTCTTCCATCGGTCTCGACGGTGAAACCGACGGCTATGGAGGCTTTTTCGGATCGCGCGGCGCGTGCGACGCCGATCGCCTCCTCCGGATAGGTCATCGTCAGAACGGTGATCAGGTCGGCGCCCGCCCGCGCGAGCGCGGCGATCTGCGGACGGTGGTAGTCCTCGGCCTGCGCGGCCGACATCCGAGTGCCGACCTGGTAGCCGTCACCGCGCGGGCCGACATTGCCGGACACCAGCACGCGCACCTCGGTGCATTCCGCGCCGATGCCACGCACGAGATCGACCGCCTCGCCGTTCACCGCACGCAACCGCTGCGCGTCGTAGCCGAGACGCGCACCCCAATCGGCCGACGCGCGCCAGGTCGGGGTGTCCAACACGATGTCCAGACCGTGTCGGCGGGCGATGTGGACGTAGCGGCGGTAGTAGTCGCGCAACACCTCGCGGCCGAACCCGTCGCTCAGCAGCGGGAACGCCGCGAAATCCGGCAGGTCGAGGCCGTTGTGGAAGACGAGGGTCGTCTCCAGGCCGCCGTCGGTCAGCAGCAGGTCACCGGAGCGCCACAGCGGGGTCGGACGGACGTTGTTCACGGTGCCACTCTCTCCGGTCGACGGACGGTCTTCGGAGAATCGCCGTACAGGCCGCGTGCCGTTTCAGTGCGCGGCGGATTTCCTCCTCCGAAGGTGGATAGCCGCCGGTGCGCGGACGGATCGCGCACAACACGTGAAACGGGGCGTGGCTCGAAAGCCACGCCCCGTGCGCGTATGGATCAGGCCGCCCCCGAGTTAACTCTGCCGACTCGGGGCGCGGACCCAACGTCTTGCGGTATTCCTCCCAGGACGGCAAGCGCAGCGGCGGCTCACCTTTTCCCACGTCACTCGTCTCGAACTCCGCGACGATCGGCCGACCGTTGATCTCGAGGAATGCCTGGTCCGTGGCCCGCCGGAGATCGTCGGCATTGTCGAAAAGACGTCCATCGATGACGAATTCCGCTCGCCACCTGTCGTTCCGCCGCACACGCACTATGCAGATCTCCGGCTTTTCCCAGCTCATCGCACACCCCCGTTGAATTTCCGCTTCTCGAACTCTGCCGTATCGTCCGACCCGACCGGAGACCGCGCTAGACCTGGGCAGAAGCGGCTTCGGGACAGCAACCGTGTCCTGATTCACTTTTCGGCTGCCAGTGGTTCTGCCGGACGCCACCATACCTTCGACCATCTATCGCTTGCTCTCTCACGAAAGTGGCATTCACCCTATCCACCCCGAGAGGACCGGTAGGCGGAAAACCGCTCGCACAGAAATGCATCGAACGCCTGTACCCGACTCGGAGACTCCAACGCCGAGAAAGCGGGCAGAGACGAATACCAGCTCATCAGGTCCGTCGCCCCCTCGACCTCACCCACGGACAAGGCCAACACCATCACTGCCCGGAGACGATGGGGATCGGGAAAGTTCTGCACGACATTGTCGAAAGTTGCGTGACGCGCTGTCGCCAGTAGCTTCGCCACCCCTTGACGCTCTTCCAGCCATTCCGGCACAGGGCCGTCCATGGCCTTCTCGAGCCCTCGCACGCACTCTTCCGGGCTCTCCAGCGTCCAACCCTGCCGGAGCTGCTCACGGGTGAACACCAGCGACTCCAGCAGCCGCCGATCCAGAAACACCCCCGTCCCCTGCCATGACTCTCCCATCGCTTCCGGCGGCGCTTCGACCAGCACCGAATCGACGGCGACCGACCGCAGTTGGAATCCTACGTACGCGTCCTCGCTCCAGTCGTCATCGCAACTCGCGATGAACTCGACCCGGGGCACCACGTCCGCCACACCCCAACCGGAAAGGCAATGCGAGACAGACAGACTCGTCCCCACAGTCGACGGCGAACGCGACGTCTCATCAGCGGGCCCGCATGGCCGCCAACCGCGCCGAATCAGGACCGAGCCGATCGCCGCCGCGTACTGGTCGATATCGGCGATCTCACCGGAACTCATCGGACATCTCCCTCGGGCGCGAGATCGTGAACGGCGCCGCAATCATACGATCTCGCCGGATCCCGGATCGACCGGCTGCGTGTCCTCGACCTCGTGTGTCGGCCTCAGTCGGAGTTCCCGAGCTGCCTCGGTGAATCTCCGCGCGTCATCCATGGGATCGTGTCACCGGCACCCAGAAGGACCTGCACAGGGAAGCCCGAGTTCGAGTCGGTATTCGCGGCGAACGGCGAGCCCGATCTGGGCAGCTTACGACCCTGATATGGGCTCTTCGCGAAACGCAATGTCGACTCCCCCATCGGAATTACGCGATCCGTGCGGTTCAGAGCCTCTCACGCCGACGGCGTCGCTCGTCACCGCGCCCGTTGCGGGCCCCGAAGTCGGCTCGCGGCGCGAGCAAGGATCGTCGCGGACG
The DNA here is from genome assembly GCF_000308695.1 of Nocardia takedensis NBRC 100417. Classification (GTDB taxonomy): domain Bacteria; phylum Actinomycetota; class Actinomycetes; order Mycobacteriales; family Mycobacteriaceae; genus Nocardia; species Nocardia takedensis. The sequence goes on along the minus strand of NZ_BAGG01000031.1, from coordinate 28,988 downwards.
ATCCGCCTGAAGTCCTAGCGGGAGGGCGCGTCCAGGCCGGGTGAACCCATCGACACCGACGCGGTGCAAGACAGGTTTACCTGGGGGTCTCAGGGTTTGTTCAGGGGGTCTGATATATCTGTGGGCGAGAACGCTCGTGTCCACCAGCCAGCGGACCGTGGAGCGCACAGTCGGCTTCTGCCTGTGGGTTTGCGGTGCGGAGTAGTCACGGGGGGCGGTGGGGCGAGCCGCCGGGCACGGGTGTTCTCGGTGGGTCGGACTCGCGAAGGCGACCGGCTCACAAGATCTTTCGGGGAGGAATCTTGTCGTACACACTTGCGCGCGGTATGGGTGCTGTGCTTGCTTCGATCGCCGTGGCGGTGGTCGGGGCCGGGGAATCGCGCGCGTATGGCTATGCGCCGCACGAGAACACCTACTTCATGCCGACCGGATTCGGGTTCACGGTCGGGCACACGGACCTGACGGCGAATCCGGTGGCACCGCAGAACATGGCGCCGACCACTCGGGAAGTGTTCTTGGACAACACTTCCTACGGGAGCATCGACGGCCCCGGAACCGGGATGTTGCGGACCGGATATCTCGTGAGCTGCGCCGTCGCCATCGATCTGACGTTCGGGGCGACGATGAGCACCGGTTTCGACACGGGTCTCACCCTCGGGATCGACGGCACGCCCGACGCGCTGTCGCCGGGGGTGAGCGCGTCCATCGGGCCGCAGATCGGCGCGTCGATGGGATTGGATCTGGAGATCTCGCCCGGGGTGATCGAACAGATCGAGGTCGGGACGAAGACTCTCGGCGGCGGGATGACGGGATATGTGATGAGCCGCGACTTCCACCTGGTGGTCGAAGGGTGCGGCGGCGCGTTGACGATCAGGCCCTACACGCGGATCGAGGTGGATTCGCCGGAGACCACCGCGAACGGGGCGGTGTACGGGGACGTGATCGTTCTGTAGGGCTGTCCGAGGGGACGGTGGAGCCTTCGCGTTCGGGTCGATGGTCCGTCGGGTGCGGTTCGGTAGGTGGAGCCGGGGAGGTCAGTACCCGGCGGCCACCTCGGTGCGGCGCGGGGTCGCCCACCCAGCGAACCATCCGGCTACGGAAGGGCGTAGCGAGGGAGCGAGACCGGACTCGAACTTTCCCGCCACGCCGGGCCTTGCGGGCGGACGGATATGGCCTGGACAGGGGAATACACTCGGTCCGCGCGAGAATTCCCGCTCGGCGGGCGGTGGCGACCGAGACGCGATAGCCGGCCATCTCTCCGTTCGAATGCGGCGAACACAGAACCCGATGATCTTTCCCGGCTTCGAGGAGGTTGTCCCGGTGCGTTCGAGGAGGGAGTTCGCGGCGCTGGCCGGTGCGGTCGTCGTCGGATCGGTCGGCGCGCTCACCAGGACCGCCGCCGCCACGCCCGCGGTACTCGGCGGCAGCGTCGTCGCGGTGACGGACTGCGAGCAGGCGCTGCGGATGGATCTCGACAGCGGATTCGACGGCGTGGTCGGGCTGTGGTTCGACGACGGCCGAATCGTGTTCTTCGGCCGTCGGATCAGCGGCGGGACGATTCGGTTCGGCGGCGACGTCACGGTGCGCTCGGGCGCACGACTCACGCGGTTGACGGACCTGATCATCGATGTCGGGACCGGCACCGTCAATGCCACGCTCGACACCCGCCCGCTGCGACTGGCCACGCTCGACACCCGCGATCTCCGGTTGCGCAAGCGGCCCGGTGCCGCGAAATTGGCCGTCGCGATCGGGGGCGAACGCTTCGCGCTGACCGACGAAGGGGCGGCGGCGCTGAACACGGCGCTCGGGGGTGTCGGCCTCACGCCGGGCGGCGCGCTGCTCGTCGGGAGTGTCGTGGCGGGCCTGCCCGTCGACGCGGAACTCGCGGCGCAGGTGAACACGACGCACAAGGCGCTGGTGGAGTACGGGGTCGACGTCACCGTCCGACTCGACGGGCTCATCGATGTAGCCGATCACCTCTACCGGGACTGAACCTCTGGAGACCACGCAACAACAGTTGTAGCGTTGACGCATGCGTCGTCTCGCCGGGGTGCTCGTGTCGTTGTCGTCCGTCGCGATCCTGGCGGCAGGGGTCGCCGGCGCGGTGCCGGATTCGCGGACGGTCGCCGAGCCCGACCCGTGGATCGGGGCGGTGTTCCTCGGAAACGGCCCACTTCATACGTGTTCCGGCAGCGTGCTGGACAGTCGTGACGGGGATCTCGTCGTCACGGCCGCGCACTGTGTGATCGGGAACGGGGCGTTCCTCGGGTTCGCGCCCGGCTACACGCGCGGGCGGGAACCCGTGGGGCGCTGGGAGGTGGCGGAGGTGTATCTCGATCCGCGGTGGGTGCGGGGGTTCGACGCGGATCACGACTACGCGATTCTGCGGGTGCGACCGGGGGCGGGGGCGCCACCCACGTCTGTCGAGCAAGCCGTCGGGGGCGGTTTTCGACCGGCGGACGGGCCCGCGGTCGACGACCTGGTGACGGTGACCGGTTACGGTGTCGGACTTCTCGATTCGCCGACGACCTGCACGAGACCGGTCGGACGCGAGAACGGATACGCCTCGTTCGCCTGCGACGGATTCGTCTACGGAACCAGCGGCGGGCCGTGGGTCGAGGGAAACGACCTCGTGGGGATCATCGCCGGACCGCATCTCGGCGGATGCCTGAACGGGATCTCCTACACCCCGCCGTTCGACGACGCACTGCACGACCTCATCCGCCGGGCCGAGAATCGGGCCCCCTCGGACTCCGCTCCGATCGCCGACCTCGTCAACGACTGCTGAGCGGTGAGCCGGTGCGAGCTACACTGCCTCTCATGACAACCGGGACGGCGTCGAGCCACGCACGGACGGGTGACCCGGTGCTCGGCTGAGCGCCGCGTGGGCCCGCGGCCCCGACCGGACGCGCGGACCTCCTTCGACAGTGATCGTTTCGCTCGAAAAGCAGATCACGACAGGAGGATTCATGTCCGCACGTTTCAATCACACGATCATCGCCGCGAAGGACCGGAACGAGTCCGCGGCGTTCTTCCGCGACATCTTCGAGCTCGCGGACGCCCCGTCCTGGGGCGTGTTCACCAATCTGCTGTGCGAGGACGGGGTGCTGCTCCAATTCGCGGAACCGCCGGTGGAGATCCAGAGGCAGCACTACGCGTTCCTGGTCGATGACGAATTGTTCGATCGGGCCTACCGACGGTTGCGCGACCGGGAGATCGAGCACTGGGCGGACCCGCATCGACGGGAACCGGGGCGAACCAATACCGACCACGGCGGGCGCGGAGTGTATTTCCTGGACCCGGCGGGGCACGGGATCGAGATGATCACCCGGCCGTATCTCTGAATTGGTCGGCACGTCCCACCGCCCGCGTGGTGACCGCCGCCGTTCCCGGTGTACCGACCGTACGCGGTGAGTCGGCAACGGTGGCTGAATGGTGGACCATGACCGCGTCCTGACCGGATCACTCGTTCGAGCAATGCACCGAGAGTCCGGCGGTAGGGTGCGGCGATGGGGTTCGATACGGTGGCGGAGTATTCGCGGGAGCCGGTGACCGAGGAGCATCTGCGGCGGCTGGCGGAGATCGCCCGCAATGAGGTCGAGATGTTCTTCGGGCGCAATCCGCACTTGGCGCCGTATCGGGACGCGTACTTGATGACGGCGTTGACGCAAGGGGCGGCCCTGCATTACGCGTCGGGTGGGCAGCATCGGGTGAAGGATCTGGACATCCACGCATTCTTCGTCAAGGTGGATCCACACAAGACTCAGTTGCGGCGGGCACGGCGGGTGATCGATTTCGGCCTCTCGGAATTCGGTCGGCATCCCGACGATGTGGCGCTCGGGTTCGCCGGCCGCCATGTGGACGGAATCTTCCGGCTGGTCGACACGGCGGGGTCGGCGGATGATCCGATCGCGACGGTGCGGGGATATCTACGGCACAGTTCGACGCCGACGGCGTTCCACCTGCGGCAGAAAGCTGTCGTCGCGCTCGATCCGCCCGAATTGTTCGGGGAGGTCGTGTGGTTCGACCGGAGTGCGCGATTGGATCCGGGATACGACGAGTGAGCGTGGGTTGTCGGTGGGGTGTGGGAGGGTGGGCGAATGACGGCTGCTGTCAATGTTGTTCGGGATCTGCTCGCGGGGATCGAGCCGGTCGACGAGGTCGAACGGGCGCATCTGGCGGAGGCGGTGGCGTGGGTCGCGCGCACCGAGGATGTGTTCCGTCGGGCGCCGCCCGCCACGCCGCCGCGGCATCTGGTGTCGTATGTGGTGGTGGTCGATCCGGCGGGCGACGCGGTGTTCCTGGTCGATCACGTCAAGGCGGGGTTGTGGTTGCCGCCGGGCGGGCACGTGGAGGTCGGGGAACATCCGGCGTTGTCGGCCGGGCGGGAGGTCGAGGAGGAACTCGGGATCCGCACGGACCTGGACGCGGCGAGTCGGCCGGTGTTCCTCACGATCACCACCACGGTCAACATCGACAGCGGTCACGAGGACGTGAGTCTGTGGTTCGTGACGACCGCGGGCCGCGAGACGGTGTTCACCCTCGATCCGACCGAATTCCGCTCGGGTCGGTGGTGGGGCGTGGCGGAGATCGAAGCGGCCGATCCAGCACGGTTCGATCCGCATCTGCGCCGGTTCCTGCGCAAAGTGCGGGGGTCGCGGCCGGCGGGCTGACGCCGGTCGCCGGTCCGTCCGAGGGGGTGAAGATCGGAACGAACGGCGTTCGGCCTGCGTAGACCGCGGCTGAGGTGGTAGTGCCATGGTGACGCACCGGACGGCGCGACCCTCGTCTCGGCGGGAAGGAGGCCGTTGTGTCCGAGCAGACGACGTCGGGCGGCGGACGGTCCGAGACCGTGCCGATCCGACGGCAGGAGTTCGCGAGTACCGACTCCGAGGAGATCAGCGACCATCTGGGCCGGGTGTACACCGGGAATCGGTTGCGATTGTCCGAGGAGAACGGTCGCGCGCGGATGTCCATCGGGCTCGCCGCGGGGGCGACGCTGACGGCGGATCACTTCTCGTCCACGATGGGATTCCGCACCGACGCCGACCCGATGGACTGTCCGGTGTTCGTATATCTGCGCGGCGGCGGATACCGGGTGTGGACGCGGCGCACGCATCACGCGGACCGGGAACCGATGGAGTTGGCGTCCGGGGCCGACGGGCTGCAACCGCCACGGGTCGACCTGGCCGCCGAGGCCCACGACCTGGATCTGGACGTGCTGCGGATTCCCGATCACCATTTCGTCGAGGCCGCGGCGGCCGCCCACGGTGAGGCGGCGGCACAACGACTGCGTTTCCTGGACTGGCATCCCCTCGACGCCGGACGGGCCCGGTACTGGCGGACCCTCGCGGGCGGGGTGTACCTGGAGATGATGGCGTTGGACTCCGCGCTGACCCACCCGATCCTGGCGAACCAGGCGGCGAGTTGTCTGGCGACGGCGGCGCTGCTGGTGTTCCCGAACACCACGTTGACCGAACAGCAGGGGCGCGATCCGTCCCCGATGACGTCGGCGGCGTTGGCCAAGGCGGTCGACTACATCCACGCCCATCGCGGCGAAGCGCTCGGGGTCACCGAGATCGCCGACGTCGCGGGGGTCACGGCGCGCGCGTTGCAGTACGCCTTCCGCGCCCACTACGACCTGACGCCGCTCGGCTACCACCGACGGGTGCGCTTGGAGGCCGCCCACGACGAACTGGTCGCGGCCGATCCGGCGCGCGGTCAGAGCGTCGCCGCGATCGCCGCGCGCTGGGGTTTCCGGCATCCGGGCCGCTTCGCGATCCGCTACCAACGGCTCTACGGCCGCTCCCCCAGCGACACCCTCCGGAACTGACCGGCCGCGTCTCTTCACCGGCGGTGAAACTGGGTGAGCGCGGCTCCTGCTGAGGGAGCGCGCCGCGCTCAGGCGGCGTCGAAAAGGGTGAGTTCGGCGGCGGGGTCGAAAAGGGTGAGTTCGGCGGCGGCGCGGGCTTCGGCGCGTTCGCGGATCGCGCAGGTGGGGCCGATGCCTTCGGCGACCGAGCGCGGGGACAGGAGCCAGCCGTGGCAGCGGCGGCAGTGGGCGACCAGTCGTACCGTGGGGCGGTCGTCGGCGGTGGCCATGTGGTTCTCCTCGGGCCGGACTGCTTCGTTTCCAGTGTGCCGGCGGGCACCGACAAAGAGCCGTCGCGCTGCGGGGAAAAGGTGGCCATGGCTACTCTATGGGTCGACAGCTCGCGGGGGTCCTTCCTCAGACTTCGCCGATCACGGACCGGTCCGGCCGGTGCGCGCTGTTCTTCGGTGCGGCTGGACGGGCGATGGGCCCGTGGAAAACGGGAGAGTCGGTGGATACGTCCAGGGATTGGGGCAATGAGCTCCTCGCGACGGTGCAGTGGCTGGTGATCGCCTTCTCGATCACGGCGATCGTCTTCACGCTCGTGGTGGCGCTGCTGCTGCGGTTCACGGTCTGGGGTAGGCAGTTCTGGAAGGTCTCGGGCACCTTCTTCACGCAGCCGGGGGCGTGGCAGACCTATGTGTTCGTCGCGGTGCTGCTGTTCATGACGCTGTTCGCGGTCCGGATGAACGTGCTGTTCTCCTATCAGGCCAACGACATGTATACGGCGTTGGCGGCCGCGGCGGCGGCGATCGCGGGCGGCGACGGCGGCGAACTGGACGCGGCGAAGTCGGCGTTCTGGAATTCGGTGGTCGTGTTCGCCGTGCTCGCGACGATCCACGTGGTGCGCGCGCTGCTGGACTACTACTTGGAGCAGGCGTTCGACATCCGGTGGCGGCTGTGGTTGACCGAGCACGTCACCACCGACTGGCTGCGCGGACGCGCGTTCTACAAGGCCCGGTTCATCGACCAGACGATCGACAACCCGGATCAGCGTATCCAGGAGGACATCACCAAGTTCGTCCAACAGTCGCGGATTCTGTCGATGGGCGGCGTCAGCGCGGTCGCGACGGTCATCTCCTTCACCCAGATCCTGTGGGATCTGTCGGGACCGATTCCGTTGTTCGGGATCGAGATTCCGCGCGCGATGATGTTCCTGCTGCTGATCTACGTGCTGTTGACCACGGTGGTCGCGTTCTGGCTCGGCCGTCCGCTGATCCGGTTGAATTTCCTCTACGAACGGGCTACGGCCAACTTCCGTTACGCGCTGGTGCGGTTGCGCGACAGCGCCGAGAACGTCGCGTTCTACCGCGGCGAGGACGTGGAGCGGCGCGGACTGCTCGGCCGGTTCGCCGACCTGATCAAGGCGTACTGGCAAGTCGTGTTCCGGACGCTGAAGTTCAGCGGCTGGAACCTCACGGTCAACCAGACCGCGGAGGTGTTCCCGCTCATCATTCAAGCCCCGCGATTCTTCGACGGCGCGGTCACCCTCGGCGGCGTGCAACAGACGGCGAGTTCCTTCCGGGCGATCCACGATTCACTGTCGTTCTTCCGTGAGGCATACGACGATTTCGCCGCCTACCGCGCGGCCTTGATCCGTCTGGACGGTCTTCAGGTCGCGGGCGATCAGTCGCGGGAGTTGCCGCAGGTCACCGTGGTCGACCGCCCGGACGGGGTGGAGTTGAGCGGGATCGATGTCCGCAAGCCGGACGGGACGGTGCTGATCGAGCAACTGGCGCTGTCGCTGGGCAGCGGCGAGGCGCTGGTGGTGAAGGGCCGCTCGGGCAGCGGCAAGACGACGTTGCTGCGCGCGCTGGCGCAGATGTGGCCGTTCGCCTCGGGTGAGTTGGACCGGCCGGACGGCAACGGGACGCTGTTCCTGTCGCAGATCCCCTACCTGCCGCTGGGGCAGTTGCGCACGGTGCTGGCCTATCCGTCGCAGCCGGACGCGTTCTCCGACGACACCTTGCGCGAGGTGCTGGACAAGGTGCACCTGGGTCATCTGAGCGGGCGTCTGGACGAGGAGTCGGACTGGAACAAGATCCTGTCCCCCGGTGAGCAGCAGCGGGTGGCCTTCGCGCGGGTGCTGTTGACCCGGCCGAAGGCGGTGTTCCTGGACGAGGCGACCTCCGCGGTCGACGAGGGTCTGGAGTATTCGCTCTACAACCTGCTGCGCACCGAGGTGCCGGAGACGATCCTGATCAGCGTCGCGCACCGCAGCACGGTCGACAAGCACCACACCAAGCGTCTGGAACTCGACGGTTCGGGCCCGTGGGAGTTGGCGCCGGTCGCGGCCGAGAAGTAGGAGCACGGGGAAGTGCGGTGTTCTCGGACGCCGCCCTTCTCATGATCGAAGAGCTATCGCGCGGGTCGCATGCGCAGCGCGACGGCGCCTGCGACGGCGGCGATCAGCGCGCCGACGGCGTTGGCCCCCAGCGAGAACCACATGGTGAAGGTGGCGTTGTGCTGCCGCCAGGGCTGGTTGAAGGGCGTCCAGTCGGGAGCGAGGTGCACCAGCAGCACCATCACGCCGGTGAACAGACCGATCGCGATCAACACGTGGGGCGCGTGCGGGTGGTCGCGGCGGACGGCTAGGACCACGACGACGGCGAGCAGCCAGCCCGTGCTGCCGAGAACCAGTGTCGGCGTCGGGGTCTGGGGAATCAAGTGGACGATGTGTCTGATGCTGTGGATGAGGTAGCCGGCCAGGTAGGCCACCGCGCCGAGCCACAGCACCGCGCGTCTGCGGTCGGTGCGGCGGTCCGGCGTGGTGGGCGCCGCGCTCATCAGAAGGCGGCTTCGTCGAGGTTCATCACCTCGCCGTCGAGGGCGGACAGAACGGCTCTGACGGCGCTCAGTTGCGGAAGCACGTCGCGCGCGAAGAAGCGGGCGGTGGCGATCTTGCCTTCGTAGAACGGGTCGGTGGCACCGGAATCCAATGCGGTGAGGGCGATTTCGGCGTGGTGTAGCAGTCGCCAGCCGATCAGCAGATCCCCCACGGCGAACAGGAACCGCACCGAGCCGAGGCCGACCTTGTACAGCTCGCGCGAATCCTCCCGCGCCGCTAGCAGATGCGCGGTCAGCGTGCCGGTCATCGCCTCTACGTCGGCCAGGGCCGCGGCCAGCAGCGCGCGTTCGTCCTTGAGGCGGCCGTTGCCCGCTTCGGCGGCCACGAAGGCGCGCACCTGCCCCGCGAGATGCCCCAGCGCGACGCCGCCGTCGCGAGCGATCTTGCGAAAGAAGAAATCCTGTGCCTGGATCGCGGTGGTGCCCTCGTAGAGGGAGTCGATCTTGGCGTCGCGGATGTACTGCTCGATCGGATAGTCCTGGAGGAAGCCCGAACCGCCGAAGGTCTGCAAGGACTCGGTCAGGTACTGGTAGGCCCGCTCGGAGCCCACACCCTTGACGATCGGCAGCAGCAGATCGGTGACCCGCGCGGCGAGATCCGGGTCAGCGCCCGAGACATGCAGGGCCACACTGGAATCCTGGTGCGCGGCGGTGTAGAGGTACACCGCGCGCAGCCCTTCGGCGTAAGCCTTCTGGACCATCAGCGACCGGCGCACGTCGGGGTGGGCGATGATGGCGACCCGGGGCGCGCTCTTGTCGGCCATGCGGGTGAGGTCGGCGCCCTGTACGCGGGTCTTGGCGTAGTCGAGGGCGTTCAGGTAGCCGGTGGACAGCGTCCCGGCGGCTTTGACGCCCACCATCATCCGCGCGGACTGGATGATCTCGAACATCTGCGCGATGCCGTTGTGCACCTCGCCGACCAGCCAGCCCTTGGCGGGCACGCCGTGGCCGCCGAAGGTGAGTTCGCAGGTGGCCGAGACCTTCAGGCCCATCTTGCGTTCCAGGTTGGTGACGAACACGCCGTTGCGCTCGCCGATCTCGCCGGTGTCGGCGTCGAAGTGGAACTTCGGCACGAAGAACAGCGACAGCCCCTTGGTGCCGGGGCCCGCGCCTTCCGGGCGAGCCAGCACCAGGTGCACGAGATTGGGGAACAGATCGTCGGCGTCGCCGTTGGTGATGAAGCGTTTGACGCCCTCGATGTGCCAGGAGCCGTCGGCTTGGCGGACGGCCTTGGTGCGACCCGAACCGACGTCGGAGCCGGCTTCGGCCTCGGTCAGCGCCATCGTGGAGCCCCAGCCGTGTTCGGCCATCAGCGTCGACCAGCGCCGCTGCTCCGGGGTGAGGCTCTTGTGCAGCGAGTTCAGGAACGCGGTGCCGGTGGCGTAGATGAACGCGGCCGGGGCCGCGCCGAGGATCATCTCCGAGATCGCCCACGCGACCGCGCTCGGGGCGCCGAGCCCGCCCAACTCCTCGACCATGCCGACCCCGGCCCAGCCGCTCTCGCGCAGGGCGCGGTAGCTGGTCTTGAACGCTTCCGGCAGTCGCACGCTGTGGGTGTGCGGGTCGAAGATCGGCGGGTTGCGGTCGCCGACGTGATGCGAGGCGCCCAGCGGCCCCTCCGCCAGGCGGCGCACTTCGGCGAGCATGGTGCGCACGGTGTCGGTGTCGAGGTCGCCGAACGCGCCGCCGTCCAGCACCGGACCCAGCGCCAGCGACTCGAACAGGTTGAACTCGAGGTCGCGGACATTGCTCTTGTAGTGACTCATCGTTGTTTCCTGTCTCCCGCCGCGCCGGCGTGCGCCGCCGTCGCGGGTCGACCGCGGAATCCACCGCGGTCGCCCCGGTCCGGCTCAGGGGCGACGCACGGGCAGCCCGTCCTCGAGTCGCATGGTCAGGTCGTGGGCTTTGGCTTGCGCCCAGGCCAGCGGTTCAGCCCCGTACCGCTTGCGCTGGTCCCCGACGAACATCAGGTCGGTGTAACTGGACTGCTTGTCGAGCACCAGATCGCGCAGCACCTTGCCGACGGTGTTGGTGAAGGCGACGCCGTTGCCGCAGTAGCCGTGGGAATAGAACTCGCCGCTGGGCAGCCGCCCGACATGCGGCACCAGATCGGGGGTCATATCGATGCAGCCGCCGTAGGCGTGCGTCACGCGCAGGCCGCGCAGGCTCGGGAAGTACTTGTGCAGCAGGCCGATCAGGTAGTCGCGCGGTTTGCGCGCGCGCATCCGCTCGTCGGACATGTCCCGGCCGTAGTGGTAGGGCACGGGGCCGCCGCCGATCAACAGCCGGTTCTGCGCGGTCAGCCGGGCGAAGGCGATGAGGTTGCGCGCCTCGACGAACCCTTCGCGGCCCGGCCAGTTCAGCCCCGACAACTGTTCGGGCGTCAGCGGTTCGGTGACGATCGCGTAGCTCCACATCGGGCGCACCATCGACCGCAGTTGCGGAAACTGGTGCTGGTAGGCGTTGGTCGCGTAGACCACCCGCTGCGCCGTCACCGCGCCCGCGTCGGTGCGCACCCGGTAGCCGGAGCCCCGCACGTCGACCGCGCGGGCCGCGGACTTCTCGTAGATGTCGACGCCCTGGGCGCGCAGCACCCGGCTGACCCCGCGACTGAGCCGGTGCGGGTTCACCATCGCGCCGCCGACCTCGAAACCGCCCAGCAGCGCGGGACTGTCGACGCGCGCGCGGATGCCGGGACCGTCGAGCAGATCCGGCAGCGAGGTCGCGCCGAGCTGCTGGATCAGGCTCAGATCCTTCTCCAGGTTGCGCAGTTGCCGCCCGTTGGTGGCGACGTTGAGGTAGCCGGTCGGCTCGATCTGGGCGTCGATGTCGTGCTTGCGCGCGAAACGCTGCACCTCGAGGATGGATTTGCCGACGATCGTGTAGGCCAGTTTGGCGCGATCGGCCCCGTACGCCTTGATCAGGCTGGACAAGTTGTGTCCGATCGTGGGCGTCATGAAGCCGTCACCGTGGCCGGAGGCGCCCGACCCGGCGTAGTCGGCCTCCAGGATGACCACGCGCAGACCGGGATCGGCCTTCTTCAGGTAGTGGGCCGTCCACATGCCGGTGTAGCCGCTGCCGATGATGCAGACATCGGCGTCGATCTCACCCCGCAGACTCGGACCGTAGGTCACCTCCTCGGTCTCGCGCCAGTAGACGCCGTAGGTGATCGGGCTCGCCGTTTCGGCGCCGGCCGTACTCGAAGCAACCACGTGCACTCACCTTTTCTCGAACGCGATGCGCGACAACCGGATATGCCCGCCGACGAACGGACCGGCCGACGCCGATCGACACCGCCGGCGATCCGCGAGCGCGGTGCTCCGACCACGACGAGCGGTGATCCGCTCCGCGTGCGACATCTCGTATCGGGCGGAATGCTCGAAGAATTCGACCGGGCCGGTCGCGGCTTTTTCGAGCATATTCATCGGTTGCCGACGCCCTTCGATCAGAATTGTGACGAATTCGACAGCGTCGGCGCGAACGAGATCAATACCGGCGACGACGAATAACGTTCCGCCCCGCGCGGCAATATATCGCCCATGCGACCGACGGATACAAATACAACATGTCGGCAGCACGCGTGCAATTCGTTGGCAGCATGCTGCCAACGGGTCGACGTTCCTTGACAGTCCCGGAAGGGCGCGGATCACGCGCGAGCGACTGCGCGCCACCCGAAGGGAGGGTACAATGCGACGGAATTTCTACTACAGAGTTCCGTAATACCTGACGCTTCCGACCCGCGATCGCACCGCACAGCGAGTCGCCGACATTTTTCCGACACTCCCTCCCGAGCACCGGATCACTTCGGAAGACCGCATCTGATAAGGCGTTTATCCACGTTGCGTCGTCGCCGCACGGCGACTCGGTCGACCGAACAGTAGCCAGTGGATCGCTGAATGGATTGCCCCACCCCACGGAGCGCACTTTTACCTGGAACTACCTGGTTAGCCAGAGATTTCGATTGCGACCCCGGAGAATGCGTAATAATATAACTTCGGCGGCCTGAATCAACAGGGGGTGTTCGAAATCACGCAACAAACTTCTTTCATCGAAACAGATCTATCTCCGAGAGAACATACTTTACTTCAGTTACTCGGACGCGGATACACCGACGAAGCCGCGGCCCGGCGGATGAATTTATCCGTACGCACGGTACGAAGGTTGACATCGCAACTGATGAGTCAATTGGGCGCGCGCAGCCGTTTCGAGGCCGGCGTCCTCGCCTCGCGGACAGGTCTGGTCTGACGCCCCCTTCCGCTCCGGCGCGGAATTCTCGAACACACCGGTTCCCCGGCGGACCGGCAATCCCCTCTCGCATAACCCCGGAACGCGGCGCTGATTTTTCGCCCGCGTTCCGTTCCTTTTTCCCGATCCGTCCGGAAAGCGGCGCGCCCGTATTTTCACAGCCCGCCGCGCGGGCCGACTCCGAAGCGGACCCTACTGTCCGGTCGGAGTTCTTCCCGTCGACCTCCTGAATACCCGACGGGCGCGGTTTCGGGCGCCGAACGGGATTGTCGACACGAACCGTTTGCGAACCGCACATATCGACGTAACATCGGGCCGCCGCGAAATAGCCGCGCACCCTGGGCTTTCCGCGCGACGCGCCGTGAATTCGGTTGACATGGCTACCAGACTCGTCTCCGGCGCGGCGTCCGCCGACCGAACGGTATAATTCGCGCGTCGACAGGAGAACGAATGCCGAGCCGGCACAGGCGATATCCGGATTCCGGATCGCCCACCGTGCGCGCGGTCGTGCGCGATGTCGTCGCGGCCGTCGCGCGCGCCGAGACCGTCCTGCTCGACGGTCTGGCCGACGCGCGCGACGCGGAGATCACCCGCGCGCTCACCATGCCCCGGACCAGGGGCGATCGACTCGGCTTCGGCGTCACCGACACCGCCGCGCTGATCACCCCGATCGTGTGGTCGGCGGTCGTGCGGGCGGGACGGCCCGAACGACCGGACACCTGGACGCGCCGCGCCGGACTCCGACTGCGGGCGCGCGTCCCCGGACGCCGCGCGCCGGCGCGGGTCCCCGCCCTCACTCCCGAACAACTGCGTGAAACCCTGGCGCGGGTCACCGCGCTCGGCGCCGAACGCGGGCTGTCGGAGGGCGACTGCGCGACCGTCACCCAGGCCCTCGGCGCGCGGTTGGCCGGTCAGGTCCGCGCCGAAGGCGACGCGAGAGGTCCGGCGGACCGGCGATGACCTCTCCCGCCGAGCGGGGCCGCGCGGACGCGGGCACCGTCTACGAGCGCGTGATCGGGACCGGAACGAGCGTCCGGTTCGCGCTGCTGGTCGTGCTGTCACTGGTCACCGCCGCCGCGATCGTCGGCGAGCGCAGCACGGACCCCAGCTACCTGTGCCTGCTCGCCGCGGGCGGCGATCCGGACCACTCGATCCTGCACAACTTCCTGGTGATGCAGACGCAGTCGGCGGCCTACACCGCCTGCGAGGCCCGCCTGACCCACCGACTGCTGCCGTGGTGGGCGGCGCCCGTCGCGCCGATCGCGCTCGCGCTGGTCGCCGTGGGGCTGTTCCTGGTCCTCGGGCCGTGGAAGGTGCGCAGGCGCAAACTGGTTCCGCTCGACCGGATCGACGCCGACGGTCTGCTCGGCGCGCAGTTGCGCGATCTGGTCGCCGTGGCCGGACTGCGGCGTGTCCCGCGCTTCGTCATCGACGCGCGCCGACCCACCACCGGCGCCGTGGTCTTCGGCCGGACCCGCGCCCCGGTCGTCTGCCTGCACGGCGGTCTGGTCGCGAGCCGCTACGCCAACCCGCGCCACTTCCGTACCGTGGTGCTGCACGAACTGGCCCACGTCCGCAACGGCGACGTCACCCTGACCTATCTGACGGTGGCGGTGTGGCGGGTCTTCCTGATCGTGTTCCTGCTCCCCTACATCGTCTGGCACCTGCTGGGCGTGTTCCAGGACCAGCAGTACCGCAGCGACTTCGTCTTCTCGCTGCGCAACGTGGCGTTCACCCTCGTGCTGGTCCTCGCCGTCTACCTGGCCCGCTCGGATCTACTGCGCAGGCGCGAGATCCAAGCCGACCGGACCGCCGCGTCCTACGATCCCGGCGGCTGGGAATGGGCCGTGGCCGACCCGCCCGCTCGTCCCGGGCGGGCGCGCGCGGTGTGGCACGCCTTCGGGGACCTGTGGCGCGCCCACCCCCGGTGGGAACGGCGTCGACGCGCGCTGCGCGACACCCGCGCGCCGTTCGCCGTGGGTCGACTGTCGATGTTCCTCACGGGGCTGGCGGGCGGTCTGCTCGCCGCCCAGGCGTCCGCCGTCGGCGTGCGCGTCCCGGGGGCGGATTCGGCCGCCGCGCCGCTGGCCACCGCGCTGGCGGCGCTGCTGGTCACCGCTGTCGCGGGCCGGATGCTGTGGCGGGCCACGCTGTTCGCGGCCCTGGCGGGCGGCGCGCCGCCCGCGCGGTTCGTACCGGGGCTGCTGGTGGGCTGCGGATCGATCGTCGCCGAACTGCTGGTCAACCGGGCCGCGATCGGCGAGTGGGTGCCCCGCGCTCCCGCCGTTCTCGCGCTCGCGCTGATCGTCGGGGCGATCTACAGCTGGTGGATCGTGGAATGCACCGTCCTGTGGACGGCGGGCGGCGCGCCGCGCAGGCTGCGGATGGCCGAATACCTGGTGCTGGGCGGGGCATTCGTCGGATTGGCGACCTGGCTGTCGTGGTGGGGCGCGTCGGGGACGATGCACCTGGTCGGCTGGCCGATGAGCGCCGCGGCCTACCTCGACGCGCGCTTCGGCGCGACCCCACTGCCCGACGAGGTCGAGATCGCCGTCCAAGCCCTGTTCCACCTGTCCGGATTCGAGTCCGCGAACCTGGCGGCCGTCGCGATCTGCGCGGTCACCGTGATCCCGCTCGCCGCCACGATCCTGCGGCGCTCCCGGGGAGCGCCCGGTGCGGGCGCGCTCTCGCGGTCGGTGCTCACGGTCGGTCTGCTCGGCGGCGCGGTGACCGTGACGGCGACGGTGTTCGCGCTGCGCGACCTGTATCGGCTCGACCCGCTGCCGCCTCCCCTGGCCGTCAGCTGGATGTTCTTCGGCAGGCTCACGGCCGCCGTGGTGGCGGGCGCGCTGTGCGCGGCGATCGCGATCAACCTGCGCCCGCGGCCGTTCCGTTTGACGGCCACGCTCGTCGCGGCCCAGATCGCCTTGCTCGCGGGCGGCGCGGTCACCCTGTCGGCGGCCGGGTCGGCGACCTGCCTGCCGCTGGTCCGCGGGCCCGCCGCCGCAGCGTGCGCCTGGCGGTCCGCTGCCCCGATGCTGGTGCTGACCATGTCGGTGGCCGTGGTGACGGTGAGCCTGGGCCTGGCGGCGACCGTAGCGATGGCCTTCGCCGGACTCGACGCGCTGCGTCGCACGAGCGCCGTCTCCGCCGCGCCCGCGAGCCGGGGGCGGAGCCGCTCCGGTCCGCGCACGCGGCGGGCGGCCGCTCTAGCGCTGTGCGCGGCGATCCTGACCTTCGCGGTCCTGCGGCCGCTCGCGCTCGCCGAACCCACGAGCGGCGACGCGGAGAGTTCGACACCGATCATGAAAGCGCCCGACGCGGTGGACAGTTCGAGCTTCATCCGGATGCGGCAGGTCCAGGCGTGGAACGCGGCGGGCGGCGCGGACCTGGTGTCGCGGGCGCTGGCGGAGTACGACGCGATGGTCGCGATCGTGGGCCGGGCGGCCGAATCCGACGATCCCGAGTTCTGGGCACGTGAACTCGCCCGGATGGGCGGGATGTGCGCGAACCTGCGCGCGGTCCGGGCCGAGGCGGGGCGGTACTTCGCGATCCCCGACGCGGCGGCGGACGCGTCCTGGGCGCGTTTCCTGGACCGGGTCGACGGGATCGCCGCGCACTGTATGGATCTGGCGAGCCGCTTGGACCGCCGCCCGCCCGGCGACCCGGACGAGACGCTGCTGCGCGCGCTGGCCGTGGAAGTACCCGATGAATTCACCGCCGCCGGACAGGACATGATCGCCGCCATGGCCCGGATCACCGTGGTCCTGGGCGGTTGAGCGCGGGGAGCATTGCCTGTTTCGCCAGGTCACGCGTACCCTCGCGGACACCCCCGTACCGGTGTCCCCCGATCGCACGATAGCGGGTCATCGATGGGGTGGCTTAGCTTCGGTGCCAGGGGAAAGGTTTCGGATGGGACGGGTTGCGGCAGCCGCCGCGGGATCGGACAGTGGGTTGGGATGAGTGGGCCGAAGGGCGATCGCGACGATGCTTCCGCCCCATGGGGTACGGGGGTTTCGCGCCGCGGGCAGGCGGTGCGCAGGGCGACCGGCGCGGGGTACCGGGCGAACGGAAGGGATCAACGATGACGCGGACCGTCTCGTCGGTCACGGTCTCGGCGACCGCGCTGAGTGATCTCATCCTGGCCGTGCACACCGCGGCCGAACAACGCGGCTTCGCGCTGCACCGACGCTGGCGCTACGACAACGTCGTCGGCATCGGCACGGCCCGACTGCGCGACCTGGCGCTGCCCGTCGCGCGGACCAAACACAGCGGCACCGTGCCCGTCGCGGCGATCACCGTCGTCACCCACAACCGGATCTCGGTCGACGTGCTGTTCGAAGTCGACGCCGACCAGGCGCGCGCGCTGTTCTTCTGCGCCACCGCGGCATCCGGGGCGCTGTGGGATCAGGAACGGTCCTGGGGCTGTTTCCTCGCCGACGCCACCTCGGCGGCCCTCGACGCCGTCGACGTCGTGCCGACCGTGCGACGCACCCGGTCCGACGAGCCCGAACAATGAAGCGGCCCGGTACCGTTCGACGCGAGGTCGGGCGGTACCGGGCCGGGGGGCGCGATGTCAGAGGTCGTCGATGTGGATCAATTCGTCCTGTAAGGCGCGGGCCACCAAGGCGGCCTTGGTCGGCGCGGGCCTGCCCACCGCCGCGTACTTGTCCCGGATCCGCGACAGGTGGGTGTTGACCGTGCCGAGGGAGATGAATAGGCGCTTGCCGACCTCGGCCTTCGAATCGCAGTGCAACCACGCGAGCAGGACATCGATCTCGCGGGGACTCAAGGACGGGCGCACCGGAGGCGAGAAGCTCTCGTCCGGACGACCGACTGCGACAGTCATGGTGGGCATCCCTTCCGCCTGGATACCGAGTTACACACTCGAGCAAGGCCATTCGATAGTTGGCACCATCCAATCGCTGTGAGTCTGCCGGCTCACTCCGCGACGCGAACGAAACCGACTCCGGTGAGAGCGATTACTCTCATCGACACGCGTAACAAGTCCGCCGGGATACCGGATGCACTCATCGAGATATCCGCCCGGGGGGCGGGCGCGTACGGGGGACGAGGGGCAAGGAGCAAGCGATCAACAGCGATGACCACGTCGTTCACGAGCTCGTGCAGACCGGGATCCGGCTCGTGCTCGAACATCCGGAACGTCTGCTCGACGGCGGGCTGCGCAGCGAAGAGGTGATCAACCTCGCCGATTCCTCGCACGCCACCTTCTACCGGAAGTTCACTACGAAGTCGCGGTACCTCGAGACGGTGCTCGAACGACTCGTACAGACCACCGCGCCGCCGCAGGCCGACGTGCGGGGGAGCGTCCGCGCGGCACTCGCCGCCGCCGACGGCAACCGGCGCACCGCGCTACGTGGTTTGGTGCGTGCGCATTTCGACCAGTTCTTCGGCTCCGCCGCCGGTGTGCACCGACTGCTCTCGACGGCGTTGGGCACCGGTAGTGACCGGACCGCGCAGTCCGTGCGCGCCGCCTACCGCCGCGGTGACGACCTGATTCTCCAGGTCTTCGAGGTCTTCTTCGCCGAATCCGGTGCGACGCTGCGCAAGCCGATCACCAAACGGCACCTGTCGATCACGCTCACCGCGCTGCTCGACGGTTTCCTCCTGCGCCACCGCGCCGAACCCGCCGCGGTGAGCCCGGAATTGGTGGCCGACGCGCTGTTGGCGGTGTTGAGCGTGGCGGTGGACAACGCCCAGCGCCACGGGCACATCGACGACGTGACGGCGCTGGAGGTGCCACGCGGCAGGCCGAGCGCGCTGCCCAGCGAACCGCGAGCGGCGATGGTCAAGGCCGCCAGGGCGGAATTCGCCAAACGCGGCTATTTCATGTCCTCGATCGACGCCATCGCCGACGAGGCGGGCGTGCCGATCGACGCCGCCACCCGGATCTTCCCCACCAAAGCGCACGTCATCGTGGGGGCGCTCAAGTCCGGTCACGACGCGCTGGCCCAAGGCATCACCGACGATATGGCGCTGGGCCGGGACATGTCCTCGGTGCTGGAACAGCACTGCCTGCGGGTGGCGCGGTTGGTGGAGGCGGAGCGGCCCTTCATGGACGCGCTGGTGGCGGCGGTCGCGCACGACACCTACGCCGAACCGGACGGTCTGCTCTCCATCAAGCGCGAGTTGAACTTCCCCGGCCTGATGGTCGCGGTCATCCAGCGCGGCCAGGACGACGGCGACTTCTCGGGAGACCAGTCGCCCGCGGAACTGGCCGCGCTGCTGACCAATACGTTGCTGCTGCGCTGCTTCACCCGTCGCGGCGTCTCGGCAGAGGAGAACGCGCGGTTCGTCACCCGGTTGGTGCTCGACGGGTTGCGCGGAAACTGAGCCGGGCGGCCGGGAATCCCGGCCGCCCGCTCGGATCAGCTGTGCCCGAGGGGATTCCGCGCCGCCATCGTGCGCAGGAACTCGGTCTCGCTCATCTCGTTCCACCGGTTCGCCTCGCCCGCCGCCGGACCGAGCAGCGCGCGGTCCAGATCGACCCGGTAGCGCCCCGACTCCAGCGGATGACCGCACACGATCAGCCGCGCCGCGAAGGCCGCGACCGCACCGGCGACGGTGGCCGCGGTCCCCAACTGCGGCCACGACGGCAGCGACCGCCCGACCTCGGTCAGCGAATACCGGGTGCGCGGGGTGATGTCCGTGCCGACGATCAACCCCGCGATCCGCACCCGCTCGCGCGGATCGGCCAGTACCGACAGGTCCAGATCGGTGAGATCGCCCGCGCGGCCGTGGAACAGCGGATAGCCGCGGTCCAGGTCGTAGCGCTCGACGTCGAGGATCGCGTTGTCCCCGTTGTCGGTCGCCATCAGCACCGGGATCCCCGCCGCCCGCGCCCGCCTGCGCAGGTCGATCTTCGCGGCCGCGTCGTCCATCTCCTCGAGCACCACCGTCAGCGGTTCGGTCCCGACGCCGAGGAAAGCCTCGGCGGTGTCGGCGGTGTAGCCGAGCGGGAAGGTCTCGACCTCGCTGAACGGGTCCAGATCCAACACCCGCCGGTGCGCGAGTTCGACTTTGGGCGTGCCGATGTCGCGCACCGAGGACACCAACCGGTTGAGATTGGTCAGGCCGAGGGTGTCCCGGTCGGCCAGTCGGAAGCGGGTCGCGCCGGTCAGCGCGCACGTCGTCAGCGCGGAGGCGCCGACGCTGAGTCCGGCCACCCCGATCAACGCCGAGGACCAGCGCCGCTGCTCCCGCTCGTCGATCAGGTGACGGTTGCGCGCCGTGCGCAACCGTCGAAAAGTTTCGGGGTCCGGCAGTTTCACGATCGCGCCGTCGGACTCGAACACCGCGTACCGCACCCCGGGCAGGTCCGCGCCGGGGTCGAGTTCGCGCAATTCCTCCAGGGCGACGCTCCAGGCGTCGACCACGCGGCGGCCGGAGCCGGAGACGAGCAGCGCCGCGAGCAGCGCGCCCTCGTCCCCGGCCGGGTCGTGGATCTCGATCATTCGTTGCTCTCCAGGTAGTTGTGCTTGGGACGGTCGAGCCGGAAGCGGGCGCTCCCGTGGGGTTCGGCGATCACCACCGGCACCGCCGCGTCACCGATGACCGCGTGCAGTTGCCGGAATTCCGAATTGGTGCGGTCGAGGGCGGCCAGCACCTTCTCGGTCACCTGATCGGTGAACATCGAGGTGATCGAGACCTGTTCGCGCAGTTCCACCCGCAGTTCCAGCGACTGCGTGAACGCGTCGTCGGTGCGGGTGATCAGCACGAACTTGCCGGTCAGCGCCGGGCTGATCGCCGGGTCCTCCAGCGCGGCGACCACCGACTCCGGGAACAGCTTCACCGCGTAGTAGCTGGTGCTGACGTCGGTGCGCCGCCGCAGCGCCAGGAACCCGGAATCCGGGGTGCTGGTCTGCACCGGCAGGCAGTACCCGTGCCGGGCCAGCACCGCCGCGACCCGCGCCGCCGACAGGATCGAGCCCTGATCGTTGATCCTGTACCGCAGCAGCGGGACGGCGGTGTCGGCGGTGAACAGGAACGACCCGTCCTCGTCGATCTCGGTGTAGCGCAGGTTCGGGTCGTATTCGACGAAGGTCGGCAGCGCGTCGGCGGACCCGAACAGGTCGAGGGCCAACTCGGGGTCGACGTCGGCCAGCCTGCGCACCGCGATCGTGGTGGGGGTCTCGTGACCCATCACCCCGATGTCGGCGGTGCCGTAGATCAGGCAGATCCGCTCGAACTCCCCCGCCCGCCCGATCCGACCCAGGATGTGGTCGCGCCAGCGTTCGGTGATGCGCTCACCGGCCAGCAGCAGGCGCAGGTCCAGCGACAGCACCGCGCTGCCCGCCCGGTCCAACACGTCCTGGACGAAGGGCGGGTAGCCCGCCAGCACCACCTGGTCGTAATCGCCGCCGAGCGCGGCGATGTTGTCCAGGACGGCGTCGTTGATGCCGGGGGCGATGACCGAGACGCGGTGGCCGCGCTCGCGCAGTCGCTCCACCGCGCGCATCGTGATCGTGCCGCCGATCCAATTGCCCATCGCGAAACCGACCACCACCAGCGTCGACTTGCGGCGGGAATCGAAGTGCCGCTCGAAGATCCGGTCGTAGAGTTCGACGTTGTCGGCCGTGGAGGCGTCGTTCTGCGGCCAGTAGGTCGGGGTGCCCGAGGAGCCGGAACTGGCCGACCAGACCACCGCGACCGTCGGATCGCCGTTCCACATCAGCGCGGTGCGCGGGTAGTTGTGCAGGTAGTCGCGTTTGGTAACCGGCGCGACGGTGGCGAAGTGCGCGGCGGTGCGGATGGACCGCGCGTCGATGTGATGTTCGGCCAGGAAAGCCCCGTACGCCTTGACCTCGCGGGCCGCGCGGTGGAACAACGCCAGCGCCCGCTCGGAGCCGGGACGCGAGCCGGAGGGGGCCTGAAGTGCCTTGGTCATCCTGGAATCTCCTTCTCGGGAAGAGGGAGCTGCTGCCCCTCTGCCCGGAAGACCGATCCCCCCGGCCCGCGATTCGCGGTGCCGGACGTCTCGTGTCCGCACGCGGTGAAGCGTTGGGCGCGAATCGTTTTCGAACACAGAAGTGCCCCGGTCCGTCCGCACGGCGGCGGGACGTGTCCGGGGCGCCCGTTGTCTCAGCGGAGTTCGGCGACGGTGATCAGGCCGTCCTGCAAAGCCCGCGCGAGCAGCGCGGCCTTGGTGGGGGCGGATCTGTCGAGCGCGTCGTACTTGCGCCGAATCCTGGTCAGGTATTCGTTGACGGTGCCGAGCGCGAGGTAGAGATCCCGGCACACCTGTTCTTTGGTGTCACGCCGCAGCCAGGCCAACAAGACCTCGACCTCACGCTCGGTCAGTTCCGGCCGCCGCAACAGGGAGACGCTCATCGGAAACCACCAACCTTCATCCTGTGTGTCTCGTATCACCCCTGCGCACCCAGAGTAGAGCCAGCACCAAACTGGATGCAAGTCAATTTCGAGTGTCGGCCCGAGACACGCCGCAACACCCGCTTCACCACACCCGAAGCGCGACCCCCGATCTCGGAACTCCCCTACCCGTTCGGCACACACCACGGTCCCGGCGGCCTGGATCGCGACGGGCGAACAGGGCGGGCACCGTGCGGTCGCCGCCGCACAATGTAGCTCGGGGGGAAACGGTGGCGCTGTCGATCGTTCGACAGACAAATGGTCGGGGAATGGTGGGCGAATGTCTGTCGAACGCAGTACAGCGCACCGAGGCCGAAAATGCCACGATCGAATGCGACAGCCCGCCAACATATTCGACCGAGGAAAAGTCCATGAGCCAGTGTGAGAAGTGTTACAAACGTCTCAACGATTGCCAGTCCTGCAAAGGGCGCGGCGGCGGCTACGGGATCGCGGGCAGGCTGAACTGCTCGGCCTGCCGCAACACCGGCCTGGTGTGCAACACCCACGACGGCCACTGGAAGAAGTAACCGAACCCGTCACGAAATCGAACGCGAGGCCACCCCGCGCGAACGAACAGGCCACCACGTCGCCGCGAAGAGGAAAATCGGCGGCGCCGAATTCGAGGGGTGTTTTCGGCCGCGGCGCATTCGCCGCGGCCGAAAACGTGTGCGGAGTCGGAATTGCACCGGAGTTCTGTCCGGATTCGAAAGGTGTAGCCTCGATGCCCATGAACTCCCCGCTCGACTCCCGGCAGCGCAGCGCCGAGACCAAACGGCAGCGCACCCGCGAGCGCCTGCTCGCCGCCGCCGGCGAGCACTTCGCCACCCGCGGGTGGCAGGGCACCAGGGTCGAGGACATCGCCAAACAGGCCGGGGTCAGCGTCGCCACCGCGTTCAACCACTTCTCCAAACACAGCCTCATCGGGCAGGTGTACCTGCCACTGTTCGAACCGCTGCGCGCCGCCGCGCGCGCGGACGTGGACGCGGGCGTGGACCCGCTCACGGCACTGCGCCGCCACGTCACCGACCTCAGCGCGCTCGGGCGGGAGAACCAGACCCTCACCAACGCGCTCTTGGCGGCGGTCTTCGAGCAGACCGCCAACGGAAAGGCTGAACCGGGCGACACCAACGACGCGCGCAATATCGTGCCCATTCCGGAACCGATGATCGGGATCATCGCCTACGGTCAGGACCAAGGTCGCTTCACGAAGCATCCGTCCGCCGTGGCCATGGGCGTCTTCCACTCCAACGCCATGATGCTGCACATCTACACCAAACACGGCGAGAGTGCCGCCGACACAGCCGAACTCATCTGGAGCCAGGTGGAACCCGCTGTGCTCGACGGAGTTCGGCGGTAATCACCAAGTTCGCACCGGCGCGGGCCGCTGCACCACCCCGTAGCGCTGGTCGGCGCTGTCGAGGAAACGCCCGAGGACGACGTGGCCGGTCGGATTCACCAAGCGCGGGGGTGGGCGCATGGGCAGTTTCGCACCGGCGAGGAGCGTGGCGGCACCGCCGATCCGAATCGGTTCGGCCGCGGTCGGGGGCCCCGGTGTCCGCGCCGAGGTCTCGATGTCTTCCAGCGGGACCGTGTCCAGGATGGCCAGGCGCGGGTCCGCCGCCTCGGAAGCCGCGGCGGCGACGTGGGTTCCGGAGTTGACGGTCATCTCGACCAAGTCGGCCATCAACGCGCCGTTGCCGTACCGGTGCGCCCAGTCGAACATGGTCGCCAGGTACTCGCCGAGCGTGCCGCTGCGCCAGGCGACCCGGTCGGCGGCATGGGGAAATTGGAGTCGCTGGGCGTCCAAAAACAGAACGGCGGGCACGGCGAGGTCGAGCATCGCGTACAGGTCCGCGCCGTTGCCGACCCGACGCAGTTCGGCCGCGCCGAAATCGCAGCGCGCGACCTCGGCGGTAAGCCCGAATTCCGCCGCGATCGCGCGGGCCGAGCGGATGTGCGCCGCGGCCGAGGCGTGATTCCCCAGGCGCGAACACAGGTGCGCGAGATTGCGGTAGGTCATAGCGAGATTCCAGCGCATCGCCGGGTTCGACTCGTAGTACCGGCGGGCGCTCTCGGTCAACCCGTGCGCTTGGACGGGGTCGCCCTGGGACAGGATGACGACCGCGCGGTTCTGCATCGCCCCCATCGCCAAGCGCTCGAGTCCGGCGCGGCGGTAGATCCGCTCCGCGATGGCGAACGCGTCCGCCGCGGCCGCGAGGTCGCCCTTGTGGAACCGGACCGCGCCCAGACCGTGCAGGATGGTGGCCTGATCGGTCTCGAGGCCGGATCTCCGGGCCAGCGCGCGGGCTTCGCGCAACACCTGTTCGGCGTCGCCGTAGCGACCGGTATCGCTGAGCAACAACCCCTTGACCACTTTCGCACTCAGGTGCAGTCGGTGGGCTCCGCTGCGCTCGAACATCGCGCACGCCGCATCCAACAATCGCGCGGCACGCGCGTAATTGCCGAGGAAGTACTCCGCGGTGGCCACGCGGACCTGGGAGGCCGCCGCGTGCAGCCACTCGCCGAATTCCTCGAACTTCGCCCCGGCCTCGGTCGCCTCGTCGATCCCGGCGGCGAAGTCGGCGGTGTCGATGAGCACCTGGGCACGGTCGCCCCGGCATTCGGCGAGGAACTCGTCGTCCCCATTCTCGCTCGCCCACCGGATCGCACTGTCGAGCATGGTCATGGCCGCCGCGTAGTCGAGTCGGGTGGAGGCGATCACGGCCATGATCCGCAGCGCGCGCCAGTACCGGGGCGCGTCCGAAGCCAACGCGAATTCGTCCCGGGCACGCGCCACCGCCGTCTCGGCGGCATCGACGCGCCCCTGATGCAACCAGACCATCGCCAGCAGGACCTCGGCATCGAGTTCGGCCAACCGGTCGGCGGTTTCGCGTCGGAGGTCACGCAGCCGCGTCAACGCCTCGGCGGCCTCGGAGTATCGGCCCACCCCGAGACACGCGGCGCCGAGCGCGGTCTCCACGTGCGCGACAGCTATGGGGAGATCGGTCAAGTACCGCGGAAGGTCCTCCGCGAGCACACGTTCGGTGAAATCCTCCGCCGTGACGATCTCCCGCAGCAAGGCGGCGGTGTCGGCGGCCACGTCGATCTGCGCGGCCTCGATCTGTAGATCCGCGAGTTTCGGGTACAAGTCGATCAGCCGTGCCTGACACCCCACGCGATCGTCTTCCATGTCGTGCTTCTCGAAGACCGTTCTGGCCGCCACCGTGCGTGAGATGGCCTCGGGCACCCGCTCGAGTTCCTGGTACAGCTCGCCCAAGGAGTTGTCGCAGTTGGCGATCGCGACTTCCTGTTCGCTCGGGTCGTACATTGCCCGCGCCCGAAGGTAGTCCGCCTCGGCCTTCGCGGTGTCGCCGAGTGCGTGGCTGGTTACGCCGACCAGGTAGACACAGTCGGCGAGATCACCGTGCTGGTCCTGTTTTTCCAGTAGTGCGCACAGGGCGGTGAATTCGGTGCGCGCGCCTTCGGCGTCGTCGAGTGCCATCAGGGTGGCCGCGCAGTCGTGACGGGCGAAGGTCTCGCTCTCCAAGTCACCGAGGCTTTCGAAAGCGGCGGCGGCGGAACGGTAGAGCGGGAGGGCTTCGGCGTAGCGTTCGGCGGCGTACATGGCGTCACCGAGGGCGTCGTCCACTTCGGCGGCGGCTTCCACGACGGCGTCGCGTTCGAAGTCCTCGTAGTCGTGTTCGGCGATGAGGCGGAAGCCTTCGCGAGCCAGTCGCAGGTAGGGGACGGCTTCGTCGTAGCGGCGGCCTAGTGAGAGCCACACGCCCGCCAGGTGCGCGCACTCGACGGTCACTTCGGTGAGTGGTTCGTCCTCGAGCAGGTCCATGGCCTGGACCAGGTATTCGACGCCGGCCGCAATGCCCGCCAGGCGCGCGTGGGTCGCGCCGATCCAGCGCAGGCAGATCGCCGCGCGTTCGACTTCGGGGTGGTCCGCGCAGTCGGCGAGCGCCGATTCCAGGACGGGCAGCGCGTCGGCGGCGCGGTTCTCGTCGAGCAGGTCCAGGCCGTGCAGGAACAGTGCGCTCGGCCAGTCGTCCTCAGCGGGGTCCGTCACCGGTGCCGGCGAATTCTCGGGCGGCGGGGTCCACCGGCGGACGGGCGGGGGCGATGGTGTGGGTCAACGCCGCCCAGACCAGCGGGGTGCAGGCGGGGTCGCCGGTCGCGCGCCAGCGACGCAGTCGGTCGCGCTGCCAGGCGGCGAGTTCGCCGAGGGGGTCGGCGCCTTCGTGGGCGGCGTCGACGCGCAACGCCAGGTCGCCGGTGGGGTGGATGTCGGTGTGGCCCGCCGCGCGGAAGGCCGCGTCGGTGGGCAGGGTCCAGCGGGTGGTGGTGACCAGTCCCGCGCCCGCGTTGACCATCGCGACGACCAGGCCGAAGGTTTCGGCGGCGCGGTAGTCCGCACCGCCTTCGCAGGCGATCATCGCTACCCGCGGCGGCATCGGCCACAGTTCGTAGCCGTATTTCGCTTCGTCGTGGCCGTAGGTCTTCCAGACGGCGGCGTCGGCGGACGAGGTGCCCAACAGCAGGTCGACGGCTGCGAGCGGACGGTGGTCCTGCGTGGTTTCGCGGGCGCGGCCGTCGTCGCCGATCTCGCGCAGCGGCGCGGCCATGCCCCAGGTCTCGGCGGTGTCGCTGAGATGGATGGCCGCGGAACCGGGTTCGGCGTCGGAGGAGCTGACGTGACCGAAGTAGAACAGCCGCGAGCGCGGGGTCCGCAGCGCCTTGCTCAACCCGACGCGGGTGAGCCGGGGTCGCAGTCCGGCGCTCGCTTCGCCGACTCCGAGACGTCCGGCCTGTACGTATTCGTCCAGTCGCGTCGCGAACGGGCGGGTGTCGGGCGGTTCAAGGGCGGATTTCAACGCGAACAACTCGGCCGAGCGTCGGGGCACTTTCGGATCGATGACGAACAGCGGCGGACGATCCCGCGCGACCTCCCACGGATCGGGCAGACACGGGCGGCCCGCGTGGACGGCGGAGGGCGGTTCGAGCAGCGAATCGGCCACCTCGAGCAGGCGCACGTCGTCGTGGACGCACAGCAGTTCCCAGGGGATGCGGGCCAGTCGCGGACTCGGCGTCCAGCGCACCCGCACCCGCACGCCTGCCTCGGCGCGGCGGCGGATGCCCGCCCGCAACGCCGCCGGGAACACCGCCTCGGTCAGCGCGCGGGACAGTTCGCGTTCCCGCGCGACATCGGTGAACGTGCCCTCGGCGACGGCCGAGCGGGTGCGTTCCTCCCGCTCCCGGTCCAGGGTGGGCGCGGCGAGGGCGGCGTCGAGTCGAGCCAGGGCGGACCGCGTCGCCTCGACGGTGAGGACCGCGTATTCGGGGCGGTGCACGTCGTCGAGCCACCGCCAGGTCAGGTAGGTGGCTCCCGCGTCGGCCGCCCGGACCAGGACATCGACCTCGCGGTTCACGACATCGCCTCCGGCGGCAGCAGTTCGGTGAGGATCGGGTCGAGTCCGCCTTCGTCGCGCAGCGATTCGGCGTAGCGGGCCACCGCGTCCCGGCGGGCGCGTAGCAGCGCGGCGACGTCGTCGTCGGAGGTGGTGTCCGCGCGCTCGTCGAGGTCGTCGAAGACGGCGTCCACCTCGCCCACGGTCATCATCAGGCCGGTGCGGTAGTCGGCCTGCATGCGGCGCAGCAGATCCTCGCCCGCGTCGACCGGGGCGGTGCGCAGGGTGGCCAGCGCGCCGCGGTGTCTGCCCCAGATCTCGACCATCACCCGGTCGACGTCGATCAGCGGACGATCCCTGGGCGCGGTGCGCAACGTGTCCGGGTCCGTGCCCGCGGCGAGCACGCCGAAGACCAGGTCGGCGCGGTCGTTGCCCAGCGCGGGCAGGCGCGCCACCAGGCCCTCGCCGTGCGGACGCATCGGTGCGGTCGCGGTGAGTGCGCCGTCGGCGCGCCGGGCGGCGAAGGCGAGTATCCGCCGCGCTTCCAGACAGGTCGGGTCGACGCCGTCGGCCAGCGCCGTTCCGACGACGAAACTCGCCGCGGCACGGTCGTGTTCGATCGCGAGTTCCGCGTGGTCCGGCCCGCCCCAGGCGAGGATGCGGGGCGGGACGGCGCGGATGTCGACGGGTTCGCGGTCGTCGCCGTCGCCCACGCCGAGGCTCGACGCCCCGCCGCCCACGAGAGCCGTCTCACTCGCGCGCCGCCACTCCGCGAGCAGCGTCGCGAGGTCGTCGTCGGACAGCAGGGCGTGACCGGCGAGGTCCTCGGCGATCTCCTCGATCGGCCCGTCGACGCCGCAGGCCAGCGCGATCCGCAACGCCTCGTGCACGAGTTCGACCACCACATCGGGTAATTCGCCGTCACGGGAACGCTCGCCCAGGTCGAGCAGGGTGTCCTCGGCGGCGACGAACAGCGCCGCGGCCTCGAGGTCGCGGCCGATCAGGTGAGCGGCGACCGCACGGTCGAGCAGCAGCGCGCCCTCGTGCACGGGGCGCAGGATCCAGCGGCGCGCGGCGGCGACGGCGGCGTAACGCGTCCACGGGGCTGTCAGCACCTGACCGGTCAGCACCCGGCGTTCCGCCCCCGCGGCCCGAACCCGGTCGAGCACGCGCGGCAGATCCGGGTCGCCGACGGCCGCGGCCAGTCCGTCGGCGGCCGC
>NZ_BAGG01000032.1 GCF_000308695.1 Nocardia takedensis NBRC 100417 | reverse complement strand
CTCGAAGGAGGTCACCGTCAGCGCCGCCAGCGGCAGCAGCACGATGATGCTCAGCCACAGCACCGCGGTGGCGATGCCGAGCGGACCCACCGAACCGCTGACGCGCAGCCAGGAAGGCACTCGCCATCCGGTGCGAGCGGCGGCCGGTGTGCCCCCCGTGGCGGCGGAGTCGCCGCCCTTCTTACCGAGTCCGACGGGAGCGGCGGGGCGCTCGGTCTCGTCGGTGCTGCTGTCACTCACAGTCGTCCAGTATCCCGTGTTCCGCGGCGACCCCGCCCCCGCCCCCGAACGGGTGACGAGGGCGGGACCGCCGAATCCGGCCCGGTGGGGCCAGGCGCTACTTGGTGGCCTTGTCGTAGATCACCGCGACCGAACCGGTCTGCGGCGCGAACAGTTCCTTGTCGACGGTCTTCCATCCGCCCAGGTCGGCGATGGTCCACAGCTTCTGCGGCGTCGGGAAGTCGGCGGCGAAATCGGCGGCGACCTTCGGGTCGACCGGACGGAAACCGGCCTCGGCCCACGCGCGCTGACCGGCGGGGGTGTAGAGGAAGTCGCGGAAGGCGGCGGCCTTCTCCGGGGTCTTGCTGTTCTTCAGCACGGCCACCGGGTTCTCGATCTTGAAGGTGTTCGGCGGGATGACGTGCTCGATCTTGTCGCCCTTGCGCTCGGAGAACAGCGCCTCGTTCTCGTAGCTGAGCAGCACATCGCCGGTGCCCTGCAAGAAGGTCTCCGTCGCCTCACGGCCCGACTTCGGCTGCACCTTGATGTGCTCGGGCGAAACCAACTGGCTCAGGTAGTCCAGGCCGGCCTGCGGGTTCTTGCCGCCGTCGGACTTGGCCGCGTAGGGGGCCAGCAGGTTCCACTTGGCCGAACCGGAGCTGAACGGGTTCGGGGTGACCACCTCGACACCCGGCTTCAGCAGGTCGTCCCAGTCCTTGATGCCCTTCGGGTTGCCGGGACGGACCACGATCGCCACGACCGAGCCGAACGGGATGCCCTTGTTGGCGTCGGCGTTCCAGCTCGGGTCGACCAGGCCCGCGTCGACCAGGCGGGTGATGTCGGGCTCGACCGAGAAGTTGACGATATCGGCCTCGGCGCCGTCCTTGACCTTGCGGGACTGGTCGCCCGAGGCACCGTAGGAGCCGTTGACGACGACGTTCTTGCCCGCGTCGGTCTTGTTGAACTCCGGGACCACCTTGTCGAAGCCCGGCTTGGGCACCGCGTAGGCATACAGGTTCAGGGTGCCGCCACTGCCGTCGGCGACTTCGCCGCCCACGGTGTCGCTGGCTCCGCCGCCGCAGGCGGTGAGAGTCACCGCCGCGATCGCGGTGAGCGCGGCGGCGGCGGTGCGGCGACGCCTGCTGAGCCAAGAGGTGCGAGACATGGTGGACCTTTCCCACGGTCGCCACCGTCGAGGACGTCGGTGGCGGAACAAAGAGGAGATGTCGGGTAGACCTTCCGCGCGGGAGCGCGGCAGTGGCGCGACTCGGCCCAGCGGGCCGTCGGAAAGGACAGGTCTGCGAGATGAAGCGCACGCCAGTCTACGGGGGCAGGAAGGCGCGGACTTGCCCTGTGGATCAGCGACAGAGAATGTCGGCGACCGCGAGGTTACCGACAGCGATCAACGCCAATTCATGGCGGACCAGCGGTACGGCACTCGAAGACACGTGGCGACTGTAGCAGAGCGAGTACCGCCCCCTCGAATCGAAGAAAATAATCGATCGAAAAGGAATTTCATCCCATGACCAGCGGATCAGCGGCGTGACGGCGCACACGCGCGGCGTGCCGGGCGGGCGGGGTCGTGACCGCGACAGGGTCGGCGCGAACCGCCGGGCGAGAGTCCGCGTCGAGGACCCCGAGCCCCGCGCGGACCCGCTCCGGCATCTACCCCGCGACCGGAAAAAATCCGGCCCCGACGCCCCTCGTCGCCCTGACGCGGCGCACCACAGCGTCCGCGCGGCGATGCCCGCGGTGCAGCGGACGGCGCCGACTCGAGCCGATCGGCCGCGACCGCTGTCACGGTGACGATGATTACCCTTCACCGCGGACGCGGGTCGGCGGCCCCGCGCCCGCGGGTGGGTCAGATGAGCGAGCCGACGTCGGAGGCGACGAGGTGGTCGAGTGCCCGTTCGGCGACAGCGGCGATGGTCATCGACGGATTGCACGCGGCGGTGTTGCCGGGCATCAGCGCGCCGTCGAGGACATAGAGGCCGCGCTGGCCGAGCACCCGGCCCTCGAGGTCGCAGACCGACCCCATGCTCGCGCCGCCCAGCGGATGCCAGGTGGACGGGAACAGGGCGTTGGTGTCGACGAGCGTGCTGCCGGACCCGGCGATGGCGTTGACCGAGGGACCGATGTGGTTGTTCTGGATGACGTGGTCGCCTTCGTGCGGCCAGCGCAGCACGGCGTCGTCGATGGCGGAGTCGTAGACGAAGTGGCCGCGTCCTTCACTGACGCCGTAGCCGACCATCATGGTGCTCAGGGTGTCGATGCCGACCGGCGGGATCGACGCCTGGATGACGGTGTGCGCCGCGTAGGGGTCGCCCTCCCAGATCTTGCTGCCGTAGACGACCGGGCCACCCTGCCGCAGACCGAAGTTGGCGGCGGGGTTGTTCCAGACGTAGATGCGGTCGGCGTTGGTGCCGTAGTTGCGGCCGAGTTCGTCGGGCAGGTCGGGGATCAACCCCTTGCCCCCCGCACGCATGAGCAGGCGGGTGGTGTTCATGGTTCCGGCGGCCATCACCAGCGCGCCCGCGGTGAGGATCTTGTTCTGCACCACCGTGCCCGTGGTGTCGAGGACGTCGACGTGCACGGTCCAGCGCCCGTCGGCGGCGCGTTCGACGTCGGTGACCTCGTGCAGGGTGTGCACCTGGACCTTGCCGGTCGCCTCGGCGGCGGCGATGTAGGTGACGTCGACGGAGTGCTTGCCGCCGTTGTTGACGCCCATCGCGCCGTCGCCGTTGGTGTAGGAGGGCTTCATCTCCCCGCGCAGTTCGGCGAGTGCGAAGTTCCAGTCGATCGGCATGGGGATCTTCGACAGCGGCAGGCCCGCGGCGCGCACGTGGTCGGCGAACATCCGGGCGGCGGCGTACTGGGGGTGCGCGACGAGTTCGTCGGGCGCGACGGCCAGGCCCAGCATCTGCTCGACGCGCCGGTAATGCACCCGGTCCATCAGCGCCCAGTCGAGTTCCTGGGGGAAGTGGGTGTTGAAGACGGACTCGTTCGGCTGCAAGGACATTCCCTGGTAGACCAGGGAGCCGCCGCCGACGCCCGCCGCGCACAGCGTGGTCATGTTCTCGCCGGGCACCGCTTCGATGAGGCCGGTGTAGCGGTCGAAGATCAGCGGCGTGCCGAACAGGTTGGGGCTGGATTTGTACCAGAGCAGTCGCTTGTCGGGCGAGGACGCGCGCGGGAAGGTCTCGCAGTTCGGTGCGGCGGGCCAGCGCATACCGCGTTCGAGCACGGTGACGGGGACGCCCGCCTGGGCCAGTCGCAGGGCGGTCACGCCGCCGCCGAAGCCCGAGCCGACCACCACGACGCGGTGGTCCTCGCGCACGAGCGGGACGCTGTTCACCCGGGCGGCGATGCCGCCGCTCGGGCCGGTGGCGGTTCGGGTGCTCGCCAGCAGGACACCTGTGGCGACGGCTCCGGTCAGCAGTGACCGGCGCGTGAGTGAGGCCATAACCAGACTTTCGTGAAGGGATCGTTCGTGCGGCACCGGGTGGTGTGACCTGTCCACCCGTCGAGTCGCTCCTGTCCGCACCCCGATCCGAACGCCTACCGGACAGTAATATCCGGTTCCGTCGGTAGTCTGCGGGATGACGCCGGTCACGTCAAGCGGGTCGATGTGACCGGTCACATAGCACCGTCGCAGCAAACCGCAGCTGTAACCAAATATTTGCCAGCCGGGTCGACTCGCTCACTATCGTGGGGAACGGCGTCTCGTTGGCACGGCCGGAAACGCTTCGGTCGGCGGGCCGCACACCGAGGGAAGGAACCGATTTCCATGCCTGTGTGCACGACGCGCGACGGAGTCGACCTCTACTACAAGGACTGGGGAACGGGTCGGCCGGTGGTGTTCATCCACGGCTGGCCGCTCGACGCCGATGCCTGGGACGACCAGCTGAAACACGTCGCCGACAACGGCTTTCGCGGCATCGCCCACGATCGGCGCGGCCACGGACGTTCGGCCCAACCGTGGGACGGCTACGACTTCGACACCTTCGCCGACGACCTGAACGATCTGCTCACCGCCCTGGACGTGCGGGACGCGACCCTGGTCGCGCATTCGATGGGCGGCGGCGAACTGGCCCGCTACATCGGCCGCCACGGCACCGAACGGGTGCGCTCGGCGGTCCTGCTCTCGGCGATCCCGCCGCTGATGATCCGCACCGAGGCCAACCCCGAAGGCGTGCCCGAGGAGGTGTTCGAGCAGATCAAGAACGGCATCCTCACCGAACGCTCGCAATTCTGGCGCGACACCTCCGAAGGCTTCTTCAGCGCGAACCGGGCCGGCGCCAAGGCGACCCAGGGCAATCGGGACGCCTTCTGGTTCATGGCGATGCACGAATCCATCGAGGCGGGCGTGCGCTGCGTCGACGCCTTCGCCTACACCGACTTCACCGACGACCTGAAGAAATTCGACGTCCCGACCCTGGTGGTGCACGGCGACGACGACCAAGTCGTCCCCATCGACGCCACCGGACGCAAATCCGCGCGAATCATCCCGGACGCCACGCTGGCCGTCTACGAGGGCGGCTCGCACGGGATCGCCCTGGTCCCCGGCGACAAGGAACGGTTCAACGCGGACCTGCTCGCGTTCCTGCGCGCCTGAGCGGATGCTCCCGGCGGACGACGGTTCGCCGGGAGCCTCAGGGCCTCGCGAAGGTCGCCTCGGCGTGCTCGGCGAGCTCACCCGGTCGCGGATCGACCGCGCTGTAGCCGAGGTAGCCGTCCGGACGCACCAGGTAGACCGCGCGGTGCACGGCGTCGTAGGCGCGGACGAATTCGCCTGCCGCGTCGCGGATCACCGGGAGCGCCGCACCGTCGACCTCGGCGTCCGGGGCCGCCGGCAGATACACCTCGAGCCTGCCGTGGGCGGCGGCGCGGGCGGCGTCGGCGATCTCCTCGAACCACGCGAGCCCGGACGCGTCGACACCGCCGTCCGCGTAGAGCAGCAACGTGTGCTCCGCGCCGGCCAGCAGCCCGAAAAGGTGTAGCGGGAAGCCGACCAACTCCCTGGTCAGACCCATGGCGTCGGGTGCGCGGGAGCCCGGACGCGGTCCGCGCCCGGTGGTTCCGCCCACCAACGGACTGTCCCGGTCGTCGATGAGCAACTGCGCGGCGCGCGCCATCACCCGCGCCGGGTCCCGCTCCCCCGCTCCGATCCCTCCCGCGCGTCGCGCACGGTGCGTCCCACCACCTCCGCGCCGACCGGACGACGTTCGAGGTCGTAGGTGGACAGCAGATCCGGCGCGGCCAGCCCGGACACCGCCAGCGCCAGTTTCCAGGCCAGATTGTGCGCGTCCTGGATTCCGGTGTTCATGCCCTGCGCACCGGTGGGCGGGTGGATGTGCGCGGCGTCGCCCGCGACGAAAACCCACGCCGTAGCCGACCGGCTGCGACCAGGACAATTCCACGTCACCGAGCATGTACTGCTCGGCGAAGGCGCCGCCTTCGAAAGCCGGCCCCACCCCCTTGCGGACCACGCTGTGCGCGCCGTCGCAGCCGACCAGATAGGACGCGCGCACCTGTCGCTCGGACCCGTCGGCCGCCGCGAGCGTCGCGGTGACACCGGTCTGGTCCTGCTCGAAGGCGGACAATCGCAGTTCCCGTTCCACGCGAACACCGCACGCGGTCAATCGTTCTCGCAGCACACGTTCGGTCTCGTACTGCGGCAGTCCGAGGAAGCCGTACGGGATCGACGGCGGCAGCGCCAGTTCCAGCCGCCCGGTGCGCACGCCGTCGACGTAGACGAGCTGTCCGCGCATCGGGGCCGAGGCGTCCAGGATCTCGCGCAGCACGCCCATCGACTCGAACACCTCGAGGGTGCGCGGTTGCACGCCCACGGCTTTCGCGTAGCGCGGGGGTTCGGGCAGGGCGTCGACGATCCGGCAGGCGACGCCGCGCCGTGCGCATTCGATCGCCGCGGTCAGGCCGACCGGCCCCGCGCCGACGACGAGTACTTCGGTATCGACCATGCGCTGCCGCCTCGGGTCGCGTGTTCACGGGGGTGGTGCGGCGAGTCTACCGATTCGATAGCTGAGATGTTGCCAATCTCAGGGCGGGCCGCCTCGGGACGTAGTCGACCTCCGCCCCCGGTCGGAGCGCCGAACCCGCTCCCGGCACGATGCTCGCCGCCGCGCCCGCTCGATACGCTCGCCGTCGTGGCATCCGCCTCCGACTCGCGCAGGGGGTGGGCCGGAGGGATGTCACCACCGAGGCTCCGCGCACACCGAGGGGGAACCCCGCATGACCACGATCACCACCCGCCGCTGGCACTGCCACGACGTCACCGGGACGCTGCTGTCCACCGGCGACCCGCACGCCGAGGAGGCGGTGGTGTTCCTGCACGGCTCCCCCGGCAACGCCGAGGACTGGCTGGACCTGCTCGGCCGGACCGGCGCCCTGCCCCGCGCGCTCGCCTTCGACCTGCCCGGCTTCGGGACCGCCCGCACCTTCCCCGGCTTCGACCACCGTGTCGAGGGCGACTACCGCGCCTTCCTGAGCGCCGCGATGGACGAACTGGGCCTGACCCGGGTACACCTGGTCACCCACGATTTCGGCGTGCCTTGGGGATTGGCCTGGGCCGCCGCGCATCCCGACCGCCTCGCCTCGCTGACGATGATGAACGCGGGCGCGCTGGTCGGCTACCGCTGGCACGTCTACGCCCGGATCTGGCAGACCCCGGTCCTGGGCGAGCTGACCCAGCGCCTGACCAACCGGGTCGGCATGCGCCTGCTGCTGCGCCGCGCGAACCCTCGGCTACCCGCGGAATTCGTCGACCGGATGTACGACCGCTACGACGCTCACACCCGCGCCACCGTGCTGGCGCTCTACCGCGCCGCCCGCGATCCCGAGGCGATGCTCGCCGACTCCCTGTCGAGTCTGCCCGTGCACATCCCGACGCTGGTGCTGTGGGGAGCCGAAGACCCCTGGATCCCGGCCGAATTCGCGCACTTCCAGTCCGCGGTGTGGCCGAACAGTCGCGTCGAGGTGCTGCCAGGACTCGGGCACTGGTGCTTCGCCGACGACCCGGACGCGGTGGCCGATCTGCTGATCCCGTTCCTACGCGACTCCGTCGGCGTCCGTCGCTGAATCTCGCCCGCACCGGCCGATGCTCGATCTCCCGCAGCATCGACGCCGCGCATCCTCCGCTCAGGCCCCCCAGCGCGACCACCAAATCAGGCCCCCAGCGCGCCCGCCAGGTAGTGCCAGGAGTCGTGCAGGTCGGTCTCGAACTGCCCCCAGGTGTGCGCGCCTTGCGGTCGGTCGACGTGCACCGCCCAGACACCCAGCCCCGCCAACCGATCCGCGAACGCGCGGGTGCAGGAGTTCGCGATCGCCTCGACCGGCGGGAACGACGCCCCGCCCGCGTCGATCGGTCCCGGCCTGCCCGACGCCGAGGACAGGTAGACCGTCTTGCCCGCGAGCGCGCCCGCCCGCGCGTACGCGTCGTGCGCGCGCCAGCCCTCCCCGCCCGGAACACCCCACATGTTCAGCGGATTCGCGCCGCCGCGCAGCAACTGCGCGCCGACCAGCGCCACCCCGACCGGATCGGTCGACCACGGGCACCCGCTGTAGGCGGCGACCGCGCTGTAGCGGTGCGGCGCCTGGATGGCCAGGTCGATCGCCGATCCGGCGCTCATCGAGACCCCCGCGATGCCACTACGTCCCGTGGTGTTCAGATGCGGATCAAGCACGGCGGGCAGTTCTTCGGTGAGGTAGGTCTGCCAGCGGTGCCTGCCCACCACCGGATCGTCGGCGAGCCAGTCGGTGTAGAGGCTGTACGCCCCGCCCACCGGCATCACCACGTTGACGTTCTTGTCGGCGAAGAAACCCGCCACGTCGGTGTCGTCCCACCACGAGATGCCGTCCTCGCCACCGCCGATGCCGGTCAGCAGGTACAGCGTCGGGGCGGGGCCGCGCGCGGCCTTCAACACCCGATTGGTCACCACCCGGTCCATCGACGGGGAGTACACGTCGACACGGTGGGCCGCGCCCCCGAGGGGCGTCTCGCCGACCACCGCGGGCGGCGGCGCGGCCGCGACGGGCCGGACCGTCATCACCCCCGCGGCGACGAACAGAACCGCGAGCACAACGAACAGCCGAGAACCCCTCACCGTTTCGAGATACCGCCGCCGGGGCAGGACGAAACCGATTCGGGGCGAATCGATCCGAGCTCCCGCGTCGCCGCACGTCACCAGAGGTGGAGGCGCGCGGCCACTTCGGTCAGACTGGGCACGGCACGATTCGTGAGGAACGAGGGGGAGATCCGACCCGTGAACACCAGTCCCGACCGCAGGCGCGTGCGCCTGCCCGGCATCAGCACCCGCGCCTGGGAGCATCCCGCCGACCGCACCGCCCTGGTGACGTTGCGCTCGCTCAGCGGCTTCGACGTGGTGCTGCGCACACTGTCCGGGCTGCTCCAGGAGCGCAGGCACCGACTGCTGTACCTGGCCACCGCCGTCCGCGTCGACGAACGGCAGTTCCGCACACTGCACCACCTGCGCGAGGACTGCGTCGGCATCCTGGACGCGAAGGTCAGCCCCGAGATGTTCGTCCTGCAGAGCCCGGAGGTGAACGCCTTCACCATCGGCATGGACACCCCGTTCGTGGTTCTCACCACGGGCATGATCGAGTTGATGGACACCGAGGAACTGCGTTTCGTCATCGGCCACGAACTCGGGCACGCGCTGTCGGGCCACGCCGTCTACCGGACGATGCTGCTGCACCTGCTGCGCCTGTCGTCCTCGCTGGGCTGGATGCCGGTGGGCGGGTGGGCCGTGCGCGCGATCGTGGCCGCGCTGATGGTGGAGTTGCAGACGCATCCGTTCTCGGTGCTGCGCGCCGCCGAACTGCGCCGCTGGATCCAGAGCGGCGACTACGAGCGCGTCCTGGCCGGTGACTACCCCCGCCGCGAACAGGACCGCGAGGCCCGCATCCGCGAACAGGTGCGCGAGGCGGCCCGCACCTACAAGCAGGACTTCGACACCTCGGAGGACCCGCTGATCCG
The DNA here is from genome assembly GCF_000308695.1 of Nocardia takedensis NBRC 100417. GTDB lineage: Bacteria > Actinomycetota > Actinomycetes > Mycobacteriales > Mycobacteriaceae > Nocardia > Nocardia takedensis. Next base: position 153,691 of record NZ_BAGG01000032.1, on the reverse strand, counting down.
CACCGTGCGCACGATGGGCCGCGACATGGGCGCGGCGATGAACACCGTCGGTCAGGAGGTCGGCGACACGGTCACCAAGATCGGACGGCGGCTCAGCGACTGGCGCGGCGGCCTCAGCGAGTGATCAGCCAGGCGATCACGATCAGGACGAGCAGGCCGATCAGCGCGAGTTGAACGCGGGAGCGCGGCATCAGCGGGCCCCGCTACCCGCGGGCGTGCGGGCCGGGCTCTCCGCGGCGGGGGCGAGCAGCGCCCGCTCGGCGGCCGCGATGGCGCGCGCTTCGGCGCGGTCGCGGCCCAGCAACCGCATGATCTCGCGCAACGCGCGGTCCAACAGGAAGGCGATGGCGAAACTGATCGGGACCATCCCGAGCAGCACCACGAGGAACTGCGGGATGAACGGGAGTCCCGCCACCCACAGCTCGAAGCCGTCCCACCAACCCGCAATGCGATCCACGATTCCAGCCTAGTCCGCGCGGGCGGCCCAGCGGCGACCCGCACCCGCCGAAGGGCAGCCAACGGTGGACGGCAAGGCCCGGGCAACCCCAAGATGAGAGGTATGGCGTCCACCGATGACCTGACGATCGACGAACCCGACGACCTGCCGGTGCCCAGTGCGCTCACCGGAATGAACCACGGCGTGTTCCCCCGGATCGACGACTACGCCTTCCTGTCCGACTGCGAGACCAGTTGTCTGGTCGCGGGCAACGGCGCGGTCGAGTGGATGTGCCTGCCGCGACCGGACTCCCCCAGCGTGTTCGGCGCCATGCTCGACCGCAGCGCGGGCCACTTCCGCATCGGCCCCTACGGCACCAACGTGCCCGCCGCGCGTCGCTACCTGCCCGGCGGCATGATCCTGGAAACCACCTGGCAAACGCCGACCGGGTGGCTCATCGTGCGCGACGCCTTGGTGCTCGGACCGTGGCACAACGTCGACCAGCGCAGCCGCACCCACCGCCGCACCCCGATGGACTGGGACGCCGAACACATGCTGCTGCGCACCGTGAAATGCGTCAACGGCACGGTCGAACTCGAGATGAGCTGCGAACCCGCCTTCGACTACCACCGCGCGCCGACCGCCTGGCAATACACCGGCAAGGTCTACGAGGAGGCCACCGCGATCTGCTCGGTCGACCCGTCGGTCGGCCCGTCGCTGGTCCTCACCACCGACATGCGCCTGGGGCTGGAAGGCCGCGAAGCCCGCGCGCGCACCAGGATGCAGGAAGGCGACGAGGTGTTCGTCGCGCTGACCTGGTCGGAGCTGCCCGCGCCGCAGACCTTCGCCGACGCCGCGCAGAAGATGTGGGCGACCACCGAATGCTGGCGGCAGTGGATCACCCTCGGCAACTTCCCCGACCACCCCTGGCGCAACTACCTGCAACGCAGCGCGCTGACCCTCAAAGGGCTGACCTACAAGCCGACCGGCGCGCTGCTGGCCGCGGCCACCACCTCGCTGCCCGAAACCCCCGGCGGACAGCGCAACTGGGACTACCGCTACACCTGGGTGCGCGACGCCAGCTTCGCGCTGTGGGGCCTGTACACGCTCGGTCTCGACCGTGAGGCCGACGATTTCTTCGCCTTCCTCAACGACGTCACCACCGACGACGACGGCGCGCCCGTCCCGCTGCAAGTGCTCTACGGCATCGGCGGCGAACGCGACCTCGCCGAAGCCGAACTCGGCCACCTGCGCGGTTACGACGGCGCGCGCCCGGTGCGCATCGGCAACGGGGCCTACAACCAAAACCAGCACGACATCTGGGGCACCATGCTCGACGCGGTGTACCTGCACGTGAAATCCCGCGGCCAAGTCCCCGAATCGCTGTGGCCGATGCTGCAACGGCAGGTGCACGCGGCCATCACGCACTGGCGCGACCCCGACCGCGGCATCTGGGAGGTCCGCGGCGAACCCCAGCACTTCACCTCCTCCAAGGTCATGTGCTGGGTGGCGCTGGACCGCGGCGCGAAACTCGCCGAGATGCACGGGCAACTCGAACGCGCCACCGAGTGGTACGCCATCGCCGACGAGATCAAAGAGGATGTGCTCGCCCACGGCGTGAACAGCGAAGGCGTGTTCACCCAGGTCTACGGCGGCGACACCCTCGACGCCTCGCTGCTGCTGGTGGTGCTGCTGCGCTTCCTGCCGCCCGAGGACCACCGGGTGCGCGCCACGGTCCTGTCCATCGCCGACCGCCTCACCGAACACGGCCTGGTGCTGCGCTACCGCACCGAGACCACCGACGACGGCCTGACCGGCGTGGAAGGCGCGTTCACCATCTGCTCGTTCTGGCTGGTGTCGGCGCTGGTCGAGATCGGCGAGGTGCGCCGCGCCCGGCACCTGTGCGAACGACTGCTCGGCTACGCCAGCCCGCTGCGTCTCTACGCGGAGGAGATCGACCCGCGCAGCGGACGGCATCTGGGCAACTTCCCGCAGGCGTTCACCCACCTGGCGCTCATCAACGCCGTCACCCACGTCATCCGGGCCGAGGAATCACGGTCGGTCGGCGAATTCCAGCCCGCGCACACCCCCACCACGCACGCGCGCTGAACTCAGCCGTTCACCAGGCGGTCGGCGCGTTCGCGCATGGAGCGCAGCGCGCCGAGACGGCCGTCGAGTTCGGCGATGCGCTCCTCGCGCCGGTCGCCGTACTTGCCGAACGCCTCCTCCGCGGCGCGCAACGCCTCGTCGGCGGTGCGCGCGGTCTCGGTGGCGATCTCGGTGAAGTGATCGCGCAACGAACGCTGCATCGCGCGCAGTCGGTTACGGGACTCCTTGCTCACCTGGAAGATCACGTCGTCCATCAACCGGGCCACCGCGACCTTGGCCTCCGCGCGTCGCCTGGTCTTGCGATTCTTGCGGTCGTCCCACAGCGCGTTGACGCCCAGCAGCACACCCGCGCCCGCCGAATACCAGTTCACCAGCGACATGCCGAGCAGGCTGGTGGCCAGACCGACCATGAGGATGCCGCCGTAGGAACCGCGCAACGCGGACAGGAACTGCTGGGTGAACCCGGCCTCGGCGCTGTCCAGCGGCTCCAGCGGGGCCACCGGTTCCAGGACCTCCCCCGGATTCTCCAGGCGCAGATCCGGCAGCGGCGGCGTGCGGTTGTCGGCGGGGAACTTCGCCGCGACCTGATCGCACAACTCCACCGACCGGTAGTGCGCCATCACGAAGTTCTCCTCGACCGCCTCGCAGATGCGCGCGTCCAGGTCGACCCCGAATTCCTTCCATCCGCGCGCCGGATCGGTCCGCACGATCTCGGCTTCCGCGTCGCGCACCAGGCTGCGCAATCGGTGACGCAGGTCGTGCTCGATGTCGGCCATCAACTCGGTGCTGCCGTCGACCAAGGTGATCTGCCAGTTCGCGGTGCGCTGACGCAACTGTTCGGCCTGATCGCGGGCCTGGGCGAGATCGTGGGTGATCCTGGCCTTGCGGCGCGGATCGCGCAGGGCCTCGGCCTCGCTGCGCAGCGTCATCGCCAAGTGGTCGCCGACCAGGCGGATATCGCGGACCGCCGATTCGACCGCCGTCGCGTCCGCCCGCGCCACCACGTAGTCGCGCAGATGGTCGATCAGCTGCGGCATCCCGGATTCGATGTCGCGCTGCGGATCGGTCACCGTCCGGTAGGAGCCGTTGGTGGCCTGCCGGTGCAGCGCCGCCGACACCGGCGCGACCGCGAAACTCAGACCGGCCGCGTCCAGCAGGTCGCGGTTGCGCTGCTGCACGTGCGCCCAGTGCGGCGCGGTGTCGATCTTGTTCAGCACGCACACCACCGTCGGGCACAGGTTGCGCACCCGCTCCAGGTAGCCGAGTTGTTCGGGCGACAGTTCGGAATTCGCGTCCACCACGTACAGCACCGCGTCCGCGGCGGCGATCATCGACCACGTCACATGCTCGTCGGCGGGCGCGCCCGGCGCGTCCATCACCACGATGCCGTCGGCCAGCAGCGGGCTCGGCTCGGTGAACTCCGCGCGGACCACGCCTTCGGCCCGCAACGCCGGACCGGGATCGAGCGGGTCCACGGGCTGACGTTCCGTGCGTCCGCCACCCACCGCCCGCACCAGCGTGGCGGTGGCGCGCTGCCCGTACTCGGCGATCACCGGCACGCTGATCGGGCTGTCGGTCGCGCTGACCGCCGCACCCACCAGTCCGTTGACCAGCGTGCTCATCCCGCTCTTGGGCTCCCCGACCACGACCAGACGCACCCGCGGATCGCTCACCCGGGCCCGGACCATCCCGAGTCTGCCCGTCAGATCGTCACGGCCCGCCGCTCTGGTCATCTCGCGCAGTTCGTCCAGGATCCGGAGCAGCGGAGCCATCGCGTCCGGGTCCTTGACGGTCACGGATTCCAGCCCGGTCGCGGCAGACAACCCTGCTCCTCACTCTCGTTCACGTTCACGGCGCGGTGAAACCGGAACGGCGCGTCCCCCGCGCGGCCGCCTCCCCGGCTAGATCAGCGTGTGGTCCAGTGTGCCGTGTACCGCGTGCGCCTCGAACAGCCCCCCGTCGGGTAGCAGACCCGCGGACAATCCGTGACCCGACACCGCGAGCGCGTGATCGTCGAGGACGACCGGCAGCGCGGCCTGGTGGGCGACGTAGTGGTGGCCCGAATCCCACTGGTCGGCGATCGGCTTGGTGCCCACCTGCGGTTTGAGCGGCGTGACCGGCGCGGGCGAGGGAGCCGAGTAGGTCGGCGCGGGCACGTCGACACTCGGCGCGTCGACCGACGGCACCGTCACCGACGGCACGCTGTGGCCGGTCGACGGCTGGGTGGGCACCGACACCGACGGCACGTCCACGCTGGGCGGATCGGTCGACGGACGGGTCGGCTGGGTGCTGCCGCCCCCGCTCACGCCGCCGCCGTTGCTCGTCGTCCCGCCTCCCGCGGTGGTTCCGCCGCCCGCGGTCGTGCCGCCGGTGGACGGCGTGGTGACGTCGTCGGGCGTGGTCGGCTGGGTCGGCCGGGTGGTGATCGTCGGCGCTTTGGTGGTGAGGTCCACATCGATGTCCGGCACGGGCAGGATGTCGACGGTCGGCGTCTTGGTGACGATCGACCCGGGCGTGCTCACCGACCCGGTGTCCGGCGTGGTGACGCCGGGCGTCGGCAGGACCGTGGTCGGGATCTTGGTGACCGGCGGCGGAGTGTGGTGATCCGCCCCGGTGTCCACCGGCTTGGTGGGCTGCGGCGGTTGCGGCGCGTGCTTGGACGGATGGTGGTCGAACAGCACCGGAACCGTCGCGGCGGGCGCGGTCAACGGCGACGGACCGGGCGGCGGCGTGAACACGTGCGCCACCGGCGTGGAGGCCACGTCGGGCTGGATGGTGGTCTGCAACGGCGTCGCCGCCACGACGGGAGCCGCCGCCACCGGGGCGGCGAGTACGGGGGCGGGCGGCGGGGCGACCGGGGCCTGCGCCATCGCGACCGGCGCGGGCGGCGCGGCGAACGCGGCGGGCTGCGCGGCCGCCGGAGCGGGGCCCGCGGGAGCAGGCGCGGTCGGGCCGACCGGGCCGAGCGCCCCGGGAGCGCCCGCCGCGTTGGCGCCGAACGGCGAGGACCCGCCGAGCCCGGACTGCTCGGCGCCGTTGCGGCCGGTCGCGCCGGTCGACTTGCCGCCGTCGAGCCAATCCGAGAGATTGTCGAGTTGGTCACCGATATTCGAGCCCGCGGCGGTCTTCACCGTCGCCCCGGCCTCGACCTCCACCCGCATCTCGGTGTTGAACCACGCGCCGGTCGGGCCGATCCCGAAATCGATCTCGAATTCGGTGTAGAGCGAAGCGTGCGCGTCGACACCGACGTAGACGCCGAAATCGTCGAAGCTGTCCATCAGTTCGGCGGCCTGCGCGCCGTCCACGCCGTGGGTCGGCGCCCACGGGTGGTAGCCGGAGCCGAAACCCAACGGCGTCGTCCCGTCCTCGGCGGTCTCGGCCAGTTCGCCGACCTCGGACCGCTCGGCGGCGGGGTGTTCGGCCCAGGCGAACAGGTCCGAGGGCTTGTCGGGGGTCATCCAGGCGGGCGTGTCCGGCATCTCGAAACCGAGTCCGGGACCCGCGTCGTTCGTTCCGCCCGGCGACCACGGGCTTCCCGCCCCGGGCTGCGCGGACGGGTCGTAGCCGAACCAGGGCTGTCCGCCCGCGGAACCGTCGGGGGTCAGGGCCTCGGGGTCGTAGTCGAGCCAGGACTGATCCGACGGCGAGTCGTAGGTGGGGGCGGAGTCCAGGAAACTCGGTGCGCCGACGCGCGCGTCGTCCCAGGCGGTGACCGTGTCGCGCGGTTGCGCGCCGACGCGGATCTCCAGCGTGGTCTCATTCGGCGACGGCGGCGCGACCGGTGCGGGCGCGCCGTGCCCGGGTTCGTCGTGCGCGACCAGCGACGGTCGCGACGGAGCCAACGGGATCGAATCCGGCGTCGGGTCCGGGAAGGTCACCACCGGACTCGGCAGATCGGGTTGGGGATCGTTGTTGCCGGACCAGTGGGTGTGCCAGCTGTCCAGCCGCTGCTCACCCGGCTGGGCGGGCGCGCCGCCGTTGGAGGCCACGAGTGCGCCACCGGTGACGTAGGCACCGGCCCGCGCCACCCGGGCGACCCCGTTCGCCACCCGGTACGCGGTATCGCCCGACGGGTCGGTCACTTCGACGTCGTCCCCGTCGAACGGCAGATCACGCGACATCCACACTCCAACATCTCGGATTCCAGCATCCTCACCGCTCCGGCCGACCGTGTGAAGACCTACCCACGATATTTCCGAAGAAAGCGGCTGTCATATTCTCGGGCAACCTTGCCACCGGCGGGCACGGAACGGAAGCCCGTTCTTTCCGGGCCACCGGACGGGGTTCGCTCGCCGATAGGCGGTCTCACCTGGCACGATACGGTTCGCGGACAGCCACTCCCGCCTTCGGGGTCGGACCTGAGAGATTACTGATGATCACTCGAGAGTTCGCGGGGAATCCGAAGAACGCGGGCGCGCGGCGGATCTCGCCGCCGCGCGCGGACGCTACTTCTTGTCCTTCGGCTTGTCCGAGGCGGCGTCGGAGGACAGCGCGGCGACGAACGCCTCCTGCGGAACGTCCACGCGGCCGATCGTTTTCATTCGCTTCTTGCCCTCCTTCTGCTTCTCGAGCAGTTTGCGCTTGCGGCTGATGTCGCCGCCGTAGCACTTGGCGAGCACGTCCTTGCGGATCGCGCGGATGTTCTCGCGCGCGATGACCTTCGACCCGATCGCCGCCTGGATGGGCACCTCGAACTGCTGGCGCGGAATCAACTCGCGCAGCTTGGTCGTCATCTTGTGGCCGTAGGCCTGCGCGGCGTCGCGGTGCACGATCGCGCTGAAGGCGTCCACCGCCTCGCCCTGCAACAGGATGTCGACCTTGACCAGATGCGATTCCTGCTCGCCCGCCTCCTCGTAGTCGAGCGAGGCGTAGCCGCGGGTGCGCGACTTCAGCGAATCGAAGAAGTCGAAGATGATCTCGGCCATCGGCATCGTGTAGCGCATCTCCACGCGCGTCTCCGACAGGTAGTCCATCCCGCCGAGTTCCCCGCGCCGCGACTGGCACAGCTCCATGATCGAGCCGATGAACTCGCTCGGGGTGATGATCGTGCACTTGACGATCGGCTCGAAGACCTTGCGGGACTTGCCCTCCGGCCAGTACGAGGGGTTGGTGACCACGTGCTCGGCGCCGTCCTCCATCTCCACCCGGTAGACCACGTTCGGCGCGGTCGAGATCAGGTCGAGGTCGAATTCGCGCTGGAGGCGCTCACGGGTGATCTCCATGTGCAGCAGACCGAGGAACCCGCAGCGGAACCCGAAGCCCAACGCGACCGAGGTCTCCGGGGTGTAGGTCAGCGCGGCGTCGTTGAGCTGCAACTTCTCCAGCGCGTCGCGCAGGTCCGGATAGTCCGAGCCGTCCACCGGGTACAGGCCGGAGTAGACCATCGGACGCGGTTCGCGGTAGCCGGTCAGCGCTTCGGTCGCGCCGCCGCGCGCCGCCGTCACCGTGTCGCCGACCTTGGACTGGCGCACATCCTTCACGCCGGTGATCAGATAGCCCACCTCGCCCACGCCCAGGCCCTTGGTCGGCTTCGGCTCGGGCGAGACGATGCCGATCTCGAGCAGTTCGTGGGTCGCGCCGGTGGACATCATCTTGATCTTCTCGCGCGGGGTGAGTTTGCCGTCCACCACGCGCACGTAGGTCACCACACCGCGGTAGGTGTCGTAGACCGAGTCGAAGATCATCGCCCGCGCGGGCGCGTCGGCATCGCCCACCGGGGCCGGCACCTGCGCGATGACCTGATCCAGCAGCGCCGGCACGCCCACGCCGGTCTTGCCCGAGACCCGCAGCACCTCCTCCGGTTCGCAGCCGACCAGGCGGGCCAGTTCGGCGGCGTAGCGGTCGGGGTCCGCGGCGGGCAGGTCGATCTTGTTGAGCACCGGGATGATCGTCAGGTCCTTCTCCATGGCCAGGTACAGATTGGCCAGGGTCTGGGCCTCGATGCCCTGCGCGGCGTCCACCAGCAGCACCGCGCCCTCGCACGCCTCGAGCGCGCGGGAGACCTCGTAGGTGAAGTCGACGTGGCCCGGTGTGTCGATCAGGTGCATCACGTAGTCGGCGCCGTCCACCTGCCACGGCAGCCGGACGTTCTGCGCCTTGATGGTGATGCCGCGCTCGCGCTCGATATCCATCCGGTCCAGGTACTGGGCGCGCATCGCGCGCTCCTCGACCACACCGGTGAGTTGCAGCATCCGGTCGGCCAACGTCGACTTGCCGTGATCGATGTGCGCGATGATGCAGAAGTTCCGGATCCGCGCGGGATCGGTGAACGTCGTGTCGGCGAAGCTGGCGGGCACTCCACTCCTCATGGGTATCGGCAAACTGGCTCCATCGTCCCATGCGGGCCCGACGAGGGCCTTCGGCGGTGTCACCTCACCCGTGTGAACTCGTGACTGCGCCGTTATCCTCTCGGGATGGTCCGCACGTGGAACTCCCTCGGCAAGCAACTCGGCATCGTCGCCAAGTCCCCGCGCGGGGGCGGCGCCGGGCAGCGCGCACCCGGACTCGTGGAGAAGCTGGTCGGCGGCCTCAACGGCCGACGCAGGACCCCCGCCTCGGTCCGCCCGACCGCCTCGCGGCCGGTGCCCACCCGCGAACGCGCCCGCCAGATCGTCTACTGCCCGCAACTCGACGGTCGTGCCGACCCGGGCGAGATCGTGTGGACCTGGGTGCCGTTCGAGGAGGACCCGAACAACGGCAAGGACCGTCCGGTGCTGGTGGTCGGCCGCGACAAGCGCACCCTGCTCGGGCTGATGCTGTCCTCTAATCCCGATCGCGCCCACGACCGGGACTGGATCGGGATCGGCAGCGGCAGCTGGGATCACGACGGCAGGCCGAGCTGGGTCCGGTTGGACCGCGTGCTCGACGTCCCCGAGGACGGCATCCGCCGCGAGGGCGCGATCCTGGCCCGCAAGACCTTCGACCTGGTCGCGCACCGGTTGGTCGCCGAATACCAGTGGAGCTGACGCGACGGAGGCCGCCCCGCGGGACGGCCTCCTGATTCGGTCGAGGTTCAGCCGAGCATCTCGCGATGCCTGCCGAACAGCCCGCCGTAGATCAGCGCGCCGAGCGCGCCGCCGATCAGCGGGAACACCACGAACGCCCACACCTGGCCGCCCGCGCCGGGTTGGTAGAAGGCCACGCCCAGGCTGCGCGCCGGGTTGACCGAGGTGTTGTCGACCGGGATCGAGATCAGGTGGATCACCGCGAGGGTGAAACCGATGCTCAGGCCCGCCAACGGCACGTCGGAGATGTGGTCGGTGGAGGCCAGCACCACGAACACCAGCAGCGCGGTCAGCATCACCTCGATGATGATCATCGCGGCCAGGCCGTAGCCGTTCTGCACCACGACCTCGCCCAGCGGACCGGTCTGCGCCGACGGACTGTGTTCGCCCCACCCGTTCGCACCGAGTCCGTCGATCTTCCGGTCATATGCCGGCAAATTCTTGGCGATCGCAAAGAGGACGAGACCGGCCAGGAATGCCCCGATCAATTGCGCGATCGCGTAGCCCGCCGCGACCACCGCCGAGATCCGACCCAGCAGCAACTGCCCCAACGTCACCGCGGGATTCACGTGACAACCGGAGATCGGCCCGATCGAATACACCAGGAACAACAGGGTCAGACCGAACGCCAACGCGACACCCAGCGCACCGACGCGATCACCAGCGAGAACAGCCGTCCCTACGCCACCCATCACCAGCACGAAGGTGCCGAGCGCCTCGGCCGCCCATTTCTTCACATCGGGGACCGGACCGTCCTCGACGACCTCCTCGACGATTTCCTGAGCCGTGGGTGACATAAGACAGCAGTCCCTTCGAGAGCGGACCCGCACGGGTCGGCAGCGATTGTCCTGGGTACTGCTGGCAAGGCTACGAGGTCACCTGGCAACCCCGTAGCACAACACGCGTTATGCCAATCGTGTGATTTCGACGACGACCTCAAGATCCGTCGAGCCGCCGCCGGAGAAAATCCCCTTCAACGGCGGCACGTCGGCGTAGTCGCGACCCACCCCGACGGAGACGTGCTGTTCGTTGATGGCGATGTTGTTGGTCGGGTCGTAGCCCCACCACGCGCCCGTCCACGCCTCGACCCAGGCGTGCGACTGCCCGGCCACCGTCTCGCCGATCTTCGCCGACGGGTGCGGATGCAGATATCCGGAGACGTAACGGCTCGGAATCCCCATGCTGCGCAGCAACACCAGCGTCAGGTGCGCGTAGTCCTGGCACACGCCCTTGCGTTCGGCGAACGCCTGCACCGCCGAGGTGTGCACCGAGGTGGTGCCCGCGATGTAGTCCATCTCCTGGTGCACCCACTCCGCCGCGCGCACCACCGCCTTCGCCGGCGGCACCCCCTTGGCCAACTGTTTGGCCACACCCGCGAGCTTGCGATCGCGCGGCACATACGGCGTCGGCGAGAGCATCTCGTCGAAACGGTCCGCCAACTGCTCGTTGTAGAGCTGCTCCCAGGCCAGTTCGTCCGCCGGACCCGCGAAGGGTTCGGTCTCCACCACCGAGGCTCCGGTCACCTCGAGTTCGGTGTGCGGGGCGTGCAGGTCGAAGGCGGTCACCGCGGTGCCCCAGTAGTCGGTGTAGCGGTAGGAACGGGTCGAGGGCACCGTCTCGACCCGGTTCAGGATGACGTTCTGCCTGCTGTCCGCGCGCGGGGTCAGCCGCGCCTCGTTGAACGACCGCGTCACCGGCGCGTCGTAGACGTAGCCCGTGGTGTGCACGACCCTGATCCGCCAACTCATAGCTCGCCCTCCACCTGCACTCGACTGTCGTGACTACTGCGCAGGTCGGTCCAGGCCACCCAGGGAGCGGCGTGGAAGTACTGCAACGCTATCGCCTCGCTGACCTCACGGCAGGTCCGCTGCAACGACAGCAGCCGGGTCTGCAGGTCCTCGAGCAGCACGCCCGGCGGCAGGAACTCGAGTTCGCTGCGCGCCCGGCCCAGCAACCGCTGCGCCTCGTGCCGCGCGCCGACGCGACTGCTCGGCCGCTGATCCAGTTCCGCCAGACAGTTCTCGGCCACCCGCACCGAATGGAACACCGAACGCGGGAACAACCGGTCCAACAGGATGAACTCGGCCACCAGGTTCGCGTCCAGCGCGCCGCGATGGGTGCGCAGATAGGTGTCGTGCGCGCCCGCCGAGCGCAGCACCGTCACCCAGGCGGGCGAGGAGGTCCGGTCGCCCGCGCGCGAGAGCAGCAGTCGCACCGTCATGTCCACGCGTTCGATGGAACGGCCCAGCAGCAGGAAGCGGTAACCGTCGTCGCGGCTGAGCGTGGAATCCGACAGGCCGGCGAACATCGCCGCCCGGTCCTTGATGTAGTGGAAGAACTCGTGCGGACCGACGCTGCGCGCGGCCTTCTCGGTCGCCGCCAACCCGATGTAGGTGGCGTTGAGGCATTCCCACATCTCGCTCGAGGTGACCTCGCGCGCGCCCCTGGCGTTCTCCCTGGCGCTGGCGATCGAATCGATGATCGACCCGCCGTGCTCGTGGCTGAAGGCCACCAGGTTCGTCACCGACCACACGTCGAGCTCGCCGTCGGGCGGTTCGATCCCCAACACCCGCAACAGCACCCGCGAGGTGCGGTCCGGGTCGACGGTGGCGTCCTCGAGCAGTTGGTGCACCGCGACGTCGAGGATGCGCGCGGTGTCGTCGGCGCGTTCGACGTAGCGGCCGATCCAGTACAGCGACTCGGCGTTGCGTGCCAGCATCAGCGCACCTCGTCCCGGCTCGACGCGCCCGGCTCCGAGCAGCGCTGTTCCTGCTGTTGCTGCTGCTGTTGCTGATTGGCCTGGGTCGCGGTCAGTTCACGACCCAGCTCGAAGGCATCGGACTGCGGCGGATCGCCGACCAGTTCCTCACCCGCGAGCTCGCGATCCTCGGGAGAGGCGCGACCGGTCAGCACCCAGGTGTCCTTGCTGCCGCCGCCCTGACTCGAATTCACCACCAGCGAACCCTCCGGCAGCGCCACCCGGGTCAAGCCGCCCGGCAGCACCCAGATGTCGTCGCCGTCGTTGACCGCGAACGGCCGCAGGTCCACGTGCCGCGGCACCAACTCGTTGCCGATCTTGGTCGGCACCGTCGACAACTGCACCACCGGCTGGGCGATCCAGCCGCGCGGATCGGCCTTCACCTTGCGGCGCACCGCGTCCAACTCGCGCTGGGTCGCGTCCGGCCCGATCACGATGCCGTACCCGCCCGACCCCTCCACCGGTTTGATCACCAGTTCCTCGAGCCGGTCCAGCACCTCCTCGCACTCCTCCGGCAGCCAGCATCGGAAGGTGTCGACGTTGGGCAGCACCGGCTTCTCGTTGAGGTAGTACTCGATGATCGTCGGCACGTAGGCGTAGATGAGCTTGTCGTCGCCGACGCCGTTGCCCACCGCGCTCGAGATCACCACGTTGCCCGCCCGCGCCGCGTTGAGCACACCCGCGATGCCGAGCACCGAATCGGGCCGGAAATGCATCGGATCCAAGAAGGTGTCATCGATGCGCCGGTAGATGACGTCGACCTGGCGCTCGCCCTCGGTGGTGCGCATGTAGACGAAGTTGTCGCGGCAGAACAGGTCGCGCCCCTCGACCAACTCCACACCCATCTGCCGGGCCAACAGCGAATGCTCGAAGTAAGCCGCGTTGTACACACCCGGGGTCAGCACCACCACGGTCGGGTCGGCCTCGTTGGGCGCGGCCGAGTTGCGCAGCGCCCGCAACAGGTATGCCGGATAGTCGCCGACCGCGCGCACCCGGTGCGAGAAGAACAGGTCGGGGAACACCCGCGCCATCGTGCGCCGGTTCTCCATGACGTAGGACACACCCGAGGGCGAGCGCAGATTGTCCTCCAGCACCCGGAAGTCACCGCGCTCGTCACGGATCAGATCGATGCCCGCCACGTGGATGCGCACCCCGTTCGGCGGAACCAGTCCGGCCGCCTCGCGATGAAAATGCTGGCAGGAGGTCACCAGGCGCTTCGGGATGACCTGGTCGCGCAGGATGTTCTGCTCCCCGTACACGTCGGCCAGGAAAAGTTCCAGGGCCACCACGCGCTGCTTGATCCCGCGCTCGAGTTTGGTCCACTCCGCGGCCGCGATCACCCGGGGCACCAGATCCAGCGGGAACGGCCGCTCCTGACCGGACAGCGAGAACGTGATGCCCTGATCGATGAACGCGCGATCCAAGGCGTCGGAGCGCCGCTCCAGATCGGCCACATCGATCGGCGCGAGCGCCTCGAAAATGCCGCGGTAGGGCGCGCGCACCCGCCCCGACGCGTCGAACATCTCGTCGAACGCCCCCGCGTACCGGCCCGGTTTATAGCCCTCGAACAGGCCCGATGTCACTGCGCGATCACGTCGCTCGACCTGCCCGTTCGCCCCCTTCGGGTTCGGAACGGAGGGTCGGCCCGAACGCGGCGGGGAGGCGGAAGTCATGCAAAAATCGTGCATCACCCAGCGGCAAGGCCGTGTGAGACACAGGTAAATTTCTTGCATCACCTCGGGGGCGGCCATTGAAAGTCCGGTTGACGGGCCGGTCTCATGTAAACGGCCTATTACCGGACACCGACGCGCAACGGTCACGGAGCGGGCGGCCACGCCGATTTCGTCTGCCGGAAGGCGACTGGTAACCTCGAAAGTCGGCGTTGCGTCTCCGGTTCCCTCCGGGTGTGTCGCACGCGAAAGCTCAGTCAGAGAAATTCTGCCCAGCACACCACTCAGCGACAGGAACACGAGGAAACAGGCGTGGCCAACATCAAGTCCCAGATGAAGCGGATCCGCACCAACGAGGCGGCGCGTCAGCGCAACCAGTCGGTGAAGTCCGCGCTGCGCACTGCGATCCGTAGCTTCCGCGAAGCCGCCGCCTCCGGCGACAAGGAAGCCGCGACCGAGCGCCTGCAGTTCGCCAGCCGCAAGCTGGACAAGGCCGCCTCGAAGGGCGTCATCCACGCCAACCAGGCCGCCAACAAGAAGTCCGCCCTCGCGCTGGCCCTGAACAAGATCTGATCGCGGTACCGCGAGCGCGGTACCCCGCCGTTAGCGCGACCGCCGTGGCCTCGACGACCACGGCGGTTTTGTCGTATCCACACCTCCCCCGCACGGCCCCGAGGCCGATCCGCGACGAGTTCACCCGGTAGTAGCCGGTCTGTCGGTGCGAGCGTCTACCATTCCGCGCATGGTAACCGTGTACGCGAATCAGACTGTGGTCAGAGCCGAGGACCTGCCGGACGTCATCCGGGCGGCCGAGGTGTTGGGGTTCGGGCTGAAAATCGAGAATGTCATGGTCCCGGACGAGGACGGCGGCTACACGCTCGAGTGGATCGTCACCAGGGACGAGGACGTGCCCGCGTACGAAGAATGGGAAGGCCGGTACGAGGACGCCGAAGGCGAGGAAGAACTGGTCCTCCTCGCCGACTGAGCGAAGCGGCGGGCCGGACCGGCGCCTGTCGCTCCGGCCCCGCCCGCTCAATTCACGCAGGGAATCTCGCCGTCGCCGGTGATGTCCGCGTCGATCGGCGCACCCACATCCGGGGTGGGGGATCCCGTCTGTGACGGCAGGCCCGAGGTCGTGGTCGCCGCCGACCGGGTCACCGACGCGGTCGCGCTCGCTCCGGTCAACGCGGGCGGCATCACGAATTCCGCGCCGAGGACCACTTCGATGCGACCCGGCCCGATCGTGGTGGACGCCCGCACCGGCAGACCGCCCAACGTCTCGGCGAGCCGTTCGGCCTCCGCCCGCCGACCCGCCGCGTACAGCACCGAACTGCCCGACTGTTCGATCGTCGGCGAATCCACCAGCGTGCCCCGGCGGAAGCCCGCCGTCGCCAGCGCGCTCGACAGCGCGGCGGCCACACCGCGCCCCGCTCCCCCGTCCGCCACGTCCACCACGCTCGGCGCGGACGGCAGCGCGGTGGTCGTCGCGATCGACTCCTCGTCGCCGAAGGCCGTGCGCACCTCGCGCCGGATCGCGGCGGGGTCGACGATGTTCACGTCCTGACCGTTGATGAAGTCGTAGCGCACCACCGGCAGGGTGCGGAATTCGACCGCCGGGCTGTCCGCGGTGCCGACCGTGCGCAGGAAATCGATCACGTCCCAGTCGTCGGAGAGCACCACGTTGCGGTGCGCGACATCCATCAACGCCGTCAGTTTGCCCACGTCGGTGAAGGTCCCCGCCTCGCGCAGTTCCCGCGCCACCGAGGTGAGGAACGCCTGCTGGCGGTGCGTGCGATCCAGGTCGCCGTTCTCCAACCCGTGCCGCTGCCGCACGAACGCCAACGCCTGCGCGGGATCCAGGCGCTGCCGTCCGGCCGGGAAGTCCGCGCCCGAGAAATCGGGGTCCTGCACCGGGTTGTTCAGGCACACCTCGACACCGTTCAGCGCCGCCGCCAGATCGTAGAAACCCGACAGCGTGATCTCCGCGAACAGGTCGATCGGCACACCAGTGAGCGCGCGCACGTGCTGGATCACCGAGGCGCGGCCCGCCTCCCGGCCGAGATGTTCGAGCTTCACCCGGTCGGTTTCGCCGCGGGCCTCCGCCTGCTGCTGCACCACGGCCTTCTTCAGGCCGTAGGTCTCCTTGATCTTGGCTTTGGTGTATCCGGGGATGCCGGTCACGGTGACGTAGTCGTCGCGCGGGATGGAGATCGCGGTGATCTTCGACAGGTCGGCCGGAATGTGCACCAGGATCAAGGTATTGGCGTTGTAGCCGCCTTCCTCCCCGTCGCCCGCGTGCAACTGGTCCAGGATCTCGGCGGGCAGATCCTTGCCGTCGCGATCCTTGCGGGTGTCCAGGCCGATCAGCAGAATGTTGAGGTCGCCGTCGAGCGAGCGGGGAGCGTCGTCGCCCAGCGCGGAGGATCGCAGGAAACCGTCGTCGAAGCCGTTCTCCGCCGCCCAGCCGATCGCGGTGCCCGCCACCACCAGCGCCGCCAGGGCCGACACGAGCACTTTCCCCGCTATCCGTCCGCGCCCGCGTCGGCGGGACCGGATGTCGGGCTCGGTCGCGACCGTGCCGATGGGCCGTGCGCGCTCTCGTTCGGCGCGTTCGGCGGGATCGCTCGGGGGGACCGGAGTCGTCGCGTCGTCCATGACCGGAACCAGTGTGACACGAGTGATTGCCGGAAATTAGCGGATCACGGAACTCCGCGCCGGTGGGCTCAGTCTGCGCCGTGCAGGTCGAGAATGCTGGTCAAGGCGTGCTCGAGCGCGTAGTTCGCGTCCGCGGCACCTCCTTTGACGTCGGCGTTCAGTGTCGCGACCACTTGCAGCGCGTTGCCGATCGACGCCGGGTTCCACCCCCGCGCCTGGGCCTGCGCCTTCTTCACCTTCCACGGCGGCATCCCCAGTTGCTGGGCGAGTTTGAACGGGTCGCCGCGCCCCGCCGACCCCACCCGGGCGATGGTGTGCACCGAATCGGCGAGCGCGTCCGCGAGCAGGACGTGCGCGACACCGCGGTCGATCGCCCACCGCAACGCCTCCATCGCGGCGGGCCGATCCCCCACCACCGCCAATTCGGCCACGTCGAACCCGGTCACCTCGGCCTTGCCCGAGTAGTAGCGGCGCACCGCGTCCACGTCGACCTTGCCGCCGGTGTCGGCCGCCAACTGCGAACACGCCGCCGCCAGTTCACGCAACTCCGATCCCACGGACTCCAGCAGCGCCTGCACCGCGTCACCGTTGACCCGGATCCCCGCCGCCCGGAACTCCGCGCGCACGAACTCCACCCGTTCGGCCGCTTTGGTCAGCTTCGCGCAATCGTGGGTGACCGCCCCGACCTTCTGCAACGCGGGCACCAGCGCCTTCGCCCGCCCGCCCCCGGAATGCACCACCATCAACACGACCCCGTCGGGCGGATCACTCGCCGCCTGCGTGATCACCGACACGGCCTCTTTCCCCGCCTCGGCCGCCGACTCCAACACGATCACCCGGTCCTCCGCGAACAGCGACGGACTCAACAGTTCCGCCAACTCCGCCGTACTCGCGTCACCCGCCCGCAGCCGATCCACCGGCACCGCCTCCGGATCCGGCGCCACCGCCCGCACCCGACCCACCACCTCCGCGATGGCCCGCTCGACCAGCAACTCCTCATCCCCGAGCACCAGGTGGACCGAAGCTTCGCTCATGCCGGCGATCCTACGGACCACCCCCGACACCCCCTCCCCCGACCAACACCGCGCCTCGGCAGCGAACGGAATAGGCACCCACGAACGCCGGCCCGTCACCGATGTACCGATCCGGGGCGGCTCACCCGGCACCGCCCTCGGGCCGGACCGGCGCAGGCGGTCGGATGAACTCGCCAGAGTCGGACCAACGCAAGCCGGACAGACGCGGGCTGGGCACGCAGGGGCGAACGGACGCGAGCCATGCGGACCCGCAAAAGTCGGACTAGCGCGAGCCGAACAGACGCGGGCCGGGCGCGTACGGCGATCGGGCGCGGTCGGGGGCGCGTACGGCGGACCGACGCGGGCCGGGGGCGGGTGAAGCGGTCGGGCGCGGGCCGGGTGGGCTCGCGCGGGTTGCTCGGCGTAGCAGGAGGGTGGCTGTGAGCAGGAGGGCGGCGACGATTCCGGCCGTTGTGCCGCCCGGGACGTTCACCGATGCGCCGGGCAGGGCGGCGGCGCGCTCGGCGACGGTGAGCAGCCACCAGAGGGGTGGTTCGGCGAGGTGTAGGAGCAGCACGGCGAACGGGGGCCACAGCCACGCGGTCGCCGCCGCCAGAGCGCCCAGGACGGTGATCGGAGCGATGACCGGGGCCACCAGTAGGTTGGCGAGGACCGCGACCAAGGCGATCTTGCCGGTGAGCGCGATCATCAGCGGCACCGTCACCACGAACGCGCTCGCCGAGACGGCGAGGAGTTCGGCAGGCAGCCGCCGCCATCCACGCGCCCGCAGACCGTCCACCCAGCTCGGGGCGACCAGGATCAGACCGCCGGTCGCGATCACCGACAGGGCGAATCCGGGGCTCATCGCGAGGGCCGGATGCCAGGCCAATAGACCGATCACCGCGGCGCACAGGGCGGGCAGCGCCTGCTTGCGCCGACCGGTCAGCACGGCCAGCAAGGTGACCGACCCCATGGCGGCCGCACGCAGCACACTCGGATCCGGCCGCGCCACCACCACGAACCCGATCAACGCGACGGCCGCGATGCCCGCCGTGGTTTTCGGCCCCACCGTCAACCGGCGGACGCCGAAGAGCACCGCAGACAACAAGATCGCGAAATTCGCACCGCTGACGACACATAAATGCGTCAGCCCCGCGGTATCGAAGTGCGCCCGCACCGAATCGGGCAGCGCCGAGGTGTCCCCGACCACCAGCGCGGGCAGCAACCCGGCGGCCCGCTCCGGCAAGGCTCGTCGCGCCGCGTCCGCCAGATCCGCCCGCACCCCCATCGCGGCACGCTGCCACCACGGGGGCGCGTCGACCACCCGCGGCGGCCCCATCGCCCGCAATGTGACCACGGTCAGGTCCCGGAATCGCGCCGCCTGCACTCGCGCCCGGAACTCCACGCGCGCCCCCGGCACGACCCGACTCCACGGCTCTCCTTCCCCGAGAATCACCACCGCCCCGCCGCCGCGAAACTCCGCCCCGGCACCCCGGAACTCCACCAACCCGGCTCGCACGACATACAGCCGACGCGACCCGAACGAACTGCCGCGCACCGCCTTCGGATCATCCGCGACCTGCACCACCACCCGCACCGACTCCCCCACCATCCCGCGCAACGGGTGCCGATCCACCCGATACTCCCGCCACGCCGCCGCCCCCGCGAACCCCGCCCCCAACACCAGCGCGGCCAAGACCACCCCCACCACACCCCGCCCCTTGACTCGGTGCCGCCCGCCGATCCGGATGTGGGCGTTTCGGGCGGTTGTCAGGACCGCGGCCATGACCAAGGCGAGCACGGCCAGGACGACGCCGGTGTGCCAGCCGGTGGTCAGAACGGCGATGGTGATGAGCCAACAGGTGAGGGCTGCCGGGAGAAGGCGGGCGTCGAGGATGTCGGGGATCGTGGAGGCGTCAGCGGTGGGCGGGACTTCGGTCATGTCGACAGCAGTTCTTTGAGGCGGCCCAGACGGGTGGGGCCGATGCCGTCGATGTCGCCGAGTTCCTCGAGGTCGGTGAAGCGGCCGTGGGTGGTGCGCCAAGAGACGATCGCGCGGGCGGTGACCGGTCCTACTCCGGGGAGTGCGTCGAGTTCGGCCTCGGTCGCGGTGTTGACGTTCAGCCGCGCACCCGGACGGGTCGGGGGCGTGTTCCCACCGGACGGCTGGGCGTCGCGTGCCCCGGCGGTGGTGCTGCTCCCCAGACTGGGGCTGCCGTCGGGTTCGGCGGCGGCGGGACCGACCAGGACTTGGTCGCCATCGCTGAGGCGTTGGGCCAGATTCAGGCCGGTGAGATCCGCGCCGTCGCGGGCGCCGCCCGCCGCCGCGAGCGCGTCGGCCACCCGGGAGCCCGAGGGCAGATGAACCAGCCCGACGATGTGTACCAGGCCGACGACGCTGACCACCAGTTCACCCCCGCCGGCCACGTCGGTCGATCCGGCTGCGTCGGAACGGGTTCCAGCGTCCGCGTCCGGCTCGGACGCGCTCGATGCCTGCCCGGAACCGGAGGCGGCATCGGCATCACGCTTCGGAGTGCTAGGCGCGACGATTCCCGGCACCGGGGCCGCCGCCTGCGCGACCGGGCGTTCGCGCACGACCACCACCCCGGTGATGAGCACGGCCATCACGCCCACCACCGCCAGCGCGAGTACGCCGCGCCGACCTGGATCCCACCGCGCGCCGTGGAAACGTTCGGGCACCCAACGGTCCCACCACGCCCCCGCGCGTCCACCGTCCGCGAGCCAACCGGGCGACCGCACGGGATCGGCGTCGAGGTCATCCGGGTCGGCTTCCGGAGCCGACATCCCCCACCAGTCGCTGCCATGCCCACGGTCCTCGCGCGGTTCACGCAACTCGAGAGCGGAGACATGCAGGTCGACACGCTCACGCGACGCACGCGCAGAGTCGTGCAGGCCGCCTTGGCGGACGGCGGAATCGTCATCGACTGGTGCGTTGCTCGTCTCGTGACCGTCGCCGTGGTCGGAGGCCGGCAGGTTGCGCCGCGGCGGACCCGGAACCGGGCGACGGCCGGATGCGGTTGGGGTGGGCAGGGATTCGTCGCGGTGATTCCGGCCGCTTCGCGGGTGGGCGATGGGGTGGGGCGGGGCGAAGGACCAACCCCGGGATTCGGCGGTGGACGGGGAGAGGGGGACGAGGGTCGGGCGGTGGGGTTTCGCGAGGCGGGTGGGGCGCTGGGTGGCGTGGGCGGGGGTGGTCGCGGCCAGGCGGCGGCGGATGCGCTCTCGTTCCTCGTGTCGGGGCATGGGACCGACGGTAGGGGTGGGCGGATGCCGCGCACGGGCCGCTACCTGGGACTTCGGGATGGCTGTGGACAACCGGAAAGCTGGGGATGGAGGGCGGTCACGGGGGTGCGGACCGCCGGGGAGTGTGCGGCGGCGGAGCTACATTCGGCGCATGACCGAGACGACCTTGCCGAGGATGACCGCGTTGTCGCCGTCGATGACCTGGTACGCGGGATTGCGGGGTTCCAGGTGGACGTGACCGGAGCGGCGACGGAAGACCTTGACGGTGGCTTCGCCGTCGATCATGGCGGCGACGATCTCGCCGTTGTGGGCCTCGGGTTGGCGGCGCACCACGACGAGGTCGCCGTCGCAGATGGCGGCGTCGATCATGGAGTCGCCGCGCACGCGCAGGCCGAAGACCTCACCGCGCCCGACGAGTTCGCGCGGCAGGGTCAGGCTGTCCTCGGCATGTTCCTCGGCGAGGATCGGCGTGCCCGCGGCGATATCCCCGAGGACGGGTACGGCGACGGCCCGCTCGGATTCGGTACGGGGCTCGCTCGTCCGCAGGAACATGCGGACGTCGATCGGGCGCGACACGGTACCGCTGCGACGCAGGAAACCGCGCTCCTCCAAGCTCTTCAGGTGCGCGGACACCGACGAAGTGGAGCGCAGGCCGACGGCGTCGGCGATCTCGCGGGTGCTCGGCGCGTATCCGTGGCGGAGCACCTGATCCCGGATGACGGTGAGGATGCGCTGTTGGCGCGGCGGCAGGGTGGAGGTGTCGAGGTGCTCGTAGGCGTCGTCGTATCCGGTCACCGCGAGAATGTTAGAGGCAGGCCCCGACAGGATCGCCGGTCAGTCCAGGTGTCTGGCGAAGAAATTCGAGCGCGGCACCACTTCGTACGGCGAGAACAGCGGAATCCGGTGGTAGCCGCTGCGTTCGTAGAACCGGACGGCGTCGGGTTGCAGGTGGCCGGTCTGCAGGATCAGGCGCGGCAGACCCGCCGCGCGCACGGCGTCCTCGGCGGCGGCCAGCAGCAGGGCGGCGGCGCCCGACCCGCGGTGAGCCGGGCGGACGAACATGCGCTTGAGTTCGAGTTCGCCGTTGTTCCAGCGCAGCGCGGCGTGCCCGGCGGCTTCGTCGGCGCTGTAGGCGAGCAGGCAACTGTGCACCGTGTCGGGGTCGACGACGTTGAAGGTGCTGCCTTTGAGGGTTTCGGCCTGGTAGGCGTAGCGGGGGCCGACCTCGGCGGCCATCTCGGCGCGCAGGGTGACCGCGTCGGGATGCTCCCAGTCCACCGTCGTCACGGTCAGCGGCGTCGTGGGACGCGCGGAGCTCGTCATGCCCGCGAGGCTAGCGGCGGATTCTTCGGCCGACACGGGTTGCGCTCAGCGGGATTCCAGGCCGCAGCCCCCGGGCACGACGAGTACGCCGACCGCACCCGCGCCCAAGTGCACGCCGAGTGCGGGCCCGAATTCGGCGACGATGAGTTCGCCGAGGCCGGGAAGCTGTTCGCGCAGTTGGCGGCACACGGTCTCGGCGGCTTCCGGCGCGCCCAGGTGCTGCACGCCGACGGCCGCCCCTTCGGTGCCCGCCGCCTCCACCACTGCCGCGACCAACCGGGCGTACGCCTTGGACCGGGTGCGCACTTTTTCGCGCAGTTCGAGGCGGCCCTCGACGATCTGCAACAGCGGTTTGGTGACCAACTCACTGCCGAAGAACGCCGCCGCACTGCTCAGTCGGCCGCCCCGGCGCAGCTGCTCGGTGCGGTTGACCAGGATGTAGGTGCGGGCGCGGCTCGCGGCCGCCACCGCCGCGTCGTGCACGGCCGCCAAGGAAGCGCCGGTGCGCGCGCAACGGGCCGCCGCCAGGGTCGGCAGTCCGGTGGCCAATCCCGCGCCGAGCGAATCGACCAGTCGCACCGGGGATCCGGGAGGCATGTCGGCGACCGCCTGTCTGCCCGCCTCCCAGGTGCCCGACAGCGAACGGGAGATGTGGACCGCCACGACGCCGTCGCCGCCGCTGCGTTCCAGGGCGGCCGCGTAGACCTCGCGCAGTTCGCCGGGCGAGGCCGCCGAGGTGGTGACGCTGTCGGCGCCGTAATCGATCTCGACGGGATCGATGCCCTCGCGCACGGTGCGGTCACCGACCAGCACGTGCAACGGGGCGACGGCGATGTCCAGTTCGGCGGTGAGTTCGGCAGGCAGGCTTGCGGACGAATCGGTGACGACCACGACGGCCACGGACTACCGAACCTCCTGCAAGGTCTTGACCATCGCGGTGGCCACCGACGAATGCCCCGCCCAACCCCAGTGGATGCCGTCGGGATTGGCCGAACCGGAGAAGATGTCCTCGCGCACCGCTTCGGCGAGGTCGACCAACGGCACCTCGGTGCGCGCCGACCACGCCTGCAACGCCTTCACCGCGCGTGGACGACCGCTGTGCACGCGTCCGTAGGCCGCGCAGTCGTGCACCGAGGGCAGCACCGCCACGAACGGCAGTTCCGGGCGCAGTTGCGCCAACGCCTGGCGCGACTGCTCCAGATAGTCGACGCTCACCTTCGGCGGCAGCGCCACCGGACGGCCCAGCCGGGACAGCTTGGGCTGCAACCAGTTGTAGCTCGACCGCACGATCCGCCGCAGCCAGGACGGGCGGACGTAGCGGATCAGTTCACGCAGCGCGGTGGGCAGCGGCGAGGGCAGCGAATCCATCCCGCCGACGGCGAAGACCACCGCACCGGCCTTGGGCACGGCGGCCCACACCCGCGGGTCGCCGATCAGCGCCCAGTAGCCGTCGCGGCAGGTCCAGCCGATCCGGCCGACCAGTTCCACGTCCCAATCCAGTTCCGCGCCGACCAGATTCGGCCAGATCCGCGGATGGTCGGCGGGCAGTCCGCCCTTCGGCCCGAAGTAGGCCAGCGAGTCCGCGATGACGAGCAGTACCGGACGCGCCGGCTTCTCCCCGGCCTCGCCCTGCTCGCTGTCGCTCGGCTCGGCCGCGACCGAAGCGTCAACCGAGGCCGCTCGAGATGCCGCCGAGGCGGTTTCGCTCGGCGCGTGCGCCCTGCCGTCGGCGGCGACGGCCGCGCCCGGGAGATGCGCGGCGGTGTCCGTCCCGGATTCCGACGGCACGGCACCGTTGGCGGCCGCTGTCGCGCCGGCGATCCGAAGGGCGGGTTGTGCCGCCTGGCCGGTGTCAGCGGCCCCAGCAGCGGATCCGCCGTTGACTCCCGCAGCGGCATCGTGAATGCCGGCGGAAGGGGATTCGACGGCGGGGTCCGATACCCCGCCCTGTTCACCGGTGGCGGCGGCCGAACCGCCGGCCTGGTCCGCCTTGGTCCCGGCCGCGGTCCCGGTCTCGGAAAGACCGGAATCCTCGCGCCGGACCATGTCATCGGACTCGGCACCCACGGGCGCTCCGCCGGAAGACTCCGTAACTGGCGCGCCGGCCGCCGAGCTCGCCCCGGCCACACCGGCAGCACGATCCGCATCGGCGACGTCGGCCGACCGCGCAACAGATGCAGCAGCACCCGCAGCTTCGTTCGCACCAGCAGCACTACCAGCAACACCGTCCGCACCGGCAGAACTCTCAGCCTCATGCGCTCCGGCAGAACCATCAGCACTATCGGCACCCGCAGCACCATAGGCATCTACAGCACCACCAGCGCCCGCAGCACCACTGGCACCCACAGCACCCACAGCACCCACAGCACCACCGGCATCACCGGCATCCGCAGTCTCTTCAGCCCCATCGGCACCGACGATCACATCGACACCTTCCGCTTCGGAAGCACCAGCGGCGGAATCCGACGACTTCTCCCCTCCGTCCGCCGCCCCGGCAGAAGCAGCCCCGGAACCAGCCCCACCGGAGGCAGATTCAGCGGACGCTTCCGGTTTCGGTGCCGGCGGCCCGCCGAACAGCGCGTCGGGCAACTGCCGGGTCGGCTTCGCGGTGACCTGTTTGAACAGTTCGTCGGGCACGGTCCGATCCTCGTCGGATCTGGACCGGTCAGAGGACTTGGGTTCGGGGGGCGGGCCGAAGAGCGCGTCCGGCAGTCGACGTTCCGGTTTGGCCGTCACCTGCTGGAACAACTCGTCCGGCACCGACCTGATCGGTTCATCAGAGGACATCGGGAGCTACCTTCGCCGCTGCGTTCCACACATCGAGGCGCCAGCCGGGCTGTTCGGCACTCGGGCCGTGGCTGCTGAGCTGCACCCAGCTGGTGTTGGCCAGCCCTCCGAGGACGGGCCAGTTCGCCGGCGGCAGATCGAGCAGCGCGGCCGTGAGTGCGGCGATCAGTCCGCCGTGCGCCACCAGGATGATAGTCCGGCCCGGCCAGTCCTGTCGCTCGCTGAACAATTCCTGGACGACCGGCAGCGAGCGGGCGCCGACCTCGAGTTTGGTCTCGCCGTTGGGCGGGCGGTAGTCGGCGTGCAGCCGCCAGGTGACGCGCGCGCCGGGTGCGTCGGCGTCGACCTCGAGGTGGGTCAGCCCTTCCCAGTCGCCGAGGTGGGTCTCGCGCAGCCGGGGGTCGAGGCGGATCGGGAGCGCGGTGTGGTCGGCCAGCGCGAGCGCGGTGTCGTGCGCGCGCCGCAGGTCCGAGGACACGATCGCGATGGCGTTGCGCGAAACGAGTTCGCGCGCGGCTTCTTTGGCCTGCCTGCGGCCGAGTTCGGTGAGGTCGGTGTCGATCTGCCCCTGCATGCGGTCGGTGGCGTTCCACTCGGTCTGACCGTGGCGCAACAGGATCAGCGTGCGCACGCCTGCGTTCTTGCTCACTGCTGTGCCTCCGTGCCGAACGAGCTGGGGGATCTGTGGGCTCGTTCTCTCACTCCGCGCTGTCCCCCGGATTCGTCCCGTTCGTCCCGGCCGTGCGGGGATCGCCGATCCCGTCGACCGGCACCACGGGGCAGTCCTTCCAGAGTCGTTCCAGCGCATAGAAATTGCGTTCGTCGTTGTGCTGGATGTGGACGACGACGTCGACGTAGTCCAGCAGCGCCCAGCGCCCTTCGCGGGTGCCTTCGCGGCGGACCGGCTTGTGTCCGGCGGCGCGCAGTTTCTCTTCGACATTGTCGACGATGGCGTTGACCTGACGCTCGTTGGGCGCGGAGGCGATCACGAAGCAGTCGGTGATGACCAACTGTTCGGAGACGTCGAGGACCACGACGTCGGAAGCCAGCTTCTCGTCCGCCGCCCGCGCGGCGACCTGCGCGATCTCGACCGACTCGACAGATGCCGTCATTCAGTTGCCTTCCGCTCTGCGGGCACGTACAGGT
Source organism: Nocardia takedensis NBRC 100417 (assembly GCF_000308695.1). Taxonomy (GTDB): domain Bacteria; phylum Actinomycetota; class Actinomycetes; order Mycobacteriales; family Mycobacteriaceae; genus Nocardia; species Nocardia takedensis. Next base: position 127,526 of record NZ_BAGG01000032.1, on the reverse strand, counting down.
GCCGCTTCGATATGTACTGCACCACGCCGTCGGGGACGAGGTACCACACCGGCCGGTTCTCGGCGGCGCGGCGACGGCATTCGCTCGAGGAGATGGCCAGTGCCGGGATCTCGATCATGGTCACCGCGTCGACGGGAAGATCGCGTAGATGTTCCCGCAGATGATCGGTGTTCAGCTCGTACCCCGGTCGGCTCACCCCGACGAACTTCGCCAGTTCGAACAGTTCGGCCCAATCCTGCCATGTCAGGATGTTGGCCAGTGCGTCCGCTCCGGTGATGAAGTACAGCTCGGCCTCGGGATGCTGGGCGCGCATCTCGCGCAGGGTGTCCACGGTGTAGGTGACCTTGCCGCGGTCGATGTCGGCGCGGCTGACCGAGAACCGCGGGTTGGAGGCGGTGGCGATCACCGTCATCAGGTAGCGGTCCTCGGCCGGGCTGACCTGCTTGTCCGCCTTCTGCCACGGCTGCCCGGTGGGGACGAAGATCACTTCGTCGAGGTCGAACCGGTTGGCGACCTCACTGGCGGCGACGAGGTGCCCGTGGTGGATGGGGTCGAACGTGCCGCCCATGACGCCCAGCTTGCGGCCGGACCGCCCTGTCTCTTGCATGAGTGTCGAGCTTAACCGGTGTCTCGGACGGCGGCCCGGGACACCGGTCGGCGCTCAGCTGCTCACGACCTCGCGGATGCCGGGCTTCAGCACCGAGGCCAGCTTGGACCAGGGCACGGTGATGACGATGTCGCCCGCCGCGTGCGAGGCGATCTCGCCGAAGTGGATCTCCATGCCGCCGGGGGTGGCCAGCCACAGTCGGTAGTTGAATTCGGCGGCTTCGATGCCGCTCTTGGAGTAGGTGTCGCCCGCCCGGGTCTTGGGGACCTCGATCGCGGCCTGTTCGGCGAGGACGTCGAGTCCGGCCTGGACGTCGGTGAACAGGTCGGTGAGGGTGATCGGTGCGCCGGTGTCGGCGTTGGTGACGTGCGTCTCGAGCGCGTTGTTCGGGTGCGCTCCGCCGCCGTTCACGCTGACCACCAGCAGACCGCTGAGCACCCGGGTGCCCAGGTAGGTCACCTGACCGGCGCCGGGTTCGAGGACTATGGTCCCGTCGACCCGGTCGATCCAGCCCTGCGCCAGGCCGCGCATGGCGGTGTTGAACTCGGTGCGCGCGGCGTCCGTACCGCCCGCGACCTGCGGTACGTCCACGGTGTACCAGGGGCCTTGCAGGCGGACCGAGGCGGCGGTGAACCCGCCCTGGGCGCACACCTGCTGTTGGCCCGCGGCCGGGGTGAGCTCGCCGTGCTCCACCCCGGCCGCGCACGCGGTCAGCGTGGCGGTCAGCACCCCTGCGATGGCGAATGCGGCGAACTTCCTCATGTCGATCTCCGAATTGTCGAGTCGGCCGGGGCTGTCCCGGTCGCTGATCCGACAGTGCGCGCCACCGCTGAAAGGGTTCTTATGATCCGCCAACGGTCGGGTCAGACCTCGTGGGATTCCATGTTCGCCAGTTGTCTTCTGGTCTGGGCGAGTTCGCCCGCGACCTCGGGGGTCTGGTCGCGCGCTTCGAGTTCGGCGAGCAGGTCGCGCAGGGTGGTGAGCGCGCCTTGTTCGTCGGATGTCGCACTGTCACGCCAGAATTGGAGCCACGCGGCCGAGCGCAGGCAGCGCGCCCGCGCGGCGATCTGGTCGAGTTCGCCCCAGAGTTCGGCCGCGCGCAGGTAGGCGGCCCGCGCCTGGTCGTCGGCCCCGCAGGCGTCAAGGGCGGTAGCCGCGGAGGCCGCGAGTTCGGCGCGCAGAGGCAACCGGTCGGGCCGGTGCTGCACCAGGGCCGCCGCTTCGACGAACTGCCGGGCGGCGTCGCGGTGCCGTCCCAGCAGTCCGAGGGAACGGCCGTACTGGGAGCGCAGGACCGCCATCTCGGTGTCCGGGTAGGGGGTGTTGCCCGCCGCGAGCGGTTGCTCGAACAGCGCGGCGGCCTCACCGTGCCTGCCCGCCCGGTGGAAGGCGCGGGCGGCGACGAAGGTGAGGTGGGTGGCGTCGGCGTCGGAGATGCCGTCCCAGCGGGCGGCGGCGTGCAGGGCGGCGTCCGCGAGTTCCTCCTCGCGCCCGGATTGTCCGGACATCACCATGACCAGTTGCGACCCGAGCCGGGCCAGATGTTCCGGCGGCAGCGCCCGCACCCCGAGCGCCAAGGCGCGGCGCAGTTGCTTCTCGGCCAAGGCCGGGTCGTCGAGCAGGTGGGTGGCGGCCTCCTCGGCCAGCGCCATCGCCTCGGCGGCCCGCTCGGATTCACCGGCCACCGGATCGGCCGCGCGGGCGGGCAGGGGTTCGGACAGGCCGACCTTGATGCCGAGCGGCAGGTGGTCGAGCAGCGGGCGGCGGGCCAGCCGCGCGGCGACCGCGGCGCCGACCACGCCGTGGCCGTTGCGCGCGTCGTAGCGGGCGGCGAGTTCGGCGAGTTCGACGCCGAGTCCGGCGCGCACGGAGGCCACCGTGCCCGTGCCGAGCGGGGACTGTCCGAGTCCGAGTTCACTCAGCCGGTTCAGCAGGACGCACACCCCGCCGGCGAAGGACAGGCGCAGTCCCGCGTCGGTCCCCGAATCGGTGAGCCACCCCGCGTGCTCGGTGAGGATCTCCAGGCCGCGGGCCTCGTTGCCGGTCAGCGCGCAGAATTCCACGTGCCGGGCGACGGCGTCGCGCAGACCCTCGGCGTGCCGGACCAGCGGATAGCCGACCAGGTGGGCGCGGCGCGCGTCGGCCGAACGACCCAGACGCAGTAGGGGCAGCAGCGCCCTCGAGGCGATCCGGTGCGGCTGTTCCGCGCAGGTGGACTCGCCGTCGAGGACGGGCTGCCAGTGGTCGAGGGCGGTGCGGTCGTCCCCGGCCGCCGCGGCGGTCGCGCCCCAGTCGTCGCGTTCGCAGGCGTCGCAGTCGGACATGCTGTCGCTCGGGGCCGCCACCGCCGCGCGGGTCAGCCGCGCCGCCTCGACGTGCTCGCCCAGGTCACGGGCCAGCGTGGCGCGCAGCGACAGGACCGGACGCGGGCTGTAGCCCTTGACGCGGTAGCGCTGGTCCAGTTCGTCGAGCCAGCGGCGGATGACCGGCAGTGGCACGGCCGGACTCTCGATCAATCCCCAGGTCATCCACTTCAGGTACCAGTGCACCGAATGGCTCAGCGACCCCAGTTCGGCGGGGTATTCGTCGTAGATGTGCAGCAGTCTGGCGTAGGTGACCGGCGCCAGGTCCCGTTCGCCCGCGTGGGTGTACGCCTTGGCCAGGTCGATCAGGACGCGCCCCTCCAGCGCCCGATCGACGCCCTGCTTGGCGGCGGCGGCCAGTGTCTCCAGCCGCTGCGTGCGGGTCCGGCCGTCCGGTAGTCCCCGGGCCCGCGCGAGCTCCGCCATGATCTCGGTGGTGTCCACCTCACCCCTCCTGGGTCGCGCCGCGATGCCCGCATCCGGCGATCGGACGGCTCGGTCGGAGCCGTCGGTGTGTCGTGTCCCCCGGCGTCGCGCGGGTGCGCGTCGCCCATGCCCGCGCGCCGGTTCCCGCCCGGTCCGCGCAGCCCGGTTCCGGTCGCGCGCTCACGCCTCGTCTCCCGCCGCGCGCAGGGTCGCCCAGCCCAGGAATTCGCCGAAGGCCCGGTTGAGCAGCGCGGTGTCCGCGGGTCGCAGCGGGCGGTGGGTCAGCAGCAGCGCCTGGCCGTAGAGCGATTCCACGGCCGTTCTCAGGAAAGCCGGATCATCGATGCGCGCGAGTCGGCGCACCACCGGACTGTGGTGGTTGAGCACCAGACGGGCGCGCGGTTCGTCGGCTTCCAGCGCGCCCAGGATCTCGGTCCACAGCGCGTCGGAATCGGCGGCGACCTCGGCCCTGGCGCGTTCGTTGCGCGCGCCGCGACTGTCCAGGTACAGGGCGGGCACGCTCACCGGGTGGAAGGCACGCAGCACCACGTCGCAGGCCAGCGGGTCCAGCACGGCGCGGGCGGTCGCGAGCACCGGTGTCAGCGCGAGTTCGGCGTCGGCGTCGACCGAGTCCAGCGCGGCCGTGACGGCTTCGGCGTCCAGTTCGCGCACCGTCACCCCCGGCAGCATCGCGGGCAGGTGGGCGACCAACTCCGCGTCGTAGGCGTACCCGCCGTTGACCACGCCGATCCCCTGCGCGGCGGCCGTCGCCGCCACCTGACGGAATTCCTCGACGGTCGCGGTCACCCGCACGTCGGGGTGGTTGCGCGCGAAGTCGGTGAGCGGGACGCGTCCGTCGGTGGTCTCGAACAGCAGGTGCGGCAACATCACCCGCAGCAGATCCGGTGAATGCCGGGCCACCGCCTTGACCCCGAGTGCGTGCACGGCCAGGAAATTCGCGAGGCGCTGCGGCTGTTCGGCGGCGATCTCGGTCAGCCACAGGCGGATCCGCTCGCCGAGCGCCTCGCGCACGATCGCCAACCGCTCGTCCTCGTAGAGCCCTTCGCGCGAGGCGGTCGGACGCAGGCTGTCGGTGTCGATCACGCAGCGCACGAAGAACGCCCAGTCCGGCAGCAATCCGCGCACCGCGTCGCCGAGCAGCATCCCCTTCAGGTGGACGCGGTGGGTGCTGCCGTCGGCGGGGTTGCCCGCCTGGGCGGGCACGAACGCGACGCCGTGCACCCCCGCGCCGTCCTCGTCGAGTTCGATGACGTCCAACGGCGCGAACCCCAAGGTGCGCTCACCGAACTCGAACAGCGCGGCACGCCGTTCGGCGGGCGAGGCGTAGGCGCGCCGCCACACCGGGACACCGTCGGTGGCGGTCCGCACGTGTCCGTCGGACTCCACGGTGACCTCGTAGGGCAGCAGCGCACCGAATTCGCGGACCAACGCGAAGACCCGGTCCGGTTCGAACCACGCGGCCGCCCCCGGACGCGGGGTCACCTCGACGGTGGTGCCCGGCCCCGGATGCTGCCCGGGGTCGAGGGTCAGCACCGAATACGTGCCGTCCGCGGCCGCCACCCACCGCACCGGCGGTGCGTCCGGGTCGACCGCCGACCTGGTGACCACCCGGATCGTCTCCGCCACGGTGAAACAGGCCAGCAGCCCGATTCCGAACTGGCCCAGGAACTCCCGACGAGCGCCCTCGATGTCGTCGCGTTTGGACGAGCGGCCGATGGTGGCCAGGAACCGGTGCACGTCCGCTTCGGTCAGGCCGACGCCGGGATCGGTGATACGCAGACCGTGCGCGTCGACGGCGATCCGGATCTCCGACGGCGCGAGCGGATCGATCCGCCGCCGCGCGGTGACCGCGTCCACCGCGTTCTGCAACAGTTCGCGGACATACACCCGCGGACTGGAATACAGGTGGTGCGAGAGCAGGTCGACGATCCCCCGCAGATCCACCTGAAACGAATACCTGTCCGTCACCACGTCACCGTCGACGGGCCCCGTGCCCTCCGGCGTTGCTTGCACCATGGGTGTGGATCGTGGACAGTGCGCCCAACGGTTTCCTTAACGAATGCTTTCGAAGCCGGGCGCGCGCCAACCCAGGCGCCGAATCACCTGGTTATCGTCGGCGACCGCGAAACCGCAACATCATCGGACGGGCCGTTTCGATTTCGGCAGTTTCGCCACCACGGCGTCGTAGGACTGGTCGACCAGGGCGCGGATCTCGGCCTCGGGCACCGCACCGCCCAGACGCACGCTGTTCCAGCCGTAGCGGCCGATATAGGCCGAGGCGGTGACGTCCCCGGGGTACATGAGCACCAATTCGTCGGCCTCGGCGCGATTCGCCCCGCATTTGAGGCCCACCGACTCCGCGCCCAGGAAGGCGAAGATCTTGTCGCCGACCTTGGCCACGACATCGCCCTCCCAGGGCTCGTCCTCTCGTGCGCCCGGTTTGGCCAGACAGTACGCGAGCAGTCCGTCGCCGTTCACACGCGCCTCCTCACACCGGCAGCAGCCGGGACACCACCTCGGTCAATTGGCCCGCCGACCGGCATTCGTGCATCTCGATGACCTCGCGGTAGCGGTCGGCGGCGGAATCGCCGGAACCCCACTGCCGCACCGGTTCCGGATTGAGCCAGTGCGCGTGTTTGGCGGTGCCGACCAGGGTGCGCAACGTCTCCAGTTCCGGGTCCCGGTAATTGGTGCGTCCGTCGCCGAGTATCAGCAGCGAACTGCGACTGGTGACCGCGTCCGGGAAATCGGTGGCGAAACTGGTGAGCGCGGACCCGTAATCGGAATGCCCGTCGTAGCCGATCACGTCGGATTCGGTGAAGATCGCCGTCAACGCGGAATCGAGTTGGGTGCGCGGATCGAAGAAGCGGGTCACCTCGTCGGTGCGGTCGACGAAAGCGAAGATGCGCACCCGGGAGAACTGTTCGCGCAGCGCGCTGACCAGCAGCAGCGTGAAATTGCTGAATCCGGCGACCGACCCCGAGATGTCGCACAGCAGCACCAGTTCCGGCCTGCCCGGTCGCGGTTTCTTATTGACCAGGTCGATCGGCACGCCGCCGGTGGACATGGATTTGCGCAACGTCTTGCGCAGGTCGATCTCGCCGCGCCGAGAGTGCCTGCGCCGCACGGCCAACCGCGAGGCCAGGATGCGGGCCAGGCGCTGACTGCTGCGGCGCAGTTCGGTCAGTTCGCGTTCGGAGGCGCGCAGGAAATCCACGTCCTCGGCCTGGCGGGCGACGCCGTAGCCCGCCACCCGCTCGCGACCGATCCGCTCGGCCACACGCCTGCGCGTCTCGGCCTCCACCGAGGTGCGGAAGGCGTCGATGCGCCCGCGGGCGGCGCGGCGGGCGACCTCGGTGTCGAATTCGCTGGTGCCGGGCCCGTTGGCCAGACCGGCCAGGATCTTGGCGAGCAGGGTCTGCGGTTGCACGTCCTTGAGCGCCTGGTACGCCGAGAACGACGGCCCGCGCGCGGACTGGTACTGACCGAGTTGTTCCACCAACTGCGCGGCCATCCGGTCGAGCAGGTCGCCCGCGTCGTCCCGGGACAGCAACTCGGCCAACATCTCCCGCAGCGCGGCGATGTCCACCGTGCCGTCGGGCGCGTGCGGGATCTCGATGTCCTCGGCGGTGGCCGAACGCTGCCCGACCGCCACCGGGAACCACAGGTCGAACAGGCCGTCGAAGGTGGCGCGGTGGGTGGTGCGGCGCAGCAGCGAACAGGCCAGCCCTTCGCGCAGCACTTCGCGGTCCATCAGGTCGATGACGGTGACCACCCGGCCCGCGTCCACCGTCTCCGACGGCCCGACCGGGATGCCGCGGGCGCGCAACGCCTCCACGAATCCGACCAGATGCCCCGGCAGTCCGTGCGGGGCCGCGCCCGCGACGTCCGGGTCGACCCCCGATCCGGTCACCACCGTCAGGCCAGTTTCAGCTCGGCCAGCGCGCGCTGGTGATCGCTCTGGTGCTTGAGGACCACGCCCAGGGTGGCGCGGACCGTGCTGTCGTCCAGGTCGTGCAACCCCAGCGCGAGCAGCGTGCGCGCCCAGTCGATCGACTCCGCCACCGAGGGCAGCTTCTTCAACTGCATCCCGCGCAGCACGTGCACGATGCGCACCAACTGCGCGGCCACGGCCGCCGACAACTCCGGCACCCGACTGGCCAGGATGCGCCGCTCGAGTTCCTCGTCCGGGAAATCCAGGTGCAGGTACAGGCAGCGGCGCTTGAGCGCCTCGGACAGTTCGCGGGTGGCGTTGGAGGTCAGCACCACGAACGGTTTGCGCTGGGCGACGATGGTGCCCAGTTCGGGCACGGTGACCGCGAAATCGCTGAGCACCTCGAGCAGCAGGCCCTCGATCTCGACGTCGGCCTTGTCGGTCTCGTCGATGAGCAGCACGGTGGGGTCGGCGCGGCGGATCGCGGTCAGCAGCGGACGCGAGAGCAGGAATTCCTCGGTGAACACATCGGCCTTGGTCTCCTCCCAGTCGTTCTCGCTGGAAGCCTGGATGCGCAGGATCTGCTTGGCGTGATTCCACTCGTAGAGCGCGCGGGCTTCGTCCACGCCCTCGTAGCACTGCAACCGCACCAGTTCCGCGCCCGCGGTCTGGGACACCGCGCGCGCCAGTTCGGTCTTGCCGACGCCCGCGGGCCCCTCGATCAGCAGCGGTTTGCCGAGGCGGTCGGCGAGGAACACCGAGGTCGCGGTGCCCTTGTCGGCGAGATAGCCGGTGGTGGCCAGTCGCTCGATCACATCGTCGACCGAGGTGAAGATCGGTTCCTGGGTCGCACTCTGCTGCGAAGCCACGTGGTGTCCTTCCGTTGCGAATAGATCCGTCACACGGGGCGGATCTGCCCCTCGCCCCACACGATCCATTTGGTCGAGGTGAGTTCCGGCAGCGCCATCGGGCCGCGCGCGTGCAGTTTCTGGGTGGAGATGCCGATCTCCGCGCCGAAGCCGAACTGCTCGCCGTCGGTGAACGCGGTGGAGGCGTTGACCATGACCGCGGCGGCGTCGACGCGGGCGGTGAACTCACGGGCCGCGGCCAGATCGCCGGTCACGATGGCCTCGGTGTGTCCCGTGCCCCAAGTGTCGATGTGCGCGACGGCCGCGTCCAGATCCTCGACGACCGCGAGGGCGATGTCGAGGCTGAGATATTCCTCACCCCAGTCCCGGTCGGCGGCCGGAATCAGGCCCGGCAGGTCACCGTGCACCGTCACCCCGTGCCGTTCCAGCGCCTCGATCAGCTTCGGCACCGCGACGGTGGCGATGGCGTCATCGATGAGCACCGTCTCGGCGGCGTTGCAGACGCTGGGCCTGCGGGTCTTGGCGTTGATCAGGATGCGCTCGGCCATGTCCAGATCGGCGGCCGCGTGCACGTAGACGTGGCAGTTGCCGGTGCCGGTCTCGATGGTGGGCACCGTGGCGTCGCGCACGACCGCCGCGATCAGTCCGGCCCCGCCGCGCGGGATCACCACGTCGACCAGGCCGCGCGCCTGGATCAGATGGGTGACGCTGGAGCGGTCGTGGCTGGGCAGCAGTTGCACCGCGTCGGCCGGGATGCCTTGGTCGACAAGGGCGGCGCGCAACACCTCGACCAGCGCGGCGTTGGAGTGCGCCGCCGAGGAGGAGCCACGCAGCACGGCGGCGTTGCCGGACTTCAGGGCCAACCCGAAGGCGTCCACCGTGACGTTGGGGCGGGCCTCGTACACCATCCCGACCACACCGAGCGGCACCCGGACCTGGCGGATCTCCAACCCGTTGGGCAGTGTCGACCCGCGCACCACCGTGCCGATCGGATCGGGCAACCCGGCCACCTGGCGCAGGCCGGAGGCGATGCCGTCGATCCTGGCCTCGGTCAGCCGCAACCGGTCGAGCAGCGCCTCCTCGGTGCCCGCGGCCTGCGCGGTCGCGATGTCCTCGGCGTTGGCGGCCAGCACGGTCGCGGACGCCGCGAGCAGCGCGTCGGCGGCCGCGTGCAGGGCCTGATCCTTCTGCGCGGTGGTGAGCTGCGCGAGCGCGCGGGAGGCCACCCGGGCCCGCCGCGCGGCCTCGTGCACCACCTCGCGGGTATCGAGTTCGCGGGCGTCGACCCCCGTCGTCGTTGCAGCCGTCATACCCCACAGACTACTGATAGGGCCTGCCGTCAGTAGCACCGCTGCACCCCTGCGCACCCGGAGGACAACCCCCACCGAATCGCCCCCGCGCACAAGAGGGACACCGTGGACAGCGGGCGCTCATCCGCCGCCGGTCGGGACACGTGGAGGCTAAGGTCGCGGCCGTGCCCCTCACCGACGAACCTCGGTCGACCGCCGACTCCTCCGCCGAACCGGCGGGCGACGCAGCGTACGAGCCCCGGGCCAGCCGTCCGGTCACCGTCGCCGTGCTCGGCAGTATCAACATGGATCTGGTGACGAGCGTCGCGCGCAGGCCCGCCCCCGGGGAGACGGTGCTCGGCACGGCCTTCGCGACGGTGCCCGGCGGCAAGGGCGCGAATCAAGCGATCGCGGCGCGGCGTGCGGGGGCTCGGGTGGAATTCCTCGGCGCGGTCGGCGACGACGTGTTCGCCGAACAGTTGCGGTCGACGCTCGTCGCGAGCGGCGTCGGCGTGGACCGGTTGCGAACCATCCCGGGCCCGAGCGGGATCGCGGCGATCACCGTCGACGACGGCGGGGAGAACAGCATCATCGTCGTGGGCGGAGCGAACGCCCGGCTCACCGAGTTGGATCGAAGGGATCTGGAGGTGATCGCCGCCGCGGACATCCTGCTGTGCCAGTTGGAGATTCCGATAGCGACGGTCGCGGCGGCGGCCCGGCACGCCAGGGACAACGCGACCGTCGTGGTGTTGAATCCCTCACCGGTCGCCGAACTGCCCGCGCGGCTGTGGGCGGATGTCGAGGTGGCGGTGGTCAATTCGGGCGAAGCGGAACAGCTCGGCGCGGTGGTGGATTCGGTGCCGCACGTGGTCACCACCAGGGGTGGGGCGGGCGCGACGTATCGAGGACCGGACGGTCGGCATTGTTCCTATCCGAGTCCGCGGGTGCGGGTGGTCGACACCACCGGCGCGGGAGACAGTTTCACCGGCGCGCTCGTCGCGGCCTGGGGACGCGGACCGGAGACCGCCCTGCCCTACGCCTGCGCCGCCGGAGCGTCGGCCACCACCGTCCTCGGCGCGAGCGCGTCCATCCCGACCGCCGCCGCGATCGAGGAACTCCTGCGGACACCGCCCCCGAAAACCTCCCGCAACCACTGAATACCGCTCCGCCGCGCCCACTTCCGACGAACGCCGGCGAGTTCCCGCGCGCGGTGGTTGAATCGGGGCCGATGTGTGCTCTCGGGTAGCCAGATATCCAGTGAAGGGAGTTCCGCGTGGTTCCCACTGTCGCCGAGCAGGTGCAGTTCCGGGTCGACCGATTCCAGTACGGCCGGGTGGTCGGCGAATGGGGCGGTCGGCACGTGGCGCACGGCCGCGCGCCGGGACCCGACGCGATCCTGCTCGACAGCGAGGACTACCTGCGCATCGGCGGCGATCCGCGCGTCGCCGCGGCGATCTCTGACGCCGCGACCGCGCCGCACACCGAGGACGACCGACTGGCACGCGCCTTGGCCGACCACATGCGCGCACCCGCGGGCATCGTGTGTCAGTCGGGTTGGCAGGCCAACATCGGCCTGTTCCAGATGATCGCCGACCCGCGCCTCCCGGTCTACATCGACAGCCTCGCGCACATGTCGCTGTGGCAGGCCGCGAAAGCGGCCGGGGCGCCGCTGCATCCGTTCCGCCACAACTTCCCCGGCCACCTGCGCGAGAAGATCCGCACCTACGGCCCCGGCATCATCGCCGTCGACGCGCTCTACGGCGGCACGGGCACTCGCGCGCCGCTGGCGCAGTTCTGCGATGTGGCCGAGCAGACCGGCAGCCTGCTGGTGGTGGACGAATCACACGCTCTCGGCATCGACGGACCGCTGGGCGCGGGCGCGGTGGTCGCGCTCGGCCTCGCCGAACGGGTGCCCTTCCGCACCGCGAGCCTGTCCAAGGCGTTCGCGGGCCGCGCCGGATTCGTCTGCGTCAACGGGGTCGATTTCGTGGACTACTTCACGATGGAGGCGTACCCGTCGGTGTTCTCGGCGGGTCTGCTGGCGCACGAACGCGCCGGTCTGGCCGCCGCGCTCAACATTGTGCGCACCGACGACCGCCGCCGCGAACGCCTGCGGCACATCGCGGCCACGGTGCGCGACGCGCTGGCCGGCCTGGGTTTCGACGTCCCGCCCACCCCCGCGCACCTGATCGCGCTGCCCGCGGGCCACGATCAGCGCGCGATCGCGATGCGCGACCTGCTCACCGAGCGCGGCGTCTTCGGGACCATCCTGTGCCCGCCGGTCACCGCGCGGCACCGCACGCTGGTCCGATTCGCGCTGCACGCCGAACTCACCGACGTCGAGGTGCAGCGGATCGTGCTGGCCTGCGAACAGGTGCGCGACACCTTCGGCACCGTGCCGCCGGTCCCCGTCGCCCCGCCGCGCCCCGTCGACTCCGCGCGCCACGCGATGCACGGCGTGGAATAAATCGGGTGCGGTCGCCTCCGCTCGCTCTCTACCGTGGAACGGAGAACGAGAGGACGAACCGATGTTTCCCGTCGAGTTGCCCGGTACCCGGGCGCGGACGCTGATGTGGGCCCACGAGCACGAGATCGAACCCGCCGCGGTGCGGCAGTTGCGCAACATCGCGCAACTGGAGTGGGTGCACGGCGTGCGCGTCATGCCGGACGTGCACCTGGGCAAGGGCGCCACGGTCGGTTCGGTCATCGCGATGCGCGACGCGGTCTCCCCCGCGGCGGTCGGCGTCGACATCGGGTGCGGGATGGAGAGCGTCAAGACGGATCTGACGGCGGCGGACCTTCCCGAGGACCTGCGGTCGCTGCGGTCCCGGATCGAAGCCGCCGTGCCGGTCGGCTTCCAGTCGCACACCGACCCGGTCGACGTGGCGAAGCTGGGTGCGCGCACCGGAATCTCGCACGGAACGCTCGCTCGCGACCTGAACGGGTGGCGGCGCTTCTGGAACCGCTTCGCCGACCTGCATCCTGGCGTGCGAGCGCTGGAAGCCAAGGCGGGCAAGCAGATCGGGTCGCTCGGCGGCGGCAACCACTTCATCGAGGTGTGCCTGGACGAGCACGACGCGGTGTGGATCCTGCTGCATTCGGGCAGCCGCAACATCGGCAAGGAACTGGCCGAGCGGCACATGGCCGTGGCGCGCGACCTCCCGCACAACCGCGACCTGCCCGACCGGGATCTGGCCGTGTTCGTCGCGGGGACCACCGAGATGGACGCCTACCGTCGCGACCTGACCTGGGCGCAGGAGTACGCCGCGCGCAACCGCGCGGTCATGCTGGCCTTGGTCTGCGGCGCCGTGCGCGACGAGTTCGGCGACCGTACGGTGCGCTTCGAGCAGCCGATCTCCTGCCACCACAACTACGTGGCCGAAGAGGAGATCGACGGGACGCCGATGCTGGTCACCCGCAAGGGCGCGGTGCGCGCGGGCGCGGGCGACCTGGCGTTGATCCCCGGCTCGATGGGCACCCGCTCCTACGTGGTGCGCGGCAAGGGCAACCCGGACTCCTTCGCCTCCGCCTCGCACGGGGCGGGCCGTCGGATGAGCCGCAACGCCGCCAAGCGTCAGTTCACCGTCGCCGACCTGGTCGCCCAGACCGAGGGGGTGGAGTCGCGCAAGGACGCCGGGGTGGTGGACGAGATCCCGGCCGCCTACAAGGACATCGACGCGGTGATCGAGGCCCAGCGCGATCTGGTCGACGTGGTGGCCACGCTGCGTCAGGTGCTGTGCGTGAAGGGTTGAGTCCACCCCGGCCGGATTCGCCGGACGCGGCGGTGTCGGTGGTGTGGGGCACGATGGAGGCCATGACCTCCGCCAGTGGGACCTCCGCGATCGACACCGCCGCGCCCGACCTGCGGGAACGGGCCGAGACACTGCTGCGCGAACTGGCCGGGCCGCGGGCTCGGCTGCGCGAGGACCAGTGGACGGCCATCGAGGCGCTGGTGGTGCGACGGCAGCGCGCGCTGGTCGTGCAGCGCACCGGTTGGGGCAAGTCGGCGGTGTATTTCATCGCCGCGAAACTGCTGCGCGGCGCGGGTCGCGGACCCACCGTGATCGTGTCGCCGCTGCTGGCGCTGATGCGCAACCAGGTGGCCGCGGCCGAGCGGGCGGGCGTCGTGGCGGCCACCATCAACTCCGGCAACGTCACCGAATGGGATCACATCCACCAGCGGGTGGCGGCGGGCGAGATCGATGTCCTGCTGGTCAGCCCGGAGCGGCTGAACAATCCCGATTTCCGCGATCAGGTGCTGCCCCGCCTGGCCGCCGACGCCGGTCTGGTCGTCGTGGACGAAGCGCACTGCGTCTCGGACTGGGGTCACGATTTCCGGCCCGACTACCGGCGCATCCGCACCCTGGTCGCCGACCTCGGGGCCGAGATCCCGGTGTTGGCCACCACCGCCACCGCCAACGATCGGGTGGTCACCGACATCGCGAGCCAGATCGGGGCCGAAGGCACCCTGGTGCTGCGCGGCACGCTGGACCGGGAGTCGCTGCACCTGTCGGTGGTCCGCTTCCCCGACGCCGTGCGGCGCACGGCCTGGCTGGGCGAGCACCTCGACGCGCTGCGCGGGTCCGGCATCGTCTACACGCTGACCGTGGCCGCCGCCCACGACCTCGCCGACGTGCTGGCCGAACGCGGGCACAAAGTCGCCGCCTACACCGGCCAGACCGACCCGGCCGAACGCGAAGTCCTGGAAGCCGCCCTGCTGAACAACGAGGTCAAGGCGCTGATCGCCACCTCGGCACTGGGGATGGGCTTCGACAAACCCGACCTGGGATTCGTCGTGCACGTCGGCGCGCCCTCCTCGCCGATCGCCTACTACCAGCAGGTCGGCCGCGCCGGGCGCGGTACCGACCGCGCCGAGGTGGTGCTGCTGCCCGGCCCCGAGGACGAACGGATCTGGAGTTATTTCGCCTCGGTCGCCTTCCCGCGCGAACACGTGGTGCGTTCGGTGCTCGACGCGCTCGAGACCGAACGGCCGCTGTCCACGGCGGCGCTGGAACCGCGCGTGGAGTTGAACCGCTCGCGCCTGGAGATGGTGTTGAAGGTCCTCGACGTCGACGGCGCCGTGCGGCGGGTGCGCGGCGGGTGGTTGGCGACCGGTCAGCCGTGGGTCTATGAGACCGAGCGCTACGAGCGATTGGCCCGCGCCCGCGACGACGAGCAACGCGCGATGCTCGACTACCAGACCACCGACGGCTGCCGGATGAATTTCCTGCGCCGCCAACTCGACGATCCCGGCCTGCCCGCCGACCCCGACGCGACACCGGGGTGCGGGCGCTGCGACAACTGCACCGGCGTCGGGCCGGACACCAGCGTCGCCGACGATTCCGTCGCCGCCACCCGCGCCCGACTCGACCGTCCCGGACTGGACCTGACGCCGCGCAAACAGTGGCCGACGGGGCTGGGAACCCTTGGCATCGACCTGTCCGGGAAGATCGGCGCGGGCGCGGAGACCGGCCGCGCGCTGGGCCGACTCACCGACCTCGGCTGGGGGCAGCGCCTGCGCGCCCTGCTCGACGCCCCCGACGACCCGATCCCCGACCAGGTCTTCGACGCCTGCGTCGCGGTGCTGCGCGAATGGCGCTGGGACACCAGGCCGGTCGCCGTGCTGGCCCTGGAATCCCCCACCCATCCCGTCCTCACCGCCACCCTCGCCGCGCGTTTGGCCGAAGTGGGTCGACTCACCGACCTCGGCACCCTGCCCACCCGCCCCGGTCGCCCGCCGGTCTCGGCCGCCAACTCCGCCCACCGCGTCGCCGGACTGTACGACTCGTGGGAGCCGCCGGACCTCACCGGCCTGGACGGCCCGCTGCTGCTGGTCGACGCCCTCACCGACACCGGATGGACCTTCACCCTGGCCGCCCACACCCTGCGCGCGGCGGGCGCGCCTGCCGTACTGCCCTTCGCCCTGGCCTCGGTGACCTGAGGTGTGTCCGGATGTGCCGCCCCGGTCCGGCCGCTAGGGTCGGACGGGTGGCAGGCAAATCCACGTCACCCGCGATCGAACTCGACATCGGGGAGCGGCGGGTGCGGGTGTCCAACCCCGACCGGGTGTACTTCCCGGCCTCGGGCGCGACGAAACTCGACCTGGTCCAGTACTACCTGAGCGTCGGTGACGGCATCGTCAACGCGCTGCGGGACCGGCCCTGCATGCTGCACCGGTTCCCCAAAGGACTCGCGGGCGACAAGGTGCACCAGAAACGGTTGCCCGCGGGCGCGCCGGACTGGATCCCGACCGTGCGGGTGTTCTTTCCCCGCTACGGACGGCACGCCGACGAACTGTGCGTCGCCGAACTGGCCGACGTCATCTGGGCGGTCCAGATGTCGACCGTGGAGTTCCACCCGTGGAACTCCCGCGCCGCCGACACCGAACGCCCCGACGAATGGCGCATCGACCTCGACCCGATGCCGAACTGCCCGTGGTCGCGGGTGCAGCGGGTCGCGGGTGTCGTCCGGGAGGTCCTCGACGATCTGGGCGCGGTCGGCTGGCCCAAGACCTCCGGCGGCAAGGGTCTGCACGTCTACGTCCGCATCGCCCCCGAATGGGGTTTCGCCGAGGTCCGCCGGGCCGCACTGGCTTTCGCCCACGAAGTCGAACGTCGCGCCCCCGAGGACGTCACCACCACCTGGTGGCGCAAGGACCGCGATCCCGAGATGCTGTTCGTCGACTACAACCAGAACGCCCGCGACCACACCATCGCCGCCGCCTACTCCGTGCGCGGCGTCCCCGAAGCCACCGTCTCCACCCCGGTCCACTGGGACGAGATCCCCGACATCGACCCCCGCGACTTCACCATGACCACCGTCCCGCCCCGCTACGCCGACCTGGGCGACCTGCACGCGGGCATCGACGACGCCGTGTTCTCCTTGGACCCTCTCCTGGCCTGGGCCGACCGCGACCGCCTGGAAACCCCACCCGACCCCGACGCCTGAGCGCCGCGCGCCCGGGGACCCCGAACCGCCCGACCGGCACCCCGACAAGAAGTCCGCTCGGCCGCCATCGGAACAGACCGCGACGACCCGTGGTCGCCACCGCGTACACCTCGGACTCGGACGCGCGATCGGCTGTGAGTCGACGCCTTCGGTCGTGATCCGAAGGCCCGCCGCGGAATATCGATCCCGGTGATTCCTCGCGCTCACCGGGTGGGCACGTCCGTCGGCCCCGGTCGGCCGGGTTCGCCGGTGTTAGATTGCGCGGGCGGGCGGCGGCCCGTCCGGGTCGGCGGGTGTCTTCGTCGGCCGCGGTCGGTGGTCGATGAGGAGGGTCGCGTGATGAGCGAGCCAGTCGTACCGGTGGCGATCGGTCCTTCCGGGCCTGCCCCGACACTGCTGGAGCGGGCGGTGGTCGACGGGGGTGGGAAGGTCACGGATCTGGCCGAGGCCAGGGCGTTGATCAGTGTGGGCGGGCCGGACGGGTTTCCCGCCGACCTGCCGTCGGGTGTCGAGTGGGTGCAGTTGCCCGCGGCCGGTGTGGAGGACTGGTTCGCGGCGGGGATCATCCAGCGCCACCCGCACGTGCGGTTCACTTCGGCGGCGGGCGCGTACGCGGCGAGTGTGGCCGAGCACGCGTTGGCGTTGCTGTTGGCGGGGGTGCGGTATCTGCCGGAGCATCTGCGGGCCGACCGGTGGCGCCAGCAGGAGTTCTTCCCGCATGTCGGGTCGTTGCGCGGCAAGACGGTGACGATCGTGGGCGCGGGCGGCATCGGCCGTGCGCTGGTGCCGATGCTGATTCCGTTGGGGGTGCACGTGATCGCGGTGAATCGGTCCGGGCGTCCGGTGGCGGGTCCGGGGATTCCGGAGTCGGTGGAGACGGTGGCGGCCGACCAGTTGTCGAAGGTGTGGGCGCGCACGGACCATGTGGTGATCGCCGCGCCCGCGACGGCGCAGACCAGGCATCTGGTGGGCGCGGACGCGCTGGCCCGGTTGAAGCCGGCGTCGTGGGTGGTGAATGTGGCGCGCGGGTCGCTGATCGATACCGAGGCGCTGGTGGCGGCGCTGTCGTCAGGGACGATCGCGGGGGCCGGCTTGGATGTGACCGATCCGGAACCGTTGCCGCAGGGTCATCCGCTGTGGTCGCTGCCGAACGCGATCATCACCCCGCACGATTCGAATCCGCCGCAGTTGCGGGTGGCGGCGTGGGCCGATCACGTGGGCGAGAACGTGCGCCGGTTCGCGGCGGGACGGGATCTGCTGGCGCCGGTCGATCCGGTGCGGGGGTACTGACCAGCCCAAAAACAACCTTTCATCAATGTGCCATTGACAGATGGCACATTGATAAATGATTCTGGGGCTATGACACGGTCGATGAAGACCTCGGTCCCCGCGGTGGCCACGCGCGCTTCCCTGCGCGCCACCTTGGCCGCGACCGCCGCCGAATACCTGCTGCGGCCGGTGAACTGCGCGGTCCCCCTCAATCCCCCCGGCATCTGGTTCGCCCGCACGCTGATCGCCACGCTGATGGCCGCGGGCGGTCCCGTGCCCGCCCGCACCTCGGTCACCGGGGTGCGAGCGGGCGCGGTGCGCGGCGAATGGGTGCGGGCGGCAGGCGTGGAATTCGGACCGCGGGTCGTCTACTACATTCACGGCAGCGGATACGTGCTGTGCTCGGCGCGCACCCACCGCGCGCTGGCCGCCCGACTGTCGGCGAAGACCGGACTGCCCGTCTTCCTCACCGACTACCGCCTGGCCCCCGAGCACCGCTTCCCCGCCGCCGCCGACGACGTGGCCGCGGGCTACCGCTGGCTGCTCGATCGCGGCATCGCGGCGCACGACATCGTGGTGGCCTGCGATTCGGCCGGCGGACACCTCGCGCTGGACCTGCTGATCGAGAACGCCCGCACCCGCGCCCCGCAACCCGCCGGGGTGGCGATGTTCTCCCCGCTGGTCGATCTCACATTCACGCTGGCCGCCGAACAGGAACGCCGCAGGCGCGATCCGCTGATCTCCGCGGCCGCCGCGGCCCGACTCCCGCTCCAGTACACGCGCGACCACCCGGCCGACGCGCCCCGACTGCGCCTGCGCCTGCTCGAGGGCTCGGCGTTGCCGCCGATCCTGGTCCAGGCGGGCGGCGCGGAGATGCTGTGCGCGGACGCGCGCGAGGTCCAGCGCATGGTGCGCGCGGTCGGCGGGTCCTGCGATCTGGAGATCTGGCCCGGCCAGGTGCACGTCTTCCAGGCGCTGCCGCTGCTGTCGGCCGAAGCCGATCCGGCGCTGGAACGCGCCGCCCGATTCCTGTGCGCGGCGTTGGACGCGCACACCGTTTCCGAGAAGGTGAGTTGAATGTTCGGACTCGACAGGCTGCTTCCCGGCGGCCCGCGGCGCACCCGCGGCGCGCGGGCGGTGGTGACCGGGGCGGGCAGCGGAATCGGGCGCGCCTTCGCGGTCGAGATCGCCGCGCGCGGCGGCCGGGTGCTCTGCGCCGACATCGACCAGGCGCGCGCCGAGGAGACGGTGGCGCTGATCGAACGCGACCACCCCGGCGCGGCGCACGCGGTCCGCTGCGACGTGGCCCGCCGCGAGGACGTGCAGTTGCTCGCGCACGCCGCCGAGACGCTGTTCGACAGGCCGGTGACGCTGGTCGTCAACAACGCGGGCGTCGGGATCGGCGGCAAGCACGTCGGCGAGATCGGCTTCGCCGACTGGGACTTCGCGCTCGGGATCAACCTGTGGGGCGTGGTGAACGGCTGCGAGATCTTCGCACCGCAACTGCGCGCGGCGGGTCACGGCGGCATCATCAACGTCGCCTCGGCCGCGGGTTTCGCCGCCGCGCCGTCGATGGCCGCCTACAACACCTCCAAAGCGGCGGTCGTGTCGCTGTCGGAGACGATGGCCGCCGAACTCGCGGGAACCGGTGTCGCGGTGACGGTCCTGTGCCCGACCTTCGTGCGGACCAACGTGGTCCGCGACGGCCGCATCACCGCCGGGTCGCAGCGGTTGGCCGAAACCCTCATGCGGCTGACCGGCTTCACCCCCGAACGCATCGCGCGCACCACCCTGGACGCGCACGACCACGGCAGGCTCTACGTCGTGCCGCAACTCGACGCGCAGGTCATCTGGCGGCTCAAGCGCCTGTTCCCCGCGCAGTACACCTACGCCCTGGGCCTGCTCGATCGGCTGCTGCCGCAGGACGACTCCACCCCCGACCGCACGGTCACCGAGAAGACGGGAGTCTGAGATGGCCATCGCCATGGACTTCGACGAGATGCTCCGCAAGATCAAGGACCGCCAGTGGGCGCTGGCCGACATCGACTGGGACGCCCCCGGCGCCGAGACGATCTCGCCCGAACTGCACGCCCGGCTCAAGCCGTTCATGGCCGATCTGATGTGGATCGAGAACGTGGGCGCGCGCGGTTTCGCCGCGATGGCCAAGAAGGCCCCCGACGAGACGCTGCGCGAGATCTACCGCTACTTCCACGCCGAGGAGCAGAAGCACGCCAACGCCGAACTGGCGCTGATGCGCCGGTGGGGCATGCTCGAGGGCGACGAGATCCCCCAGCCCAACATCAACGTCAAACTCGTCATCGACTTCCTGGACCGGTACTCCGACAGCATGTCGCTGTCGTTCCTGGGCACGGTGATCCCGATGCTCGAGGTCGCCCTGGACGGCGCGTTGGTCAAGTTCATCATGGACGAGATCGAGGACCCGGTCTGCCAGGAGGTGTTCAAGCGCATCAACGCCGACGAGTCCCGGCACCTGGCCGTGGATTTCGCGGTGATGGACGTGCTCGGGCACGCGGAGATGCGCAAGTTGGCGATCGAGTTGGTGGGCGGCTGGATCAAGCCGACGTTCCTGATCGGCGTGCTCAGCTATGTGCCGCTGCTGAACAAGATGCGCGACAACATCGTCGCGATGGGCGTGGACGAGGAGAAGCTGTATACGGCGCTCAAGCGCTACGCCAACGTCGGTGAGCGCAGCGAGTTCGCGCGCAGGCTGCCGATGTATCAGATCGTCAAGCGGCACGGGACCTGGGTCGTGGACCGCGACCACCCGTATCACCTGCTGGCCGACACGCTGGTGAAGGTGACGGCGCGCGTGCCGAAGCTGTTGCTGCGCAAGGACCCCACGTGGTCGAAGGAACTCACCTACGAGCCCGCCGCATGAGCGCGCGCAGCGAGAGCGGGCCGCTCGACGTCGCGATCATCGGCGGCGGCTTCGCCGGCGTCGGCGCGGCCATCCGGTTGCGGCAGCGCGGGATCGAGAACTTCGTGGTGCTCGAGCGCGGCACCGCGCTGGGCGGCACCTGGCGCGACAACACCTACCCGGGCGCGGCCTGCGACATCCCGTCGCGGCTGTACTCCTACGGGTTCGCGCCCAATCCGGACTGGTCGCACACCTATTCGGGCAGTGGTGAGATCCTCGGCTACATCGAGTCGATGGCCGCGAAATTCGGGCTCGCGCCGCATGTGCGCTTCGAGAGCACCGTCACCGGGATCGTCTTCGACGAGGCGGCGGGCGTGTGGGAGGTGAGCGTGCGCGACCGTCCGACGGTGCGCGCGCGGGCGGTGGTGCTGGCCTCGGGTCCGCTGTCGGAGGCGAGCCTGCCCGCGATCCCCGGCATCGAGGACTACACCGGCCACAAGATCCACAGCGCCCGCTGGGATCACGACTATGACTTCACCGGCAAGCGGGTCGCCGTCGTCGGAACCGGGGCCAGCGGTGTGCAGATCGTGCCCGAACTGGTGCGCAAGGCCGCGTCGGTGAAGGTGTTCCAGCGCACGCCGGGGTGGGTGCTGCCGCGGGTCAACCGGCGCACCGGGCCGCTGACCAGGGAGGTCTACCGGCGGGTGCCCGGCGCGCAGAGCGCGGCGCGCGCGCTCTGGTACTACGGCCACGAATCGGTGGCGCTGGGCGTGGTGTGGAACACGCCGCTGACCCGCGTGGTGGAGATGGTCGGCAGAGCGCAACTGCGGCGTCAGGTGCGCGACCCGTGGATGCGCCGTCAGCTCACCCCCGATTTCCGGGCGGGCTGCAAACGACTGCTGATGACCGACGACTACTACCCCGCGTTGCAGGCCGAGAACTGCAAACTCATCACCTGGCCGATCGCGCGCCTCAGCGAACAGGGCATCCGCACCGCCGAAGGCGTCGAGCACCGCGCCGACTGCATCGTCTTCGCCACCGGCTTCGACGTCAGCAAGACCGGGACGCCGATCCCGATCGTCGGCCGCGACGGCCGGGTGCTGGCCGAGGAATGGTCCGGCGGCGCCTACGCGTACAAGAGCATCACCGTCGCCGGTTACCCGAACCTGTTCCTGACCTTCGGGCCGAATTCGGGGCCGGGCCACAATTCGGCGCTGGTGTACATGGAAGCCCAGATCGACTACCTGGTCAGCGCGATCGAGACCATCCTGACCCGCGACCTGCGCGTCCTCGACGTGCGCAAGGACCGCCAGGACCGCTACAACGCGACGATCCAGCGCCGACTGGCCGCGACCACCTGGAATTCCGGGTGCCGCAGTTGGTATCTGACCGAGGACGGCTTCAACGCCACCATGTACCCGGGTTTCGCCACCCAGTACGTCGGCCAGTTGCGCGAGTTCGACCTCGCCGCCTACGAGGCCGCGCCGTTCGAGGCGGGCGCGCGACGGGTCGGACTCGCGACAGTTCCCAGGTGAGAGACCGCCCGCGGCCCGGGACTAGACTTGCCGGCAGCGAGTCGCCGGGCAGCGGGCGGACAGGGGTGAGGAGGTGAGCGCGCCGGTGGAGTACCGGATCGACGATCTGGCCCGCGCCGCGGGCACCACCACCCGCAACGTGCGCGCCTATCAGGAGCGGGGACTGCTGCCGCCGCCCGTCGGCAAGGACGGGCGCGCCAGCATCTACGGCCCCGCGCACCTCGAGCGGTTGCGGCTGATCGACGCGCTGCTCCAGCGCGGGTTCACCACCGCCCACATCGCCGATTTCATCACCAGTTGGGAGACCGGCAAGGATCTCACCGAAGTCCTCGGCCTCCAGCACGCGGTGACGGCGCCGTGGCGCGAGGACGAGACTTTCGAGGTCGCGCGGGAACTCATCGGCACCATCCTCGGTCCCGAGGCCGACGAGTTGGTGGGTCGGCTCGAGGAGATGAAACTGGTTCGCTCGGAGGGCGATACCGTCGTCTTCACCGACACCCAACTACTCGCCTCCTTCGCCGAACTGCACGAGTACGGGCTCGAACTGCGCACGCTGATCGAGATCTACGCGAAGGTCGCCGACAAGATCGACGACATCGCGCACACCATGATCGGCGCCGCGCGTCAGCACATCGTCGACGAGCACGGTCCGGGCTGGCTGCCCGAGACCAGCGTCGAGATCGCCGACACCACGGCGATGCTGGAGAAGATGCGCGAACTCGCGGTCGCCTCGGTGCACAGCACCCTGGCGCGCTCGCTGGAGGCGACGCTGCGTCGGGAACTCGGCGACTATCTGGCCACCGCGGCCGAACGCGAACGCAGCAGAGCGGGCAACGCCGGGGACTGAGCCGCGCTCAGGCGGCCGACTTCCCGAGGCCGTGGCGGCCGAGGAGTTCGTCGTGCCGGGCGGAGTGCTCCGGACACAGGTACCGGTTGCCTGGCCGGATGAAAGCGGGATCCAACCGCTGCTTGAAGGTCAGATTGTCCTGTCGCCAGCAGTCGCCGCACACCAACGTGTTCATGGGGCACCTCATTCCGCTCGCATGACGCGTAGGAATACTGTCCCAATTCCGCGCTCCCCCTTCCATATAACGGCACCAACCGTTATCAACTTCGCTCCGGACGGAGACGGGCGCGACGGGCGGTTCCGCGGTGGGTGAACCGGACCGGGAGCGTCGATGATCGAATGACGGCTATCTTCCAGCGATTCGCCAGGTTTCGGCTGCCATCTGGACCATCTGGTCGCCCGCGACCCGCCGAACCGGTTCGAAGCTATCGTCGGGCACCCCACCGACGTACCCTGCCTGTGACCGCAACCGTGCCACGCGAGGAGTCGCCGTGCCGTTCACCGCGCGCCCGCCCGTTCCGCTCGTCCGCGCCGTGGAATTCGCGCGCTCGGCGCTGATCGGCCTGCACCGCAGGATGGTGCCGGGCCACCTCGCGCTGATGGAGATGCTCACGGCGGGATGGCTCACCCAGGCCGTGCACGCGGCGGCGGCCCTCGGCATCGCCGACGCGCTCGCCGACGGCCCGCGCACCGGAGCCCAACTGGCCGAGGCGGTACGCGCCGACGAGGACGGACTGCACCGCCTGCTGCGCCTGCTCATCAGCCACGGCATCTTCACCCGTGACGCGCGCGGCCGCTACGCGCTCACCCCGGCCGCCCGCGCCCTGCGCGCCGATTCGCCGGTCACCCTGCGCGACGCGGCGCTGTTCTTCGGCAGCGAGATCCACCGCACGCACTGGACCCACCTGGTCGATTCGGTGCGCAGCGGCGCGCCGATCGGACCGGTGCTCGACGGCAAGCCGTTCTTCGAACTCGTCGGCGAGGACCGGGAACTCGGCGAGATCTTCGACCGCGCGATGACCAGTATCGGCACCCTGTCCACCGCGGCGCTGTTGGACGCCTACGATTTCGGGCGCTTCGACACGGTCGTGGACGTCGGCGGCGGCGAGGGCCGCTTCCTCACCGAAATCCTGCGCCGCGCACCGCGTTCGCGCGGCGTCCTGTTCGACCTGCCGGAGGTGGTAGCCCACGCCCCTGGCGCACTGCGCGCGGCCGGAGTGGTCGACCGGTGCACGGTGGTGGCCGGTTCGTTCTTCGAGTCGGTGCCGCCCGACGGTGACGCCTACGTGCTCAAACACATCGTGCACGACTGGGACGAAGACCGGATCGCCGCCATCCTGGGCGTGCTGCGCGAGCGGATGACGCCCGACGCGCGCCTGCTGATCGTGGAACTGGTCCTGCCCGAGAACTCCCGCCCGCACCCCGGCAAGTACATCGACCTGGAGATGCTCATCAACACCGGCGGCCGGGAACGCACCGAAGCCGAGTACCGGGACCTGCTGGCGCGCTCGGGCTTCCGCCTGCTGCGCACCGTCGCCTCCGCCGCACCGGACAACGTCCTAGAGGCGGTTCCCGCTGACCCGACGACACTCTCATCGGATCGCCCGGTCCTGCCGTGAGCGGACGGTGTTCAGCGGCGGTCGTCCTCACCGGTGACGGGTCACCCACGGCTCCGATCCCCGGACGAGAAGCGCGGGACGCCCGGTCTCGACCGAGCGATCAGCAGCCGGGCTGACCACCAGCCGGGCCGATCACCAGCCGGTCGGATCGCGGCCGAGCCAATCACCAGCCGAGCCGGTAAGCAGCCAGGCCCATCAGCAGCCGGGCCAGTCACCAGCCAGGCCGATCAGCGGCCCGGCAGGACGAGGGCGGCGGCGATCAAGGCGAGGTAGAGGGTCAGGACGAACAGGACGGCGGGTATCACCGGGTAGTCGGGGTCGGCGGAGCGGTGGAAGCGCCACCACCCGGAAAGGGGAATCAGGGCGAGCGCCAGCGGGGTCCAGCCGATCAGCGCGGCGGGCATCGTGTGGTCCCACGGACGCGACAGCACCACGGCGAGGGTCGCGGCGAGCAGCGCGCACAGCAGCGCCGCCGCCGCGCTGCCCCCGGCGCCGAGCGGTTCGGAGTAGTACATCTCGCCCGGACGCGGGTCTCGGGAGGTCTTGCGGGCGATCTCGAACTGGAGGAACGCGCCCGCGAACAGGACCACGACGGGCACGAGCGACCAGCCGAGTCCGGTTTCGTCGGTGTCCGCGGCCGACAGCAGGACGTAGGCGGTGAGCAGCAGTTGCACCGGATAGGTGATCGCCAGGTTCAGCAGGACGTTCGCGCGCACCGTCGCGGAGAGTCGCTCGAACCACCACAGCAGCAGGCCGTAGCCGAGGGCCGCCGCGATCGACAGCGCCGAGACCGCCGAGAGCGCGGCGCTCGCGGCGCTCGCGCCCGCCGCGATCAGCGCCATCGACACCCGCAGTTCGGCCGCGCTCACCGCGCCGGTGACCAGCGGCCGGTCCGGGTTGTGGACGCGGTCGTAGTCGAGGTCCTTCTGTTCGTCGACCATGCGCAGGTAGAGCAGGACGAAAGCGATGACCACGATGCGCAGCAGGGTCGCGCCGGTCGGCCGCCACGGGGTGTCGGGGACGGTCACCAGGGCCGCCGTACCCTCCACCGCCAGCGTCCACAGGATGCCGTAGAGCAGGTAGTGCGGCTTGTACATGACCGTGGTGAAGCGGGCGACACGGCGCGCGGAGGTGAACGGGTTCATCGGGCCCCGCGATGTGCGTGGGACGGCGTCGCCCCGGATCGGCGGTCACCCGGGCTCACGCGGCGCTCGGTTCCTCGGCGAATTCCAGATCGATCCGGGCGGCCACCTCACCCGCCTGGTGGATCTCGCAGCGCACGACCTCCGCGGCCCGCCCGAGGTCGACGATCTCGGCGTGGCATTCGGCGGGGAAGTCGAGTTCGACGAACCGGTCGAACGTGCTGGCCACGCACACCAGTTTCGCGGGCCCCGGCAGTGTCAGGGCCGTCGCCGTCTGCCGCGCGGCCTCGATGAGCAGGCTGCCGGGGATGTGGTCGAGGGGGTGGTCGAACAGGAACGGGTGGGTGACGTCGGCGACCAGCGCCGCCCGCGCACCGCGCGGCCCGGCGGGCTGGGGCGGCCCGATCACCACGTTGCGCGGGTTCTCGCGGCCGACCGTCGCCGTTTCGGCGCGCGGTCCGGGCGCGGACGGTCCCGTGTACGCGCCCACTCCGAGGCTGTCGCGGAAACCGGTGCGCAGCGCCGACCAGTGGGCGGGCGTGGTCCAGGAGAACGAGCCGTCGACGGTGAGCATCGGCAGCCCCGCGCGGGCGATCTCGAGCACCATGTCCAGGCCGCACAGGGCCTCGCCGCGTCGGTGGCGGCGCGGCACCCGCACGGCCATCTCCAGGTCGGCGGGCGCGGTCGTCACCGTCCAGGCGTCGGTGTCGGACCCGGTGCCGTTGAAGGTGCGCACGACGAAGGCCGACTCGACCGGCACGCCGTAGCACTCGTGGGTCAGCGCGATGGCGGCCTGCCGCGCGGCCTCCATGACCAGCAGCGGGTCGTGACGCAGCGCCTGGGTCCCCGCGTGGTCGCCGTAGTAGGCGTGCATCCTCGGCAGTTGCGCGCCCACCACGAAGCTGTCCTCCCCGACGGGGTCGAGCGAGGTGACGAACACCTCGGCCACCGCGCACCGGTGGGCCAGCGCACGGGAGACGGTGCGGTCGTGGGTGGCCGCCACGGCGGCGGTAGATGTCACGGTCGAGCCTCCAACCAGTCGTTCGCGGCGACCGGAGGCAGAACCTGGCCGCCGGATCCGCCGCGCATCGGCAGTACGTGCGACCCGAGCACGATGCTCGCCCACGGATCGAGGGCATCGCCCCGCTCCCAGGCCGCGTACAGCAGACGCGCGCAGTCCTGATCAGACCGTACGCCCGCCGGGTCGATCCCCAGATCGGCGCACAGGCGGGCCAGGGCCTCGACTCGGTCGAAGCCGCGGGCGGGGGTCGCCTCGTACAGTCGTTCCGCCAGCAGTCGCGCGCGGGTGGGTGCGTCGACCTCGGGTCCGCGCAGCACCGCGGCCCGCGTGACCTCGCCGAAGTAGATCGACAGTTCGCGCAGCACGTCGGCGGGATCGTCGGGGGTGTGCACCAGGTTCAGCAGGTAACTGTGCCGTCCGAGCAGGTGACGAAGTTCGCCGGGCTGTCGCTTGCGCGGGTCGGTGGGGCCCTTGGCCTCGGTGAGCCGGACCGGGACGGGGAGTTCGCCGTCCTCGCCGCGCAGGACCAGCACCAGCGCGTCGGAGATGTCGACCAGCAGGTCGGCCAGGCGGCGACGCTCCGGCGAGGCGATGTTCCAGGCGAAGTACCACAGCGCCCGCGCCAGGTGACGGTCCACGGGCACCCGGTACGCGCCGACGACACGGAAGCCCGCGGTGTCGAGCCAGTCGAGCGTCGGCTCGACCGCCCTGGCGACGATCGCGTCCGGTTTGAGCAGCAGCAGCGAATGCGTGCGGGCGAACCCGGCCGGGTCCACGCCGGCACGGCGCGCCTGGTCCACCGACTCCAGCACGTAGGTGTCGGTGGCGTAGGCGGCCGCCTTGGCGGGCAGCGGGGTCAGGGTGTCGAGCAGCGCGCGCAGGTCCTCGGTCACGGCGCACCGCCGAAGTCGGTCGCGGCCAGGACGTCCTCGATGGAGGGCAACGGCACCCCCAGGTAGCCGGTCTCCAAGCACGAGTCCAGCAGCAACCGCAGGTAGTCCTTGCCGGTGGCGGGGATCGGACGACCCAGCGTCAGCCGCGCGCGGGTGGTGTCGAAGACGATGCGGCGTTGGAAATAGCTGGTGTAGAGCGAGCCGATCCGGCGGAAGTACTCGGCCTCGACCGGGTCGAGATCGTCGGCGTCGAAACCGGATTCCGGGACGAAGGTCGCCACGTGGAAGGACGGGTATTCGGCCAGCACGTCGGAGATCTCGCGCAGCGAAAGGGTGTCGCGGCCGACCGCGTGCATGGTGCGGCCCACCGCGGACACGAAATCCAGGGCGGTCGCGGCGATCACGTCGGCGACGTGGTCGACCGGTGCCAGCGCGACGGTGGCGTCGTAGCGGCCGGGCAGCGACCGCAGTTTGCCCTCGACCATGAGTTTCACGACGGTGTAGAGGTTCTTGTACTCGCGGATCGCGCCGGTCGCGGCGTCGCCGGTGACGATGCCGGGGCGCACGATCGCCCAGTCGAGGCCGCGGTTGCCCGCCGCGCGCACCAGTTGTTCGGCGCGGAACTTGCTGCGCTCGTACTCGGTGCCGAAGCGCTGGCCCGCCTCGAGTTCGTCCTCGGTGACGGTGCCGCCGCGCATCCCGCACACGTAGGCGGTGCTGACGTGGATCAGCGGGACGCCCCATGCCAGCGCCAGTTCCACCGCGTGGCCTGTGCCCGCGACGTTGAGTTCCTCGTAGGCGGTCGGCGTCGCGTCGAAGGCGGTCGTGGCCGCGCAGTGCACGATCAGCCCGACCCGCTCGGCCAGATCCCGCGCGTCGCGGTCGGCCAGCCCCAGACCGGGGCGGCGGATGTCGCCCGCCACGGCGGTGCCCGCGTCGAGCCTGGTGCCGTCGTTGGTGACGATCGCGGAGTTGACGTGCAGCAGCGGCACCACCGGTCGACCGGCCGCGGCCAGTCTGGCCACCACTTCGGCGCCGACCAGTCCGCCCGCGCCGGTCACCAGGACCGCCTCGCGCCCGCTCACGCGCTCGCCCGCTTCGCCAGGCCGCGTTCCACCAGCGCGACGACCTCGCCGACCCGCCACACCCCGATCAGTTCCTCCGGGCGGTGCCGCGGCAGGCCGAAGCCGCGTTCGAGGACGACGGTCAGTTCCATCAGCCGCAGCGAGTCGAAGCCCAGATCCTCCACCAGGCGGTCCTCGTCGGCGAGGGCTTCCGGTGGCCGCGGGGCCATCTTGGTGATGATGCCGCGCACCCGGTCCGCGGTCATGCGAGATCCCCTTTCCGCAGATGCGGCTGTCGGCCACCGGAACTGAGCAGGTCACGCGCCTCGTCCAGGGGCAGGTCGGAATTCAGGTAGCCGGCCAGCCGCAGCCAGTCGTAGCCGATGGCCAGCGTGCGCTGCCACTGTTCGCGGGAGTCGAAGGAGGCCGGGAAAGCCCGGTCCGCGCCGTCGGCGACACCGCGCACGGCGGCGACGAAATCGTCCAGCGCGGCCAGACCGGCCTGCACGTCGCCGCCCTGCTCGATCAGCGCCGAGAAACGGACCCGGCGCGCGGTCGCCAGCCCGGCGAGCAGATCCGCGCGTCGACCGGCGCGGGCCGGTATCAGCCGCGCGAGGGTTTCGGCGGGCGTCACGTCGGCGGGCAGCGGATGGATGCCGAAGGCCGACAACAGGACCCGCACCGCCATGGCGATCATGCGGTGCGCGGCGATGTCGGCGACCGCGCCCTGCCCGTCCTTGACCGCGCCCGCCAGATCCTCGCGCGCGTTCTCCAGCACGACGTTGGACCACACCAGGTTCAACGCGCATTCGGTGAACCGGTCGGCGGGCAGCGGCGCGAGCGTCACCTGCTCGCCGTCGCTCGCCGCACCCGTCAGGCCGAGCAGCGGCGCGGAAGCACCGGGGACGGGGGTGTGCGGGCGCAGCGGCTTGCACATGGCCAGCGCCGGAACGATCGGGCCTGCGCCGCGCCAGTGCAGGCCGACGAAACCCAGGCGGACGAATTCGACCAGGCGGGCGCCGATCCCGGGCTCGCGGGCCAGGACGTCGCGCACCGAATGGCGGAACACCACCGACCGCCAGGCGAGCGCCGCGGCTTCGGACAGGACGAAGACGTCACGGTCGCCGCGCAGCACGTGCAGGCGACCGCCGATCGACCAGGTGGTGACGGCGGGCCTGCGGGCCAGCAGGACTCGGTGCGGGTCGTCGGTGACCGCGTCGATCCCCAGGTCCGCGACCAGCGACCACAGCTTGTCCCAGGCGAGTTCGTCGGCGAACGCCCGCGCCGCGCCGCCGCCCAGCACGCCGATCGGTGCGGAACCCTCGCCGGGAACGGCCGCGCTGTCACCGTCGGTGTCCTCGGGACCCGCCTGCGTCTCGCGGCCGCTCAGCGCCCGCTCGCCGAAGCGGTCGGTCGGGTCGAGCGAACCCCAGGCGGCCGGATCGATCAGGTCGCGGTAGCGGTCGGTGAGCGGATCGGGGCCGAGGCGATCCAGTTGCGAGGGAATCCATTTGGTCTCCAGGTAGGTCTCCCCGCGACGGGCCAGCCATCCCTTCACCGCCTGGGTGAGTCCGTCCAACGCCCATTCCGCGGCCTCGGCCCGCGCCCCGAACGCCTTCAGGGCCACCGCGTAGCGCAGCGCGTGCACCGCACGCGCGGTCCACCACCCGGCCAGGATCTCGGTGAACCCGGCGAAGGGGATCTCCGCGCGCAGGGCGTCCAGGTCGACGCCGCCGGACCGCAGGACCGTGGCGCGCAGGAAACGCTGGCAGCGGTTGAGCACGTCCTCGTCGGGACCGGCGGTGAGGCGGCGCAGTTGCGCGCGCACCTGGGCTTCCGAACGCGTGCGCACCTCCACCCGGCGACCGTCGACGAACAGGACCGTCGGCAGCGTCGGCAGATCCTCGTCACCGGGGACCACGGCCAGGAAATCGATGTCGGAGCCCTCGTTGCCGAAACCCTCGGCCAGCGAACCCTCGAACAGGACGGCGGCGGCGTCGGGCAGGTCGACGCTGTCGAGCGCCGCGTCCAACAGGGCCCGCAGACGCGCGGCGGGCAGGGCCGCGCCGTCCGGTTCGGGGTCGGCGCGATGCACCACCGCGCCGTCGAGCGCGCCGTCGCGGTGCAACTGCCACATGTGCCGCCTGCGCGGCTTGCCGCTGGAGGTGCGCCGGATGATCCCGCGCGGGCCGGTGACGATCTCCACCGTCTGCGCGGGACCGAGCTCACCGCCGATCACCTTGCGGGCCTGCGCGATCCAGTCGCCCGGCGACGCCTCGGCGAACAACGCCACACCCTGCGCGCCCGCCTCGGTGAGGGCGACGGCGGCGAGTTTGCCTTTGGTCAGACCGGTCTCCTGCGCGACCCGGGACTCGATGTCCTCCATGAACACCGAACGGCCGCGCACCTTCAGCGAGGACCCCATCCGGCCCAGCACGAAGACCTCGCCGCGATGCAGGAACCCCGCGTCACCGGAATACAGCGCGCCGTCGACGATCCGGGTCGAGGACCCCTCCCCCGCCTCGTTCGAATAGCCCATCGCCACCGAGTCGCCGGTCACCACCAGTTCGCCCAGCGTGCCGTCCGGCAGGGGCGCGCCGTCCTCGTCCACCGCGTGCACCGCGCATTCGGGCGTGGAATAGCCCAGACCGGTGATCCAGCCCGCCCCGTGCACCCGGTGCGCGTCGTCGATCGCGGCCTCGGCCAGGATCGGAACGGACTGACCGAAGCGCAGATTCGGGTTGTCGACACGCAGCGCGGTGATCGGCGCGTCCCGGGCCGAGGAGGTGACCATCAACGTGGCCTCGGCCAGACCGTAGGCCAGGGTGTAGGCGGACTTCGAGAAGCCCAGCGGGCCGGTCAGATCGGCGAAGGATTGCAGGTCGGCCACCTCGACCGGTTCCGACCCCACCGCCAGCGTGCGCCAGCCCGACAGGTCCAGGTCGGCGATCTCCTCGGCGGGCACCCGATGCGCCACGTACCCGAGGGCGAACGACGGCGAGGGCGAATGCTGGGCGCGCGACATCGCCCGCAGCCAGCGCGCCGGATCGCGGACGAACTGGTCCGGGCGCATCAGATACAACTCGCCCTGGTTGGTCACGGTGGTCAGGAACGCGCCGACCAGACCCATGTCGTGGTAGAGCGGCAGCCACGAGACCATCGACTCGCCGTCGCGCCAATCGATCAACTTCGAGATCATCGCGATGTTGTTCGCCAGATTGCGCCAGCTCACCCGCACTCCGCGCGGCGTGCCGGTCGACCCGGAGGTGAACTGCAACAGCGCGCATTCGTCCGGCGCGCCGAAGACCCGTTCGGCCGGGGCGGGCGGCAGGGTGCGCGCGTCGACCACCAGCGGTTCGTCGGGGCGGCCCGCCTGGATCGCGGCCTCGCGCACGAACGACTCGAACTCCGGTGAGGTCACCACCAGGCGCGGCGCGGCCTGCCGCAGGATTCCCGCGATATGGGCGACGATCTGCGCCAGATCACCGAACATCGGCGGCGCGACCGGGGTGAACACGCCGCCGCACGCCCACACCGCGTAGAAGGCCGCCACACACGGGAAGCCGGTCGGCATGATGACGCAGGCGCCGTCGCCGCTGCCGAAACCCGCCGCGCGCATCAACGCGGCGATCGACCAGGTCTGCTCGGCGATCTCCGGGTAGCCGCGATACTCCCAGCCGTCCTGTTCGTCGGCCAAGTGGATGCCGCGCCCCGCGGCCGGACCGACGAGCCAATCGCGTACCGCCGCAACGTCTTCCTCGGCAAACTTCGCGATCTCACGCATCGCGGCCTCCTTCGGACAGCACAGTAACCGTTCCGGCCGCCCCGTCCACCCGGATTCGCATACCGGTCCGAATCTTTCGGGAGATGTCCTTGACCTGCACCACCGTCGGTACCCCCAACTCACGAGCCACGATCGCCACGTGGGTCAGCGGCGACCCGCGCTCGATCACCAACGCGGCGGCCGAGGGCAGCGCCGCCACCCAGCCGGGATCGGTGCGGTAGGCGATCAGCACACCGCCCGCGACGTCGCGGGGCTGTTCCACCACCACCGCCACGCCCTCGACGATCCCGGCGGCCGACGGGGTTCCGGTCAACACCGTGCCCACTTCGGCGGCGGGGGTGTCGGTGATCGGGACCCACCCCTGCTCGGCCATCGCGAGCGGACCGAAATCGGTTCCGCGCGTACGGAATCGCGCCGGCGCGACCAGGCCCGCGTCACGCGCGCGGCGGGCCTTGCGGGCCGCGACAACCGCGCGCAGACCCGCCGTGTCCTGCCCTTCGTAGCAGCCGCGCAGCTCCTGCACCGTCAACTCGAACACATCCGCGAACTCGTCCAACACACCGCGACGCACCAGGTCGCGCGCCATCACCCGGATCATCCGCTTGACCATGCCGAACGCCCTGGTCCGGCAGAACCGCAGGCGCTCGCGGTGCGCCGCGCACCGCGACACCTTCGCGCGCAGACGCTCGTAGATCCGGCGGCGCACCCCGTGCAACCGCGCGTCCAGATACTCCTGGGCGTCGCCGGAGCGGTCCTCGGCGGCGGTGTCGCCCACCCGGCCCAGCGCGCTGCGCAACATCACGAACAAGCTCGCCGGGTCCTCCCGCAGATCCGGGGTCTCCAACTTCAGCTCGTCCAGGCTGCGGTAGCCGTAACGGTCCAGATAGTCGCGCACCGCCGCGAGGAACCGTTCCCGACCGGGTTCGGCCAGCGCGGACCACACCGACTCCGGCGCGGTCGTGTTGATCAGACGGGTCAACTCGGGGTCGGCGCGCACCGCCGTCGCCAACTCGGTCATCGCGCGGGCCGGTTCCGCCGACTCCACATCCGCCCCCGGCCCCACCACCGCGTAGAGGAACCACTCCGGGGCCTTCGGCAGGAACAGTTTGGTCAACAGGAACATCAACCCGGTGGTGGTCAGCAGGATCGCGTCGAGCACCATCAGCGGACCCCAGCGTCGCACCAGATCCCGATCCACCGTGCGGTAAGCGGCATAGGCTTGTTCGCCCGACAACGACCGGTAGTCCAGCGCGTCGTATTCGTCGTAGACACGGTAGAACTCGTCGGTGAAGCGCTCCATCAACGCGTCGATCTCACGGATGCGGCGCAGATAGGTGGCCGTGGTGACGGCCCGCGACCGCAGCCGCTGCCGAGGGGAGTCGAAGGTGAACGGACGCAACGTCTTCGCGATGTCGTCGGCCAGCGGTTCGTCCACGCCCAGCGCCGCCTCCAGCACCTTGCGGTTGAGCGGATAGCCGGGCGCGATCCCCACCATCCGATACCAGTGCAGCAGGTTGTAGTAGACGCGCCCGTGGAAATAGCCCAGCAGCACCGGGGTCCACGCGTCGGTCTGCCGCAGTTGCGCCCGCGGCACCCGCAGCGACTCCGCGTAGCCGCGGTAGACACGGCCGTAGATGTCGGCGGCGGTCGTGTAGGTCAGCGGGGAGGTGAGGCCGCTGAAACTCTCGATGATGTTGGAGTTGTCCCAGATTCGGAGCTCGCCGTCCGGGACGGATTCGCCCGCGCCGGTCAAAAGGCCGAGATCCGAGGCGAAATCGGCGGAGACGGTTTCGCCGAGGGTGGTGATCGGGCGGGACTGCACCAGCCAGATGCCCGCGTCGTCGGCGGCCCATTCGATGTCCTGCGGCGTGCCGAATTCGATCTCCACCTTGCGGGCGACGGCCGTCAGTTCCGCGATCTCGGCGGGCGTGAGCACGGCCCGTTCGCGATCGGCGTCGTCGACCGCGCGGACCTCGCAGCCCTGATCGGCGGCGGGCGCGTAGCTGCGGTCCTTCTCGCCGACGACGATGTCCAGGACCGCGCCCGTCGCGGTGTCCACGGTGATCGAATCGGCGTCCACCGCGCCCGAGACCAGACCTTCACCCAGACCGTAGACGGCGCTGACGAGCATCTGCGCCCGACTGCCGGTCACCGGATGGGCGGTGAACACGACCCCGGAGGCGCGAGCGGCCACAAGGCGCTGCACGACCACCGCCGGGGCGTTCACCCGCGGCAGCCCGCGAGCCACGGCGTAGCGCACCGCCCGTTCGGAGAAGGCCGAGGCCCAGCAGTCGCGGACGCGGTCGGCGATCAGCGCGCCGCGCACGTTCAGATAGGAGTCGAACTGGCCCGCGAAGGAGTGGTCCGCACCGTCCTCCGCGGCCACCGAGGACCGGACCGCGACCGGATCGTCACCGAACGGCGCGGCGGCCTGCTCGATCAGCGCGCGGACCGCCTCGGGCAGGTCGGCCGCCGCTATCGCGGTGCGCACCGCCTCGGCCGCGGCGGGCGCGGCGGCGGGATCGGCGGCGTCGAGGGCGGCCACCGCCGCCGCGACCGGGGCGCAGTCGGTCAGCACCCGGTCGAAGACGTCGACGCCGAGCGCCACCCACTCCGGCACCGGGAAACCGGCCGAGGACAGGGCGTGCAGCCCGCGCGCTTTTCCGCCCCCGAGCGCCTCGATCAGCGCCGTATCGGACCCAGGACCAAGTACCCGCACGCTGAACTCCCATCGTCCCCGGCGCCACGGACTAGGGTGCGCCGGCGCGGGCGCGATCGTGGGAACCGGGAGGCTCGTTCTGGATATATCCGAAATGCCCCCTCGACGTTAGCCGTCGTCACGAATCCGGTTCGCTGGTCCGCGTGGCGAACGGGCGACGACCCGATATGCTCGACCCGTCTCGGCGGGTTCGGTGAGGATGTGATTCGGCGTGGGATGGACGTTCACTCCGGACGAGTTCGCGCATGTCTGGCGCGAAACCGAGGTGGATCGGCACCCGTATCCGCTGCGTGTGCTCGAGACGCCGCGCACCGAGGACGCGGCCGACCGACTGCGCGCCCGCCTGGCCGAACGACTACCGCGCGGCGGCGACCCCGACCTGACGGCCTGCCTGCGTATCCTCGCCGAACCGCACACCCGGATCGTCGCGATCGGCGGAGCGCACACCCCGGGCAGTGAGATCCGACTGCTGGCCTGCACCGTCTTCGACCGCGCCGTGCTCGCCGTGCAGGAACCCGGCACGCGACCGGATTTCGGTGGTGCGGTGCGCATCTCGATCGGCCACAGCGGCAAGCTCGGCGCACGCATCGCCGGACTGCTGCCCAAAGCACCCGCGGGCCGTCACCCCGCCCGCACCGCCGAGTCCGCCGCGGTCCGCGACGAGGAGACCGTGGCCCCCCGTCCCGGCGCGGCCCCCATCCGGCGACTGCTGCTCAAACCGCATACCGCCGAAGGACATATCCGCATCGAGCCCCGCCTCGACCGCGCCGAACAGACCCCGCCGATCCACTACACCTGGATCGATGTCGCCGGGGACGGACGCTATCTCATCAAGGCGGGCGAGATGGTGCACGTGGTGCCCGCCTCCCTCGAGCAGATCGCCGGCCAACTCCAGAAACGCATTCCCGCACAAGCGCACTGAGCCGCACGCTACCGGCCGGTCACCACCGCCCGACTACTGGTGACCGGGGACACCCCTTCCCGCTACGCTAGGCGGACCGACCGATCCCGGGGGTGCGCATGACCATCGAGAACAGCCGTGCCGACATCGCGCGGTTCAAGCAGGACGCGCAAGCGGGCACCATCAAGTTCGATCCGGACGCGGCGCGACGCTGCGCGGAGGTGTACGAGAACCAGGCCGACCGCCTGCTCACCCTGCGGCAGCGCCTCGAATCGGTCGCCGAGGTCGACGGTTTCGGCGGATTCGTCTCCGCCGACCAACTGCGCGCGGGCTTCGGCCACAAGGCCCGCGACGCCGCGGCCCTGCTCGACCAGTACATCGAGGCCGCGTACCGCATGAAAGAGGCGTTCCTGATCAGCGCGGGCCTCTACGACGAAGCCGACGCCGCCAACGCCGCCGCGCTGCGCGCGGTCGAGACCAGGGTGGTGCGGTCATGAGCGGCACCGACCCCGACTACATCAACTCGATGGAACATTTCGAGGCGATGCCGCACGAGGAGATCTACGCCAAGGTCCAGCGGATCGACGCCGGGGCCGTCCTGCGCGCCTCCACCACATGGCTCGAAGTCGCGAGCACCCTCGCCGCCACCTTCCCCCTCGCCCGCGGCAGCGCCGACCGGGTCATGAACGGCATGGAATGGGAAGGCGCCGCCGCGCAGGCCGCCTACGCGAGCACCCGCAGCTTCGCCGCCTCCGTCGACGAATTGTCCGCCGTCCTCGGCGAAGTCGGCGCGCGCCTCGGCGCGGTCGCCGCCGCGGGCGAAGCCGTCAAACTCGCCGTCGTCCCGCCGGGCGGCACCGGCCCCATCGGCGCCATCGCCCGACTCCTCGAAGCCGCCAACGTCATCGACGCGCAGATGGCCCGCGAAGCCCTGCGCCAAGAAGCCGTCATGGCGATGAACATGATCTACAAACCCGCCTATACCGCGGCGGGCACCGGCATCCCCGCCCTCCCCGACTCCCCCTACGCCCTGGAAGGCGCGACACCGCGCGTCCTCCGCAACGGCGATGACGGCATGCCGCGCGGGAAGTCCATGACGCCCGGCGACGAGTGGCCGCAGGACGGTTCACCCGAGAACGGTTCGCCCACACCGTATCCGGACTCCGAGTCCGCGCCGGAATCGGACGGCACACCCGGGGGCTCCCCCGAATCCGAGTCCGGGTCGGCACCGGAGTCCGGCGGGTCGCCCGGTGACGGATCGGCACCTGAATCCGGCGGGTCGCCCGAGGACGGGTCCACTCCCGAAGCAGCGCCCTCGCCCGAAAGTGGGTCGCCTGAAGGCACACCCGCACCGGGATACGCGCCCTCGCCCGAACCGGACCTGCTGCCCGAAGGTCTGCCGTCGCCCGAAGGGGAGCCGGCACCGTCGCCCGAGGGCGGACCGTCGCCCGAAGATGAGCCGGCACCGTTGCCCGAGGGCGGACCGTCGCCCGACGCCGCGCCCGCACCGGATGGCGGACCGTCGCCGGCACCGGAATCCGGGCACTCGCCCGAGAGCCCGCCCGCCCCTCAACCGGCGCCGGAACCTGCACCTGCGCCGACGCCCGATCCACGCGCCGCCGAGCCGGAACCGGCCCCCGCACCTGATCCGGCCCCCGCGCCCGCACCCGAGGCGACGCCGACTCCGGAACCTCGCGCCGCCGAACCACCCCCACTCCCGGCCCCGGAACCCGCCCCGGCCCCCCGGACCCCCGACGCACCACCGGAACCCGCACCGGCACCGCCGACCTCGACCCAGGCACCCCCGCCCCCACCACCCCAACAGGCCCCGCCACCTCCGGCCCCTGTACCCGGCGCACCCCTCCCGGACCCGGGCGGCCAACCGGGCGTCACCGGCCCCATCCCGGAGAACCAGGGCCAGACCCCGGGCGAATCGACCTCCAACCAACCGGGCGTCGTCCCTCAACCCGGCGGTTGAGCCACGCTTCGCTGAGGGGAAGCGCGAGTGTGTAGGACGCTGATCAATCAGCCGAGGTCGATATCAGCGGTGCCTGAGGGATCGCGGCGCAGGCTATGTCGGCTATGGCGTGCAGGCGGGGGTGGGGGTGCCGAGGCGGGCGGCGTGGATGAGGCCTTGGGCGGTGACGACGAGAGCCGCGCCGTGGGCGGCGAGGACGGTTTCCTCGGCGTCGAGGTGGGTGCGCAGGCGCGCGGTGACGGCGTCTTCCATGGCGGCGGTGGTGCGGCGGCCGATGACGCCGACTTCGGGGATGCGCGCGCCGAGGTGGGCGACGGCGTTGAGCATGAGGCACCCGCGGCGGTCGGGGTGGGCGGCGCAGTCGTCGACGACGGCGCGCAGCAGGGTGCGGGCCGCGGTGCGGGCGGTGCCGGGCGCGCCGGTGACGACGTCGCGGACGAAGGCGGCGCGCGCCTGGCAGTAGTGCTCGAGCGCGGCGAGGAACAGGCCCTTCTTGCTGCCGTAGGCGGCGTAGATGCTGCCGTTGCCGACGCCGCCCGCACGCGCGATGTCCTCGATGGAGGTCTCGTCGAATCCCCGGGTCCAGAACAGTTCCGCGGCCGCGTCGAGCAGGTCCGATTCGTCGAACCGTCGTGGCCGTCCCATCGGCACACCGTACCAACGGGTTGCGAGATCGCCCACACCGCTTGTTCTGGAGTCGACACTCCACAATACTTGCCCGTCATGACCTCCGCTTTTGCCGCTCCGCGCCGCCGACGGATCGGCATTCTGGTCTTCGACGGGGTCAAGATGCTCGACTTCGTCGGCCCCGCCGAGGTTTTCGTGGAGGCCAATCAGGCGGTCGACGACTACGAGGTGGTGCTGATCTCCCCCGACGGCCGGCCGGTGCAGACCTCCATCGGCGTGCGGATGGAGGTGACCGTCTCGGCCGCCGAGGCGGGCCGTTTCGACACCGTGCTGGTGCCGGGCAGCGAACTGCCGCCGTCGCGGTTCGTCACCCCGGAGGTGGTGGCGGCCACCCGGCAGCTGTCCTGGAGCACCCGGCGCCTGGCCTCGGTGTGCAGCGGCGCGTTCGTCCTGGCCGAGACGGGCGCGTTCGACGGACGCCGCGCCACCACGCACTGGAAGTTCGCCGAGGACCTGGCCCGCCGCTACCCGTCGATCGCGGTCCAACCGGACGCGCTGTTCACCCGTGACGGCAATCTCTACAGTTCGGCGGGCGTGGCGGCGGGCATCGACCTGGCGTTGGCCCTGGTCGAGGAGGACCACGGCGCGGATGTCGCCCGCCGGGTCGCGCAACTGCTGGTCGTCTACATGCAGCGCGCGGGCGGGCAGTCGCAGTTCTCGGCGTCGCTGACCGGTCCGGCGCCGCGCAGTCCGCTGGTGCGCAAGGTGGTGGATCTGATCTGCGCCGATCCGGCTTTCCCGCACACCGTGCAGACCCTCGCCGACCACGCCCGGGTGTCGGTGCGCCATCTCACCCGACTGTTCCGCGCCGAACTCGAGCACTCCCCCGCCGAATACGTCGCGTTCATCCGGTTCGGGGTGGCGCGGGACATGCTGCACGCCGGTCACAACGTCACCGAGGCGGCGATGGCCGCCGGGTACGGCAGCAGTGAGGCGTTGCGCCGGGCGTTCGTCGCGCGCCTGGGCATCTCCCCGCGCAAGTACCAGCAGCGATTCCGCACGACCGGGTCGACGCGCGCCGTGTCCTGATCGGGGGTTTTCGGGGCCGGTGACGCGGGGCGCGCACCCGGTCGCGCGGTCGAGACTCGAGGTGGCGCAGCGCCCGCCGCGCGCGATCGAGAGGAACCCCATGACCGCCCCCACCATCGTCCTGGTCCACGGCGCGTTCGCCGACGCCGCCAGTTGGCAGCCCGTCACCGCCTACCTGCTGGATCGCGGTCACCGCGTCCTCGCGCCGCCGGTGCTCAACCGCGGTCTCGGCGAGGACGCCGCCTACGTCCGGTCCGTGGTCGAGCGGATCGACGGACCGGTGCTGCTGGCCGGACATTCCTACGGCGGCGCGGTCATCACCGTCGCGGGCATGGCCGAGAACGTCGCCGGCCTGGTCTACGTGTCCGGCTACGCGCTGACCGAGGGCGAGAGCCTGGCCCAACTCCAGGGCGGTTTCCCGGATTCGGAGCTGGCCGCGCACCTGGTCTACGCGCCCTACCCGGGCGGCACCGACGTCTCGGTCGACATCGACGCCTTCCCCGAGGTGTTCGCCGCCGGCCTGGACCCGGCGTTGGCGCGGGTGTTCGCGGTGTCGCAACGCCCGCTCTCGGCGGCCGCGTTCACCGAACCGGCGACCGCCGCCGCGTGGCGCACCACCCCGGCGTGGGGCATCGTCTCCAGCGCCGACCGCACCATCAACCCCGAGGTCGAACGCTTCGGCTACCAGCGCGCGGGACTGCGTTCGGTCGTGGAGATCGACGCGCCGCACCTGGTGATGCAGACCCATCCGGCCGAGGTCGCGGCGGTCATCGCCGACGCCGCCGCCACCCTCGCCTGACACCTCCGGGAGAACCCATGAGCACTCAGCCCACCGTCGTTCTGGTCCACGGCGCGTTCGCCGACTCCGCGAGCTGGAACGGCGTCATCGACATCCTGCGTGACCAGGACTTCCCCGTCCTGGCCGTCGCCAACCCACTGCGCGGACTCGCGGCCGACGCCGCCTATGTCGCCGCCGTCCTCGACACCGTCGAAGGACCGTGCGTGCTGGTCGGCCACTCCTACGGCGGCAGCGTCGCCACCGTCGCCGCGCACGGCAAAGCGCACGTCACCGCGCTGGTCTACATCGCCGCGTTCATCCCCGCCGAAGGCGAGAGCGCGCTGGCGCTCACCGACGAACACCCCGGCTCCACCCTCGCACCCACCACCACCCCCACCGACTATCCCCTGCCCGACGGCACGACCGGCACCGAACTCACCATCCGCCAGGACGAATTCCCCGCCCAGTTCGCCGCGGATGTCCCGGCGGCCACCGCCCGACTGATGGCCGTCACCCAGCGGCCGGTCGCGCTGGCCGCCCTCCAGGAAGGAGCCGGGGCGGCGGCGTGGCGCGAGGTGCCGTCCTACGCGCTGCTGACCACCGACGACAAGAACATCCCGATCGCCGCGCAGCGCGCCATGGCCGAACGCGCGGGCGCGCAGGTCGTGGAGATCGCCGCCTCGCACGCGGTGGCGGTGTCGACCCCGGCCGTGGTCGCCGAACTGATCGTCCGCGCCACCAATTCATAACGCGGCCTACTGCGGCATCGCCGGTCACCGTGCCCGGAGCGCGCTCGGGGCCTAGCGTGGATTCCGACGCACCATCGACAGTGAGGAGATCACCCCCATGGAGCTCGGCATCCACCTCCCGATCTTCGATTTCGACGGTGGCACGCCCGCCATCGCCGGTGAACTCGCCAGGACCGCCGCGGCCGCCGAAGCCGCGGGCGCGACCTGGCTGTCGTTCATGGACCACTACTTCCAGATCGAGCCGACCGGGCTGCCCGCCGAGGCGTCGATGCTCGAGGGCTACACCGCGCTCGGCTTCCTCGCCGCCCACACCTCCAGCATCGAACTCGGCCTGCTCGTCACCGGCGTCACCTACCGCCATCCCGGCCTGCTCGCCAAGATCGTCACCACCCTCGACGTGCTGTCGGGCGGCCGCGCCGCCCTCGGCATCGGCGCCGCCTGGTTCGAGCGCGAACACGACGGCCTCGGCGTCCCCTACCCGCCCATCGCCGAACGGTTCGAGCGCCTGGAAGAAGCGCTGCGGATCTGCGGCCAGATGTGGGACCCCGCCGACAACGGCCCGTTCGAGGGCAAGCACTACCAGCTCGCCGAAACCCTCTGCTCGCCCCAGCCGCTGCACCGCCCGAAGATCCTCATCGGCGGCGGCGGCGAGAAGAAGACCCTGCGCCTGGTCGCGCAGTACGCCGACGCCTGCAACCTCTTCGGCACCACCCCCGACGACGTCGCCCACAAACTCGACGTCCTGCGCCGCCACTGCGACGACGCTGGCCGCGACTACGACGCCATCCACAAGACCGTCATGGCCCACAACCCCCGCCTGACCACCGACAACACCGACGAATTCGTCAAGGGCATGGCCGATTACGCGAAACTCGGCATCGACGCCGCCATCGTCATCCCCACCTCGACCACCCCCGCCGCCTGGATCGACCAGATCGCCCCCATAGTCCCAAAACTCGCCGACCTCTGACGCGACGCCTTCCACCACTGCTCCGACGGCACGAAGCGGAGCGGAGCGGATCACCGTTGTCAGCGCCCGTCACCTCCGGCTCGATCAGCACGTCATCCCGCACCCGGGCCAAATTCCGGATTCGCGGGCGACTCGGGCAGGCGGCGAGCGCTGACCACGGTCGACGGAATGTCGGCGTTTTCCCGCAAGGAGTTGTATGCGGTCAACGAGATCACCACGGCGGGTTCTTTCCCACCGGACCGAGTGATGACGACCAGGTCGTCGTCCTCGGTCGCGGCGTCCAGCATCGCGGACCACTTCCGACGTGCTTTGGTGCTGTGCATGGCTCGCACGAGGGTCCTTCCTGCCGGGATTGCTGTGCGATCAGGATATGCACGCGCAGCGCTTCGACAAAAACGTTTCGTCAGAGGCGATCTCGCCGTAGGTCAGATCGACGGGGTTGGGCGGGCGTCGCGCTCGCTCGGATCAGCCAACTGGCCCGCTTCGATCGAGGCGATACCGATTCCCGCGCGCACAACGACGACCGACCCGCGATATTCGCCCAACCGTTCGCGGGCGGCGTCGATCGATTCGGTGACGCCGACTACCGGTAGGGCCGGGGCCAGATGGTCGCGGACCGGATCCTCGGTGGAGGCGGTGGAATTCGACGCGAACGAACCGATCAACTCGGCCGCCACGGGCGCTCCGGACTTCGCTCGCGCGAGTTGCACGGGAAGCGCGGCGCGGTCGCCGAGCAGGGCGGTGGCCTCGGCGACCGTGGCGTTCGACGGGATCACCGCGAACCCGGCGCGTCCGTCCCCGGCCCCCGTACACCGAGGTCTCGGGGTCGGCGCCGATGACCCGGACCCGGCCGTCGGACACCTCTTCGAGGTATTCGCCCGCGCCGCTGATGGTTCCGCCGGTGCCGACGCCCGCGACGTAATGGGTGACCCGCCCGCCGGTGGCGGCCCAGATCTCGGGACCGGTGGTGGCGCAGTGCGCGGCGGGGTTGGCGGGGTTGTCGTATTGACCGGCGAACCACGCGCCCGGAATCGATTCGGCCAGGCCCAGCGCCACCGAGCGCAGGTGTTCGGGATGACCGACGGGACGTCCGCCCGGCGTGACGCGCCGCAACCGCACCAGCGGGGTGTCGCCGATCGCGCCGGCCACGGAGTCCAACAGCGCGGCCGGGGTGGCGTCGAGGGCGGTCATGGGCAGCCTTTCCGGAATCGCCGGGTACCCGCATCACTCGGCGGATGCCCGCGACCCGGAACGCGCGCCCCCGCGGCGCCGGTCCCCTCGGCTTCCGCGGTGGCGCGCGTCCACCAAGGGTGGCAGGACGGACGCGGACCGGACAGTATTCCGGTCAGCGCGATCCGATTCGGCGCTAGACGCTGACCAGATCGTCGGCGTGGATGACGGGACGCTGCATGGTGTCGGGAAGTTCGCGAGTGGAGCGGCCGAACATGCCCGACAGTTCGGTGCTGTCGTATTCGATGACACCGCGGGCCACCACGGTTTCGTCGGGGGCCACCAGGTCGACCACGTCACCGCCGTGGAAACGCCCCCGCAGGCCGACGATCCCGGCGGCCAGCAGCGAGTGACGGCGGGCGACGGCCGCGACGGCGCCGGCGTCGAGCAGGACCGCGCCGCGACTGTCGGCGGCGTGGCGCACCCAGAACTTCTTGGCGGACAGACGCACCGGGCGCGCGGCGAAGGCGGTGCCGACCGCGCCGGTGGTCAACGCGACCGCGGCGTCGGTGGCGGCGGCCAACAGCACCGGCACTCCCGCGTCGGCCGCCAACCGAGCCGCGGACAGCTTCGAGGCCATGCCGCCGGTGCCGAGCGCGCCGCCGCTGCCCGCGATGACGCCGTCGAGGTCGACGCTGCCGCGCACCTCGGGGATGAAATTCGCCGAACCTTTGCGGGGATCGCCGTCGTAGAGGCCCGCGACGTCGGAGAGCAGCACCAGCGCGTCCGCGCCGACCAAGTGCGCGACCAGCGCCGCGAGCCTGTCGTTGTCGCCGAAACGGATCTCCTCGGTGGCGACGGTGTCGTTCTCGTTGACCACCGCGACCGCGCCGAGCGAACGCAACCGGTCCAGGGTGCGCTGGGCGTTGCGGTGGTGTTCGCGGCGGGAGAAGTCGTCGGCGCTCAACAGCACCTGCCCGACCGTGCGGCCGTAGCGGGCGAAGGAGGTGCCCCAGGCGTGCGCGAGGGCGAGCTGACCGACGCTGGCCGCGGCCTGCTTGGTCGCCAGATCCCTTGGCCGCGTGGCCAATTTGAGCGGGGCGAGGCCCGCGCCGATGGCGCCGGAGGACACCACCACGACATCGGAGCCCGCGCGCATCCGCGCCTCGACGGCGTCGGCGAGCCGGTCCAGGCGTTCGGTGTCCAGGCCGCCTTTGAGACTCGTCAGCGCCGAGGACCCGATCTTGACCACCACGCGGCGCGCGTCGGCGATCGCCGCGCGCGCCGGA
Organism: Nocardia takedensis NBRC 100417; assembly: GCF_000308695.1. Lineage (GTDB taxonomy): Bacteria > Actinomycetota > Actinomycetes > Mycobacteriales > Mycobacteriaceae > Nocardia > Nocardia takedensis. Next base: position 82,747 of record NZ_BAGG01000032.1, on the reverse strand, counting down.
CTCGGCTCGCCCGCGACCAGATCGGTGGGCGAATTCGGTTGCGCCACATCACCGGATCGCACCGGCTACTCCTCTTCGTCCTCGCGGACCAGTCCGCGCCGCACCCGGGAGGCGTGCTTGCGCTCGGCGGCGCCGACGCGTTCGTTCTGCTCGAGTCGCACATCCGTGCCGCGACCGGTGGGCACCATGTCCACACCCGCCGAGATCTGCGGCTCCCAGTCGAAGGTGACCTCGCCGATGGTGACCGGAGCGCCGGGTTCCGCGCCCATCTTGACCAATTTCTCCTCGACGCCGAGGCGAGCCAATCGGTCGGCCAGATAGCCCACGGCCTCGTCGTTGTCGAACTGGGTCTGACGCACCCAGCGCTCGGGACGCACACCGCGCACGATGAACCCGCCCGGTTCCCGCGGATCGGCGATGACGCTGAAGCCCGTCTCGTCGACCGCGATCGGACGGATGACCGGCCGTTTCGGCGCGGCGGGCGGATTGTCCTCGCGGTACTGCCGCACCAGATCGGCCAGCGCGAAGGTCAGCGAGCGCAGGCCCGCACGGCTCACCGCGGAGATCTCGAACACCGGCCACCCGCGTTCGACGAATTCGGGGGTGACCAGTTCGGCGAGTTCGGCGGCGTCGGGCACATCGGTCTTGTTGAGGATGACCACACGCGGACGGTCGGCCAGGTCACCGAGGCTCGCGTCACCGGACAGCGCCGGTTTGTAGGCGGCCAACTCGGCTTCCAGCGCGTCCACATCCGTGACCGGGTCGCGGCCGGGTTCCAAGGTGGCGCAGTCCACGACGTGCGCGAGCACCGCGCAGCGCTCCAGGTGGCGCAGGAAGTCCAGGCCGAGCCCGCGGCCCTCGCTCGCGCCGGGAATCAGACCGGGCACGTCGGCGACGGTGAACGTGGTGTCGCCGCTGAGCACGACGCCGAGGTTGGGCACCAAGGTGGTGAACGGGTAGTCCGCGATCTTCGGTTTGGCGGCCGAGAGCACCGAGACCAGCGAGGACTTCCCCGCCGAGGGGAAACCGACCAGACCGACGTCGGCCACGGATTTCAGTTCCAGGACCAGGTCGCGTTCCTCGCCCTCCTCGCCGAGCAGGGCGAAGCCGGGCGCTTTGCGCGCCTTGGAGGCCAGCGCCGCGTTGCCGAGACCGCCGCGTCCGCCGCGCGCGGCGACGAAGGTGTTGCCCGCGCCGACCAGGTCGGCCAGAATCTCGCCGTCCTTGTCGAGTACGACGGTGCCGTCGGGCACCTTCAGCAGCAGCGGGCCGCCCTGTTTGCCGTCGCGGTTGCCGCCCTCGCCCGGTTTGCCGTTACCGGCTTTGGCGTGCGGGTGGAAGTGGAAGTCGAGCAGGGTGTGCACGTTCGAGTCGACCTCGAGGATCACATCCCCGCCGTTGCCGCCGTTGCCCCCGTCGGGGCCGCCGAGCGGCTTGAACTTCTCGCGGTGCACCGAGGCGCAGCCGTGTCCGCCCTTGCCCGCCCGCACATGGAGCACGACACGGTCGATGAATTTGGACATACGCCGAATCATCCTCCTTCTGTGGTCGGCGTTCCCGCAGGTCGTGCGGACGACGCGGATTCGGCACGGGGCCGGAGAACACGAAAACGGGCCAGGGTGTAGCGACCCTGACCCGCTCTACGCTGTCGAAGTGGTTAGGCGGTCAGGCCTGAACCGGCTCCGGGACGACGATGTTGACGGTCTTGCGTCCGCGCTTCGCGCCGAACTGCACCGAACCCGCCTCGAGGGCGAACAGGGTGTCGTCACCGCCGCGGCCGACGTTCACGCCGGGGTGGAAATGGGTGCCGCGCTGGCGGACCAGGATCTCGCCGGCCTTGACGGTCTGGCCGCCGAAACGCTTGACGCCGAGTCGCTGGGCGTTGGAATCGCGACCGTTCCGCGAACTGGACGCGCCCTTCTTGTGTGCCATGAGCTGATTCTCCTCGGATGTCTTACTTGATGCCGGTGACCTTGATGACCGTCAGCCGCTGACGGTGACCCTGGCGCTTGTGATAGCCGGTCTTGTTCTTGAACTTGTGGATGCGGATCTTCGGGCCCTTGGTCTGCTCGACGACCTCGGCCGCCACGGAAACCTTGGCCAGGGCGGCCGCATCCGTGGTCAGCTCAGCGCCGTTGACGACGAGAACCGGGGACAGGGCCACGGACGCGCCGGGCTCACCCTCGATCTTCTCGACCTTCACCAGGTCACCGACCGCGACCTTGTACTGCTTTCCGCCGGTCTTGACGATCGCGTACGTTGCCATCGGTCGGCTTCCTCCACTCGATGTCTACTCGTGCTTGATCACGTCGCAGGGTGCGACGTGACCTCTTCTTGGCTGGTTGCTGCGACTGGGGGCGTGAGTTGATGCCCATCGCCAGGCAGCGACCGTCCAAGGCTACCAGACCCCTTCTCCACAACCCAATCCGGTCACCGGCACCCACCCGGCTACCGTCGCGCCGAACGGCGCGGCGGCCCAACCGGATTGCCGGACCCGCTCGGAGCGGGGTCCGAACCGGTCGGGACGGGCTGGTCCGCACCGCCCGGAACGGACGGCGCGGATACCGCGACCAGGGCGGATCAGGCGTCGACGGGCGGACCCGCCGGACGGCCCACCGCGCGCCTGCGCGGCTTGCGGGCCACCGCCTCGACCGCCTCTGCCTCGGCGGCGACGTCGAGGATCGGAGCCGCGGGCGCCTCGTCACCGGCGACGACGAACACCGCGCCACTGCTGTCGGCCGCCGGAGCCGCCGCCGACCGGGCGACCCGGCGACGACGCTGCGGACGGGACGGCTCGGCCGAGCCGTTGGTGGCCGAAGCCGCCGTGACCTGCTCGGACTCCGCCGCCGTCGGGTTCGACTCGGTGACCGAGCCCGCCGAAGCCGTCACGACCTCGGGCGCCTCCGCGACACCGTCGTCGGATTCGGCCGCCTCAGCCACCTCAGCCACCTCGGCCACCGGGGCCGCGGGGGTCTCGGCGCGCACCGCGGCCTCGGTCGACCCGGCAGCCGCGGTGACTTCCTCGGTCCGCGTACCGCTGTCCGATTCGGTCGCCTCGTCGGCCACCGGCCCGGCGGACCGCCGCGACCGACTCGACCGCCGCGAGCGCGTCCGATGGCTCGAACCCGCCGCGACACCGTTGTCCGAACCCGCCTGCGCCGTCGCCGACTCCTCGGCCGGTTCGCGGATGACCACCGCGTCCGCGCCCTCGCTCAGCGCATTCGCCGCAACCTGCGCGACGACCGCGTCCTCGGTGGACTCCACCACCGCGGTTTCCGCGAGATCGCCGTCGATGTCCTCGTCGCCGTGCTGGTGCGCCGCCATCGCCAGAGCGACCGGATGCGCGCGCTTGGCGACCGCGTCCTCCTCGCCCACCTCGGCGGCTGCGGGAGCGCCGTTGGCCGCGGGCCCGGACTGCGCGGGCGACTTGTCCCGACCGCGCCGCCTGCGCGACCCCGACTCCTTGCGCGAACCGCCGTCGTCGCCCGACGACGAGGGCTCCACCGGGTAGGTGTGCACCAGGATGCCGCGGCCGTGGCAGTGCTCACAGGTCGTGGAGAACGCCTCCACCAAGCCGGTGCCGAGCTTCTTCCTGGTCATCTGGACCAAGCCCAGCGACGTCACCTCGGAGACCTGGTGGCGGGTGCGGTCGCGGCCGAGCGCCTCGGTCAGACGACGCAGCACCAGATCGCGGTTGGATTCGAGCACCATGTCGATGAAGTCGACGACGATCATGCCGCCGATGTCGCGCAACCGCATCTGGCGCACGATCTCCTCGGCCGCCTCCAGGTTGTTCCTGGTGACCGTCTCCTCCAGGTTGCTGCCGCCCGCGCCGGTGAACTTGCCGGTGTTGACGTCGACGACCGTCATGGCCTCGGTGCGGTCGATCACCAGGGTGCCGCCCGAGGGCAGCCACACCTTGCGGTCGAGCGCCTTGGCCAACTGCTCGTCGATCCGGAAGGTCTCGAAGACGTCGACGGTGGCGTTGTCGTGCCGCGAGACCCGCGCGAGCAGGTCGGGCGCGACGGTGCCGATGTACTTCTCCACCGTGCTCCAGGCGCGCTCACCCTCGATGACCAGCCTGGAGAAATCCTCGTTGAACAGGTCACGGATCACCTTGACCAGCAGGTCCGGCTCCTCGTAGAGGGTCTTGGGCGCGCCGTTCTCCTTGGCGGCCTGCTCCTCGATGGTGCGCCAAGTGGCCTGCAACCGCTCCACGTCGCGGGCCAGTTCGGCCTCGGCGACGCCTTCGGAGGCGGTGCGGATGATCACGCCCGCGTCGGCGGGCACGATGTCGCGCAGGATCTCCTTGAGACGTTTGCGCTCGGTGTCGGGCAGTTTGCGGCTGATCCCGGTGGAGGTGCCGCCCGGCACGTACACCAGGAACCGGCCCGCCAGGCTGATCTGGGTGGTCAGGCGCGCGCCCTTGTGCCCGACCGGGTCCTTGGAGACCTGGACCAGCACCTGATCGCCCGGGCGCAACGCCTGTTCGATCTTGCGTTCGCGACCGCCGAGCCCGGCGGCCTCCCAGTTGACCTCGCCCGCGTAGAGCACGCCGTTGCGGCCGCGGCCGATGTCGACGAAGGCCGCCTCCATGCTGGGCAGCACGTTCTGCACCCGGCCGAGGTAGACGTTGCCGACCATCGAGGCCGAGCCCGTGCTGGTCACGAAATGCTCGACCAGGATGTCGTCCTCGAGCACCGCGACCTGGGTGGCGGTCGGATGGTCCGGGAAGGTCTTCTCCCTGACCACCATGACCCGGTCCACGGCCTCGCGGCGGGCCAGGAACTCCGATTCGGTCAGGATCGGCGGACGGCGGCGACCGGCCTCGCGCCCGTCGCGACGCCGCTGACGCTTGGCCTCGAGCCGGGTGGAGCCGGTGATGCCCTGCACCTCGTCGGAGGGGGCGCGGCCACGGCTCTTGTTGCGGGGCTCGCGCTCGTGCACGACGGTGTTCGGCGGGTCGTCCTCGGCGGCGGAGTCGGACTCGCCGCCCTCGCCGCCGACCTTGCGGCGACGACGGCGACGGCGACGGCGGCTCGAGCCCTCCGGGGAAGTCGACTCGTCGTCGTCCTCGTCCTCGGCGTCGCCGTCGGAGTCGGCGGACCCGGCGTTCTCGCCACGCGACTGCTCGGGCGCGGATTCGTCGGACTCGGCGTCGCCGTGCTCGTCGTCGTCGGACTCGGAATCGGCGTGCTGTTCGCCGCGTCCGCGACCGCGACCGCGGCGACCGCGCCGCCTGCGCCTGGGCTGACCGTCGGCGTCGCCGGACTGGTCGGCCCCGTCGGCGTCCTCCTCGGCGGTGTCGGTCTCGTCCTCGGGTTCGGCGGGCGCTTCCTCGACGCGGCGGGCCGCGTCGCGCTCGGCCTTGCGCTGCTTGCGCATCTCCTGGACCGCCGTGGCGTCCGGCGGGAGGAACAGCGGGACGGCGACCGCGTCGAACTGGACCGGCTCGACGGCCTGGGTCTGCTCGGCGTGGGTGAACAGCCGGGGGGCCGCGGCGCCGGTGTCGGGCCGGGAGAAGATCGGCCCCGACGGTTCGGGCGTCGCCTCGGCGACGGCCTCCGTGCCCGGCTCGGCCGGGCCGTCCGCGTCGACGGCGACCGCCTCGCTGACGGGCGGCGGCTCGGCGGGCGCCGCGGTGGCGGGCTCGACCGGGGTGTCGGGCGAATCGAGGGCGTCACGCACCGATTCCGCGAGAGCGCGGTCCACATTGGACTGCGCGCTGCGCGCGTCGGAACCCAATTCGGTGAGTTTGGCCAGGATTCGCTTGCTCGTCACTCCCAGCCGCTTGGCAAGTGCGTGAACTCGGATTCGCTCCGGCAATTGATCGGCATCCTGTGATGGTGTTTCCTGCGGCTCTTGTTCGGCCACGAAGTCTCCTCGGGCCCCCGGGCGCGTCCCTCCCGGTACGGAGTGACGCGGCCAACGCGAGGGCGCTGTCCGTACACCTCACGCCCGCGGCGCAAGGTCCTGTGGTCTCGCGCCGCGCATCCGGTCGATACCCTGTTGTCTCGTCGTTCGGGCCGACCGGTCACGCGGCGCCTGGCTGTTGGCTGAACTCCACGGCGTTAGCGCTCATCCAGCGTGCCGACGCGGTGATCGACGCCCGGAAAAGCAGGCGCAGATCGCCGTGGCAGCGATGATCGGCATCGAACCGCGGTGTCATCCGGTTGCCTCGATCACCGATAGCTCGCGTACCTGCGCGAACAGTCGGAACCGTTGGTAACCGCCTCCAGTATCCCACACCGGGCTCGGGCGATTCGCCATCGGCGCACGAGCGCGCCCGGAACGCGGCGCGCCGAGGCCCGCTTCCCGGGTGCGGCCGCGCCGTCGAACCGGGCCGTATCCGCCCTGGTGGGCGGGGGGTACGAGGCGGGAGGCTCAGGCGGACAGGGCCGGGAACCAGAGGGCGATCTCACGCTTGGCCGACTCGGTCGAATCCGAGCCGTGCACCAGGTTGAACTGGGTCTCCAGACCGAAATCGCCGCGGATGCTGCCGGGAACGGCCTTCTCGACGGGATCGGTGCCGCCGGCGATCTGACGGAAAGCGGCGATGGCGCGCGGACCCTCGAGGATCGCGGCGACGACCGGGCCGGAGGTGATGAACTCGATCAGCGAGCCGAAGAACGGCTTCTCGGCGTGTTCGGCGTAGTGCTCGCCCGCGAGTTCCTCGGACACCTGCTTCAGCTCGAGTGCCTTGATCGTCAGGCCCTTGCGCTCGATACGGGCCAGCACCTCGCCGACCAGGCCGCGGGAAACGCCGTCGGGCTTGATGAGTACCAACGTCTGCTCAGTCACGGCGCACAGCCTAACCGGCACCCCCGCCGGGTACCCAAACGAGCCGACGGCTCAACCGCGCGGATCGGGACGCTGGCTCGGCAGGGTGCCCGCCTCCATCCGGCGCTTGACATCGTGGCGCAGCACCAGGATGAAACCCCAGACGACGGCGAACACCACGCCGATGATGCCGATCGACAGGTGGATCAGCGCGCCCGCGACGAGCAGGACCTGCAACGCCAGGTTGAACGTCAGCGCCCACGGCCTGCGTTGCAGACCCGCGCCGAGCACCATCACCACGGCCAGCGTCACCAGGTAGATCCCCGAGAACCAGGTGACCCCGCCGCCGACGTCGGCCACCACCGGCAGTGCCAGCAGGACCACGATGGCCTCGAGGATCAAGGTGCCCGCCATCACGCCCCGCAGCCCCTTCCAGGGATCGGGGGGCGCGGGCCGCTCGGACTGCTCGCTCACGTTCGGGTTCCTTTCCGCCGCGGCGGCGCTCACGCCGGGTCCTTGCCGAACAGGGCGCGGGCCGCGCCCGCCGTCACGACCGACCCGGTGACCACCACGCCCGCGCCGGACACCATCTCGCCCGATTCGCCGACCTCCTCGGCGAGGGCGATGGCCGTCTCCAGCGCGTCGGGCAGGGTTTCGGCGGTCACCACGCGTTCGTCGCCGAAGCGCTGCACGGCCAGGTTCGACAAGCTGTCGAGATCCATCGCCCGGGGCGAGCCGTTGGTGGTGACCACGATCTCGTCGAACACCGGCTCGAGCGCCTCGAGGATGCCCGCGGCGTCCTTGTCGGCCAGGACCGCGACCACCCCGACGAGTTTGCGGAAGTCGAACTCCGCCGTCAGGGTGGCGGCCAGCGCCGCGGCCCCCGCCGGGTTGTGCGCGGCGTCGATGAAGATGGTCGGCGCGGCGCGCATCCGCTCCATGCGCCCCGGACTGGTGACGGCGGCGAAACCGGCCCGCACCGCCTCGACGTCGAGTTGTTTGGCGGAGCCCGCGCCGAAGAACGCCTCGACCGCGGCCAGCGCGAGGACGGCGTTGTGGGCCTGGTGCTCGCCGTGCAGCGGCAGGAAGATCTCGTCGTAGACCCCGCCCAGCCCCTGCAACTCCAGTTGCTGCCCGCCGATCGCGACCTGCCGGGCCAGCACCCGGAACTCCGCGCCCTCGCGCGCGACCGCCGCGTCGACCTCGACCGCGCGCCGCAGCAGCACCTCCATCGCCTCGGGTTCCTGCTGGGCGATCACCGCGACGGTGTCGCGCGGCACCAGGCCCTCGGGAGCGCGTTTGATGATCCCGGCCTTCTCCCCCGCGATCGTCGCCAAGTCGTCGCCGAGGTAGTCGGTGTGGTCGAGGCCGATCGGCGTGATGACCGCGACCTGGCCGTCCACCACGTTGGTGGCGTCCCAGGTGCCGCCCATCCCCGTCTCGACCACGGCGACGTCGACCGGCGCTTCGGCGAAGGCCGCGAAGGCCATCCCGGTGAGCACCTCGAACTTGCTCATCGCCGGACCACCCGCGGCGGCCGAGCGCTCGTCGATCATCTCGATGTAGGGCTGGAGTTCGCGATAGGTCTCGACGTAACGCGCGGGCGTGATCGGCTGGTTGTCGACGCTGATCCGCTCGGTCGCCAGTTGCAGGTGCGGACTGGTGACGCGGCCGGTGCGCCGGTGCAGCGCGGTCAGCAGCGCGTCGATCATCCTGGTCACCGAGGTCTTGCCGTTGGTGCCCGCGACATGGATCGCCGGATAGCCGTGCTGCGGGGAGCCGAGCAGATCCATCAACGTCGCGATCCTGGTCAGCGACGGTTCGATCTTGGTCTCCGGCCGGCGGCGGTCGAGTTCGGCCTCGACCAGCGCCATCTCGGCCAGATCCACCGGGGACGGCCCGGCGCCGAGCCGGGTCGCCCCGTGCTCGGCCCGGTACTGACGCTCCGGTTCGTCGTTCATCGCACGGCCAGTTCCGCGAGCCTCGCACTGATCCGGTCGACTTCGGCGGCGGCCACCTCGCGGCGCGACTTGATCTTGTCGACCACGTGATCGGGGGCCTTGGCCAGGAACGCCTCGTTGCCGAGTTTGGCGTCGGTGCCCGCGAGTTCCTTCTCCGCGGCGGCCCGATCCTTCTCCAGGCGGCGACGTTCGGCGTCCAGGTCGACCGCGCCCTCGGTGTTCAGGCCGACGGCCACGGTGGCGCCGCTGAGCCGGACCTCCACCGAGGCGGTGGCGGGCTGGTCGGCCTCGAGATCGGTGAGCTTGGCCAAGCTGGTGATCGCCTCGCGCAACTCGGTCAGCCCCGCCTCGTCGAGACCTTCCAGGCGCGCGCGCACCTTCTGCTTGTCGGCCAGACCCTGATCGCTGCGGAAGCGGCGGATCTCGGTGATCAACTGCTGGGCGTCGGCGACCCGCCGCGCCGCCTCGGCGTCGACCGCCACCCCCGAAGGCCGCGGCCAACTCGCGATGACCACCGACTCACCCCCGGTCAGCGCCTGCCACAGCGCTTCGGTGACGAACGGGATCACCGGGTGCAGCAGACGCAGCACGCCGTCCAGCACCGTGCCGAGCACGACCCTGGTCGATTCCGCGCGGGCGTCGTCGGCGGTGAACTGGGCCTTGGACAGCTCCAGATACCAGGAGCACAGTTCGTCCCACGCGAAGTGGTACAGGGCCTCGCACGCCTTGCCGAACTCGTAGGCGTCGAACGCCGCGTCCACTTCGACCAGCACCTGCTCGAAGCGGTCCAGGATCCAACGGTCGGGATCGGTGAGCGTCGCGCGCTCGGGCAGATCGCCCGGCCGCGCGCCGTTCATCAGCGCGAACTTGGTGGCGTTGAACAGTTTGGTGACGAAGTTGCGCGAGGCCAGCGCGTGCGATTCGCCGACCGAGAGGTCGCCGCCGGGCTGCGCGCCGCGCGCCAGGGTGAACCGCAGCGCGTCGGCGCCGTGCGCGCTGATCCAGTCCAGCGGGTCCACGCCGTTGCCGCGCGACTTCGACATCTTCTTGCCGTACTGGTCGCGGATCAGGCCGTGCAGGAACACGTCGCGGAAGGGCACCTGCTTGTCACCGGCGGGCTTGCCCGCGGTGACGGCCGCGTCCTCGGCGACGAAGGTGCCGAACATCATCATCCTGGCCACCCAGAAGAACAGGATGTCGTAGCCGGTGACGAGAACGTCGGTCGGATAGAACTTTTCGAGTTCGGCGGTGTTGTCGGGCCAGCCCATCGTGGAGAACGGCCACAGGCCCGAGGAGAACCAGGTGTCGAGCACGTCCGGGTCCTGCACCCAGCCCTCGGGTGCGGTCTCGTCGGGCCCCAGGCACACCACTTCGCCCTCGGGGCCGTACCAGATCGGGATGCGATGACCCCACCACAGCTGCCGCGAGATGCACCAGTCGTGCATGTTGTCGATCCAGTCGAACCAGCGCGGTTCCTGACTCGGCGGGTGGATGACGGTGTCGCCGTGGCGCACCGCGTCGCCCGCGGCCTTGGCCAGCGATTCGACCTTGACCCACCACTGCATCGACAGCCGGGGTTCGATGGGTTCGCCGCTGCGCTCGGAGTGGCCGACACTGTGCAGGTAGGGCCGCTTCTCCGCGACGACGCGACCTTCGCCCGCGAGCCGTTCGCGCACCTTCTGCCTGGCCTCGAAGCGGTCCATGCCGTCGAATTCGGTTCCGGTGTCCACGATCCGGCCGCGCTCGTCCATGATGCTCGGCATCGGCAGGCCGTGCCGCAGACCCATCTCGAAGTCGTTGGGGTCGTGGGCCGGGGTGATCTTCACCGCGCCGGTGCCGAACTCCGGGTCGACATAGTCGTCGGCGATGATCGGGATCTGTCGCCCGGTGATCGGATGTTCCAGGGTGGTGCCGACGAGCGCGGCGTAGCGCGGGTCCTCGGGGTGCACCGCGACCGCGGTGTCACCGAGCATGGTCTCCACGCGGGTGGTGGCCACGATCACGTGCGGTTGGTCGTCGTCGAGCGAGCCGTAGCGCAGCGAGACGAGTTCGCCCTCGACGTCGGCGAACTTGACCTCGATGTCGGAGATCGCGGTGCGCAGTTCGGGCGACCAGTTGACCAGGCGCTCGGCGCGGTAGATCAGGCCCGCGTCGTAGAGGCGCTTGAAGATGGTCTGCACCGCGCGCGAAAGGCCCTCGTCCATGGTGAAGCGGTCGCGGCTCCAGTCGACGCCGTCGCCGAGGGCGCGCATCTGCCACTGGATCTGCCCGCCGGATTCGCGCTTCCAGTCCCAGACCTTGTCCATGAACAGGTCGCGGCCGAAGTCCTCTTTGGTCTTGCCGTCGACGGCGAGTTGCTTCTCCACGATGGTCTGGGTGGCGATGCCCGCGTGGTCCATGCCGGGCAGCCACAGCACTTCGTAGCCGAGCATGCGCTTGCGGCGCGAGAGGGCGTCCATGAGGGTGTGGTCGAGCGCGTGCCCCATGTGCAGGCTGCCGGTGACGTTCGGCGGCGGCAGCACGATGGAGTAGCCGGGCTTGTCGGAGGACGCGTCGGCGGTGAAGTAGCCCGCGGCTACCCAGCGCTCGTACATCTCGGCCTCCACCTCGCCGGGGTTCCAGCTCTTGGGGAGGGCATCGGCACGATCGCGGGAATTGTCAGGGGCTGTGCTGGTCACTCCGGCATTCTAATGACCGGGCCGGTGAGCTCCCAAAAGGGTCGGGCGCACCGCCCGGGGCGACTCGAACCACCCGGCGCGACCCGAACCGCACAGCGACTCGGACGACACCGCCCGAGCGACCGTACGAGACCGCCCGACTCGAACCGCTCGCCGCGCCCCGGCCGCACAGCGCGCCCGGGGGCCGGCCCAAAAATAGCGGGAAAGAAAAAAGGCGGAGCCTTCGGTGGATGAGGGACACCGAACACTCCGCCTACGAACTCCAGCTTACCGGCGATCCCAGGGCCGCTCCGGAATCCATAAGCAATTCTCAGCTTTTGGCATGGCTGTGCCTATCGTCGCTCCGCAACGATGCCCTCGGCCTCACCATGCGGGCCCGCGTCCCGCCCCGGAGGACGCGGTGACGCCGGGCGAACAGTATCGCCGACGCGGGTCAGCGATGTCACCTCGAGGCGGGTCCCCGAAATCGCCTGCGCGAGTTGCCAACTGTTAGCCCGCGCCCGCTACCCGCCGGTATCGGTGTGTCCGATTCGCGAAGTCCGGGTTTCCGTGGTCAATTCGGCGTATCGCGGTTGCCGAAACCGCACCGACCGAGAACTCTGGATGGATGAGCCCCCCACTGGACAGCGTTCCCGGCTGCGCGCCGGAATCGCGCATTCCCGTTGCCGCCGAACGGATCGTGTGCCCGCACGCCGTCCACGACCTGCGCGGCCGCCCCGTCGAGGAACTGCGCTATCCCGCGCACGCGGCACTGGTGTTCGCGGGGGTGCCCGGCGCGGGCAAGAGCACCGCGCTGCACCGGTACTTCGGCGTCCGCCCCGAGGACGAGAGTCCCCCGCGCGGCCCCGCCGGGCTGCTCGTGCTCGACTCCCACCACGCCCGCAACCGCTGGAAGCGCCGCCTCGGCTGGCTGCCCTATCCGCTGTGGCGTCCGCTGGTACACGTCGTGCACTACGCCGGCATCAGATCGGCGCTGCGCACCGTACACGGGCCGGTCGTGATCCACGAATGCGCGACCTTTCGCTGGACGCGCGCCATGATCGCGCGCTGGGCGCGACGCTTCCAGCGTGAACTGCACGTGGTGCTGCTCGACGTGCCCGCGACCGAGGCGATGGCGGGACAGCGGGCGCGTGGGCGGCGGGTGAACGGGGTGTCCTTCCGCCTACACGTCCGCCGCTGGCGGGAACTGCTCGGCACGGTCAGCGAGGTCGCGCCGAACCCGGTGCCGTGCGCGTCGGTCGTGGTCGTGGACCGACCGACCGTCAACGCCATCGCGCGCGTCACCTTCGCCGACTGAGCCGACGCACTCCCCGGCCCGCCCGCATCGGCGCTCGCAGGCACACCGCGGTCAGCCCGGTCGACGCGACCAGCCCGGTCAGCCCGGTCAGCCCGGTCAGCGCGGTCAGCCCAGCCAGCGCGGTCGACGTTGGTCAGCCATCTCAGCGCGCGAGCACGGTGAGCGCACCCGGGACCGCGCTCAGGGTCGCGGGCAGCATGCCCGCCGGTTCGCCGTCCGTGGTCGCGGGCGCGCCCGGCGCGCTCAGTGTGACCCGGGCGACGCGATAGCGCCGGGTCGCGGGGTGATCGATGCGCTTGCCCGACGACAGCGCGGGCAGCAGTTCGAGCATCTTCCATCGCGAGACCTTCCCGACCACGGTGATGTCGAGCAGTCCGTCGTCCATCTCGGCGTCGGGACAGATCAGCATGCCGCCGCCGTAGGTGCGCGAATTGCCGATCGCCACCAGCACCGCCTCGGTCTCCAGGACGGTGTCCGCGGGCGGGTTGTCCAACTGCCCGACGGCCACACCGGACAGTTCGATCCGATACGGCACCGCCAACCCGCTCGCCAGTTCCGCGAGCGCGGCCAGGCTGTAGCGGGCGGGCCCTTTCGGGCGGCGCATGGCGTTGGCGCGCAGGGTGACCCGCGCGTCGAATCCGGTGCCCGTCACGGTGGCGAACCACATCGGCTCGACGCCGGTGGACTCCAGGCGTCCCAGGTCGATCACCCGCGTGCGGCCCGCCAGGACGACTTCGGCGGCGGCCACCGGGTCGTCGGTCGGCACGCCGAGGGCGCGGGCCAGGTCGTTGCCGGTGCCGCTGGGGATCAGCCCCAGTGGGACGCCGGTGTTCGCGAGCGCGTCCAAGGTGACGTTGATCAGTCCGTCGCCGCCGACGCAGATCACCGCGTCGGGCCGCCTGCCCGCGTCGGTGAGCGAATCACGCACCAGGCGAACGGATTCGGCGGCCGAGGCGGCGCGGATCTCGGTGATCTCGACACCGCCCGCGCTGAGCCGGGCCACGGCCGCGGCGGCCGAGTCCTGTCCGCGGCCGAGCCCGGAGAGTCGGTTGGTGACGACCAGGGCCGTTCGGATCGCCGCGCTCATCGGATCAGCTTGCCCGGGTTCAGGATGCCGACGGGGTCGATCTCGTTCTTCACCGCGCGCAGCACCCGTACCCCGAGGTCGCCGATCTCGTCGGGCAGCCAGGGCCGGTGGTCGGTGCCGACCGCGTGGTGGTGGGTGATGGTCGCGCCCGCCGCCGCGATGACGTCACCGACGGCCCGTTTGGCCACGGCCCACTGCGCGAGCGGGTCCTCGGCCTGGCGGGCCACGACCGTGAAGTAGAGCGATGCGCCGGTGGGATAGGTGTGCGAGATGTGGCACATCACCAGTACGGGCGCGCCGTCGACGCCCAGCGATTCGGTCAGCGAGGCGGTGACGCGCGCCTTCAGGTCGGGCAGCGCGGACCAGGTGGTCGCGGTCTCGAGCGTCTCGCACAGCACGCCGACGTCGAGCAGTGCGTCGCGCAGGTAGGGGGCGGCGAAGCGGCCGTGTTCCCACTGGCGGGCCGGTTCCTCGCCCAGCGCCGTGCCGCCCGCCGCGCGCAGCAGCGCTTCGGCTTCGGCGCGGCGCGCGGCGACATGCGCGGCCGTGCCCTCGACGGTGGTGACGGCCAGGCATCCGGTGACGGGCGCACCGCCGATATCGCCCGCGCGGGCCAGGTTCAGACCGGTCTCGGCCTCGTCGGACAGTCGCAGCACCGTCGGCGCCGCGCCGGCCTGGACCACCGAGCGCAGCGCCGCCGCGCCGGTGGCGAAGTCGGGAAACGACCACGCCTGGTAGGCAACGGTTTCCGGGCGCGGGTGCACGCGCACGGTGACTTCGGTGATGACGCCGAGCGCGCCTTCGGACCCCACGAACAACTCTCGCAGATCGGGCCCGGCGGCCGAGGCGGGAGCCCGCCCGAGGTCGAGTTCGCCCGTGGGCGTGGCGATCAGGAGTCGCTGCACCATGTCGTCGAAACGGCCGTATCCCGCCGAGGCCTGCCCCGAGGAGCGGGTGGCCGCGAATCCGCCGATGCTGGCGAACTCGAAGCTCTGCGGGAAGTGGCCCAGCGACAGTCCGTGCGCGGCGAGCAGTTCCTCGGCGGCGGGGCCGGTGAGACCCGCGCCGAGGGTCGCGGTGCCGCTGATCGGGTCGACCGCGCGCAGGCCGTCGAGGCGGCGCAGGTCCAGGGCGATCACGGTGTCGAAGCGACCGCGTTCCGGGGAGACGCCGCCGACCACGCTGGTGCCGCCGCCGAACGGCACGACCGCGATCCCGGCCTCGGCGCAGTGCGCCAGCAACGCCAGGACTTCGCCGTGATCGGCGGGGAAGACGACGGCGTCGGGCGCGTCCTGCGGGCGATCCAGGCGGCGGCGCAGCAGGTCGGGGGTGCTCTTGCCGCCCGCGCGTCGCAGTCGGTCGCGGTGGTCGGTGGACACGTGGTCGACGCCGACCACCGCGGTCAACCCGTCTCGTCGGGCGGGCGTGAGCGCCGACGCGCGGAGCGGCACGTCGCCCTCGTCGCGACGCGCCACCGGATCCCCGGAGACCCCGAAGACCTGCGTGAGCAGACCTCGGATCTGCGCCGACAACGGCTGGTGTCCGGCCGGGATTCCCCAGGCGTCCCACACCATACTCGGTGCCCGCGTCCGCGCGTCGGGGTTTTCGGGGGCCTGCGGGCCGCCGCTGTACTGCGTCTCCACCATGCGTTACAGTCTTACATAGATTGTCAAGAAGTAATCGACACCCCGCTGTGCCCCGACCATCGACACCCGAGCGGCGAGAATGAGCATCCCCACATCACCCCCCGATGACACCGACCTCCCGGCCATCGACCTGGCGATCTTCGCCGCGGCCAGGGCCTGCGTCGAGGAATTCGGCGTCCGCAGGACCACCCTCACCGAAGTGGCGCGGCGCGCAGGCGTCAGCCGACCCACCGTCTACCGGCGCTGGCCCGACACCGGCGCGCTCATCGCCGAACTGCTGGTGCGCGAGTTGCGCGGACTGCTGGTCGCCACCATGCCCACCGCGGGCAGCGGCCGGGAACGCCTGGTCGGCGGCATCGTGACCGGCGCGGCGGCGATCCGCGCGAACGCGTTGTTCGGCAAGATCTTCCGCACCGACACCGACCTGATGCTGACCTACGTCTTCGGGCGGCTCGGCCGCAACCAGCGCACCCTGGTCGACCTGTTCGCCGCGGGCATCGGCGAAGGCCAGGCCGACGGCTCGATCCGCGCGGGCGACCCCGTCCACCTCGCCACCATGCTGCTGCTGATCGCGCAGTCGGCCGTGCAGTCCGCGGGCACCGTCGCCGACCTGCTGCCCGCCCCCGACCTGGACAACGAACTGACGCGCGCCGTCGACGGCTACCTGCGTCCCTGACCCCTACCGAAAGAGCTTGCGATGACCACGAATCCGGCCGCCTCCGGCTCCGCGCTCAACGCCGCGCGCCGCACCGAGGACCTGCGCCGCCTCGGCGACGCCCCCGAGATCGACCTGCTGATCATCGGCGGCGGCGTCACCGGAACGGGGGCCGCGCTCGACGCGGCCGCGCGCGGACTGCGCACGGTCCTGGTGGAACGGCACGACCTGGCGTTCGGGACCAGTCGGTGGAGTTCCAAACTCGTGCACGGCGGCCTGCGCTACCTGTCGAGCGGCCGGATCGGGCTCGCCCACGAGAGCGCGGTGGAACGCGGCATCGTGTTCGCCACCACCGCACCGCATCTGGTGCGCCCGCTACCCCAACTCGTGCCGCTGCTACCACCGCTCGGGCGCGTCGAACAGGTCGCGATCCGCGCGGGTTACGCCGCGGGCGACATCCTGCGCCGCGCCGCGGGCACCCCGGCGGCGACGCTGCCCCGCGCCCGCCGGGTGGCCGCCGCCGAAGCGCTGCGCCTCGCCCCCACGCTGCGCCGCGCCGGACTGCGCGGCGGCCTCCAAGCGTGGGACGGACAACTCGTCGACGACGCCCGCCTGGTCGTGGCCCTGGCCCGCACCGCCGCCGCGCACGGCGCGACCGTCCTGACTCGCGTCGAGGCCGTCGAGGCCACCGGCGACGGCGCGCTGCTGCGTGACACCCGCACCGGCGAAACCCTGTCCGTGCGGGCCCGCGCGGTCGTCAACGCGACCGGCGTGTGGGCCGACCAGGTCGACCCCAGCATCCGACTGCGCCCTTCGCGCGGCACCCACCTGGTCTTCGACGCCGCGGCCTTCGGCGGACTCACCGCCGCGCTGACCGTGCCGGTGCCGGGCAGTTTCGGCCGTTTCGTCTTCGCCTTCCCCGCCCCGCACGGACGGGTCTACCTGGGACTCACCGACGAGGACGCCCCCGGCCCGATCCCCGACGAACCGCACGCCACCGAAGGCGAGATCGACTTCCTGCTCGACACCGTCAACCGCACGCTGCGCGAACCGCTGACCCGCGCCGACATCCGCGGCAGCTTCGCGGGCCTGCGCCCGCTGCTGCGCACCGAAGACGGCAGCACCGCCGACATCTCCCGCGAGCACGCGGTGCTGCGCGCCCCGAACGGGATCGTCACGATCGTCGGCGGCAAGCTCACCACCTACCGGCGGATGGCGCAGGACGTGGTGGACGCGGCCGTCGCCGACGCGGGCCTGACCGCGCTCCCCTGCTCGACGCACCGCCTGCCGCTGGTCGGCGCGATCGGCGGGGCCGCGCGCGACTGCCTCGACGCCCCGCCGATCCTGATCGATCGCTACGGCTCGGAAGCTCCCGCGCTCCAGGCCGCCGCCGAACGCCGCGCCGATCTGGCGCGCCCGGTGGCCCCCGGCATGGACGTCACCGCCGCCGAATTCGCCTTCGCGGTCTCCCACGAGGGCGCGCTCGAACCGGCCGACCTGCTCGACCGCCGTACCCGGATCGGTCTGGTCCCCGAAGACCGCGAAGCCGCACTCCCCGCCGCCGAAGCCGCCTTCGACCATTCCCACACCGTCGGCTGACTTTTCGGGAACAGCCGATCGAATCAGCGTCCTCGCCGAGGGAGGTCGTGCGGCAAACCCTCACGCCCGCAGCAGGACTCACCCGTCGTCGCCCCGCTCAGTGCGTCGTCAACACCTCGGCGCAGGCGGCGCGCATCGCGGTGCGCGGTGACGTTCGGTCCAGTCCGTGCGCCACCTCCGCCGCGCGGATCGCGCGCAACCGCGGACCGAGGTCGGCGGGCGCGATCTCGCGGAACCCCGCGCGGCGGTAGTACGGACCGTTCCACGGCACCTCGGTGAAGGTGGTCAACGTCATCGTGTCGATGCCGCGCGCGAGCGCCCACCGGGCGGCGTGCCGGATCAAGGCCAGTCCGATGCGCCGTCCGGCGAAGTCGGGCCGCACCGACACCTGCTCGATGTGGGCCGCGCCGTCGACGACGCCGAGAACCAGGTACGCGACGGGTTCGTCCCGCTCGATCCACACCCAGGCCCGCCCGGCCTCGGCGAATTCACGCAGCCGTTCCAGCGTCGGCGGATCGTCCTCGGCGATCTCGGTCATGCCGATCGCCGCGAACGGCGCGCCCGCGGCGACCTCGATCTCCCGCAGCACCGGCAGATCCGCCTCGCCCGCCGCCCGGATCGCCGCCGATCCCCCACGGTCCGCCCCAGCCGATACCTCACCGTTCATGGCATCGGATCTCGCACGGCCGGCGCGCTCGACCTCGTCCGGTCCACGACATCGAATTTCCCGCGGTCGGGCCCACTCGCTTCCGCCGCGCCCGGTGCAGTCGGTTCCGCATCGGGCGGCACCACCGGTCCCGCACCGCGCGGCCCCACTGGGCCGCAAGCGCCGGCATACCAGGTTGTCATGTGCCCGAGTATCGCCGGTTCAGCCCGCCGGTGTCGCCAGGATTCCGTCGATGACAGCCCGTAGTTCCCAGCGCACCCGGCGCGGATCGGCGGGGCCGCCGTCGTGGTCGGGTCGGGCGGGCAGCCCTTCGATGTGGCCCGCCGCGGAGGCCGTGATGTAGAGGTAGAGCAGGCCGACCGCCCAGCGCGCGGTCCGCACGTCGACCCCGCCTTCGGCCAGCAGCAGGCGCATGCGGTCGATGAGTCGCTTGGTGACCGTCTCGGTGGGGCTCGCGCCGAGCGCGACCAGGGCCAGCCCCTGATGGCGCGCCATCGCGGCCACGGTCGCCTCCACCAGCGCGACGAGTCGGTCGCGCCATCCGCCGCCGCGCGGTTCGGGCACCGCGCCGATCACGTCGTCGAGCATGGCCGCCATCAGATCGTCGCGGTTGGCGACGTAGACGTAGAGCGAGGCCGCGCCGGTGTCCAGTTCCTGGGCGACCCGCCGCATGGTGAGCGCGGCGAGTCCGTCGGTGTCGAGGATGCGCAGTCCGGTCTCCACGATCGCCTCGCGACTGAGCGGGGCTTTGGCGGGACGGGCCCTGCGGCTGACCGGCGCGGCTCTCATAGGCGCGCCTTTCCGCTCGCGGCCGCGGATCGGGGGTCGGTCATCGGATCACCGCACTTCGCCATGGGGGGAGCCTACGCAGCGGCGAACGTCGTTTGACACGAACGGCGATCGGCATGTCGGACATTTCCGGAGCGGCCGGGCCGGTGCGCCCGCCGACCGACCCCGGCGTGGCGACGGCGGGGCACCACTATGCTGGACGCCGACGCCGCGCGGGAAGGAGGCCGGGTGCCCACCAGCACGTCGACCGTGGGGATCGCGCCGGGCGACGGCCTGATCGCCCGTTTCGGGGCCGTGGTCGTGTACCTGGCCGCTGAGACCTCCTCCACCGACCGCATTCTCGGCGCCATCGAAGCCGTGGCCGACGACGATCATCCCGGGGCGGCGATCGCCCAGCGTCTGGCGGCCGTGGTGTTCGCGGGCGGTTCGGAACCGCCGCCGTTCGGCGTGCTCGCGCCCACCTCCGACGGCATCGTCATCCTGCTGCGGGGCCCGGTGGTCGCCGAGATCCAGGGCGCGGAGGGGGTGCGCCGGATCTCCGGGGCGCGCGCGTTCACCTGGGTCGACGAGATCGTGCGCGAACCGGTGCGCCGCATCACCGTCACCGCCGAGGAAGCCGACTCCCCCGCCGCGCATCCCCGCACCGACCTGCGCGCGGGCGTGGT
Source organism: Nocardia takedensis NBRC 100417 (assembly GCF_000308695.1). Lineage (GTDB taxonomy): Bacteria > Actinomycetota > Actinomycetes > Mycobacteriales > Mycobacteriaceae > Nocardia > Nocardia takedensis. The sequence continues at coordinate 62,923 of NZ_BAGG01000032.1, read as the reverse complement.
GCCCGGCGGCGGTTTCGAGTTCCGCGTCGGCGTGCGCGGCGGCGGCCGTTCCCCCGCCGCCGACCGGCGCGACACCGCCCGACCGCCGACCGCCGTCGAACCCGCGCACACCGCCCCCGCGGGTTTCGACGCGCTGGACCCCGCGGGCGACGCGGACCTGCCCGAGACCCGCGCGACATCGGTCCCGCCGTTCACCGGCAGCGAGCCCGTCCGTCCGCGCCCGACCGGTCCGGGCGCGTCGGGATCGGACCATCCGGTGCAGCCACCGCCCGAGCAGTCCGCGCCGCCGAGCGCGCGCTCGGAGGCCCCGACACCGCGCCCGTTCTCGCAGTCGCGGTCGCTGGCCCTGCACAAGGGCCCGGCCGTGCCGCCCGACGATTCCGCGACCCGACCGGCTCGGCCGCCCGCGACCGACGGGTCGACCGCTCCCGGCGCGCTGCTGTTCGAGGACACCGCCTACCCCCTTGACCGCCCGTACGTGATCGGCCGCAGCCCGATGAACGACGAATCGGTCCGCAACGCCACCGCCTCGCCGCTGTCGGTGCCGCGCGACCGCCACGTCTCCCGGGTGCACGCCTACATCACCCTGGAACGCGGCAAGGTCAACATCCGCGACGCGGGAACGCCCGCGGGCACCTTCGTCGCCGCACCGGGCGCGGATTCGTGGACAAGGGTCGGCACCTCGCCGACCGCGCTGCCGCCCGGATGGAGCATCCGGATCGGCGAGAAGATCCTCACCTATCGCGTCGCCGACCCGAACGGCCCCACCCGGATCTCCGAGTAGCTCCCGCGCCCCGCGTCGGAACGCGGTCGTACCATGCGAAGAGCGGGCGTCCGGGTATCCCGGGGCGGACCGCGGGTCTGGAGAGGACACTGTGGGTATGCATCGCAACGGCCCGAGCGAGGACATCGACGAATCCGCGGTGACGGTGCGCGCGCCGGAACAGCGGGCCGCGGGCGTGACGGCGGTGGCCGTCGCGTTGAAGCGTTCGGTGGAGGAGATGGGCGTGCTGCGCACGGCGCGCACGCTGGCCCGGGTCAACCAGGTGCACGGCTTCGACTGTCCCGGCTGCGCGTGGCCGGAGCCGTCGGGGCATCGTCGGCCCGCCGAGTTCTGCGAGAACGGCGCGAAAGCGGTCGCCGAGGAAGCGACGTTGCGCACGGTCGGCCCGGAGTTCTTCGCCGCGCATCCGGTCGCCGAGTTGGCGACCCGCTCGGGTTACTGGCTCGGGCAGCAGGGCCGGTTGACCCATCCGATGGTGTTGCGGCCGGGAGCCACCCATTACGCCCCGATCGACTGGGATGACGCCTACCGCCTGATCGCCGACGAACTGCGCGGTCTGGCCTCCCCCGACGACGCGGTCTTCTACACCTCCGGTCGCACCGCCAACGAGACGGCATTCCTCTATCAACTGTTGGTGCGCAGCTTCGGGACCAACAACCTGCCCGATTGCAGCAACATGTGCCACGAATCCTCCGGCACCGCGCTGAACGGGTCGATCGGCATCGGCAAGGGGTCGGTGACCATCGATGATTTCGCCGCCGCGGATCTGATCGTCGTGGCGGGCCAGAATCCGGGCACCAACCATCCGCGGATGCTCAGCGCGCTGGCGAACGCCAAGGCGAAGGGCGCGCGGATCGTCGCGGTCAATCCGTTGCCGGAGACCGGTCTGCTGGCTTTCCGCGATCCGCAGACCGTCAAGGGACTCACCACCGGCGTCGACATCGCCGACGATTTCCTGCAGATCCGGCTCGGCGGCGACATGGCGCTGTTCCGCGGGATCGGCCGGTTGCTGTTCGAGGCCGAGGACCGCGCGCCCGGCACGGTCGTCGACCGCGAGTTCGTCGAGCGCCACTGCGCGGGGTTCGAGGCGTACGAGCGGCAGACCAGGGCCGTCGACCTGGACACGGTGGTCGAGGCGACGGGGCTCGCGCGCGCCGAGATCGAGCGCACCGCGGACCTGTTCGCGGGCGCGCGCACCATCATCGTCTGCTGGGCGATGGGTCTGACGCAGCAGCGGCACGGCGTGGCCACCATCGAGGAGGCCACGAATCTGTTGCTGATGCGCGGCATGATCGGCAAGCCCGGCGCGGGCGTGTGCCCGGTGCGCGGCCACTCGAACGTGCAGGGCGACCGCACCATGGGAATCTGGGAGCGGATGCCCGAGACGTTCCTGGCCGCGCTGGACCGCGAATTCGGCATCACCAGCCCCCGCTCGCACGGCTACGACACGGTGGACGCCATCCGGGCGATGCGGGACGGCAGCGCGTCGGTTTTCGTCGGGATGGGCGGCAATTTCGTCTCCGCCACCCCTGACACCGAGGTGACCGAGGCCGCTCTGCGCGGCTGTTCGCTCACCGTGCAGATCTCCACCAAGCTCAACCGCAGCCACTTGGTGCACGGCCGCACGGCGCTGATCCTGCCGACGCTGGGGCGCACCGACAAGGACGTCCGCGCCGGGGTGCGCCAGCAGGTGTCGGTCGAGGACTCGATGTCGATGGTGCACCTGTCCACCGGACGGCTCGACCCGGTGAGCGACCAGTTGCGCAGCGAGGTCGCGATCGTCTGCGAGTTGGCCGCGGAACTGTTCGGCCCCGACCATTCGGTTCCGTGGTCGCGCTACCGCGACGACTACGACAAGATCCGCGACGCCATCTCCCGCGTCGTGCCGGGCTGCGCCGACTACAACACCCGGGTCCGCGAACGCAACGGCTTCGTCCTCCCGCATCCGCCGCGCGACGCGCGCGAATTCCGCACCGCCACCGGCCGTGCCAATTTCGCGCTGAACGACCTCGAGTGGCTGCCGGTGCCGCCGGGCAGGTTGATCCTGCAGAGCCTGCGCAGCCACGACCAGTACAACACCACCATCTACGGTCTGGACGACCGCTACCGCGGTGTGCGCGGCGGTCGCCGGGTGATCCTGATGAATCCGGCCGACATCGCCGAATTCGGTTACGCGGACGGTGATCTGGTCGATCTGATCTCGGAGTGGACCGATGACGCGCACCGCCGGGTGACGGGCTTCCGCGTGGTCGCCTACCCCACCCCGCGCGGCAACGCCGCCGCCTACTACCCCGAGACCAATCCGCTGGTGCCGCTGGATCACGTCGCGGCGCGGTCGAACACACCGGTCTCCAAGGCGGTCACGATCCGGCTGGAACCGCATGTGCACGTGGGGGAAAGCTCGTGAGCCGGGTGACGGCGCGCCGTCCGACCCTGCGGCTGACCGCGCACGGGCGGGTCGCGCGCCCCGACACCCTGGCCGTGGAGGAACCGCTGGAGATCCGCCTCGGCGGCGAGTCACTGACGGTCACCATGCGCACCCCGGGCGCCGACATCGATCTGGTGCACGGATTCCTGTTGAGCGAGAACATCATCGGCGGCGCGGAGGACATCCTGGCCGCGCGCTACTGCGCGGGCGTGGACGAGCAGGGGCACAACACCTACAACGTGCTCGACGTCGACCTGCGCGTGCCGGTCACGGCGCGTCCGCGCGGATTCCTGACCTCCGGCGCGTGCGGGTTGTGCGGGAAGACCGCGCTGGAGGAAGTCCGCGTGCACACCCGTCATCCCCTGCCGGAACCCGCTCCCCTGGTGACGACTTCGACGCTGGCCGAGATGCCGCGCACGCTGCGCGCCCGGCAGACGGTGTTCGACGCGACCGGCGGCCTGCACGCGGCCGGTCTGTTCACCGCCGACGGCGTGCCGTTGGTGGTGCGCGAGGACATCGGCCGACACAACGCGGTGGACAAGGTGCTGGGGTGGGCGCTGCGCGAGAACCGTGTCCCCGCCCACGATCTGGTACTGATCGTCAGCGGCCGCGCGTCGTTCGAGTTGGTCCAGAAGGCCGTGATGGCGGGGGCGCCGCTGCTGGGAGCCGTGTCGGCCCCCAGTTCACTGGCCGTCGACCTGGCCGCGGATGCGAAGCTGACCTTGGTCGGATTCCTGCGCGGGGACACCATGAACGTCTACACCGGCCGGGACCGACTCGCCATCGATCACCTGGACGCCGAGCGCACCGCGGCCGTCTGATCGGACCAGGCCCAGCCGCCGACGGCGGTCAGGTGGCGCAGGGCCAGGACGACGGCGGGGGCGCACCGGTGCTCGTCCTCGGGACCGAACCACGCCATCTCGGCGATCTCCGCCGCCGCGGCGGGAATCCCGCGCCCCGCGGCGCGGAAGCAATGCATCTCCACGAGGGTGCCCGGGCGACCGTGGGCGGGAGCCGTGATGGTCACCTCGGGCCTGACGCCGTCCTCGTCGATGTCGACACCGACTTCCTCGCGGACCTCTCGGACGAGCGCTCGCGTCAGCGTCTCACCGGACTCGGGCTTGCCGCCCGGCAGGTAGAAGGCGTCGCGGCCCTCGGTGCGGACCGCGAGCAACCTGCCTCCCTCGACGCACAACCAGGCAACCGACGTGAGCGTTCGTTCCGAGGTCATGCCTGGACGGTACCCGGGCTCAGGCGTCGAGCGCCTCGAGCAGCGCGGCCCGCTGCCGCGCTCCGAGCCCGCCGATGCGGCGATCCTCGGGGATCTCGGCCTGATCCATCAGCTTGGCCGCCTTGACCGGACCGACACCGGGCAGTGCCTTGATGACCGCGGCCACCTTGGTCTTCTTGACCAATTCGTCGGACTCGGCCTTCTTCAGCAGGTCCGCGACCGAAACCTTGCCCGCCTTCACTTTGCCGATCAGTTCGGAGCGCGCCTTGCGCACCGCGGCCGCTTTGGCCAACGCCTCGGTGCGCTGCTCGGCGGTCATCGTGGGCAGTGCCATGTCTCCTCCGCTTTCACTCGTCACTCTCGAACATCTGGTTGACCGGACCGAGTAAACAGCACGCCATCGACAGCAACCCGTCGACACACCGGGTGGAAGTAGCGATGAGTTTTCCGAGGCCGCGCCGTCGTAAGAGGTGAAGCGCCCGCCCGGAGCGGGCGAATCGGACGAAAAGGAACCCCGGTCATGGAGTTGTCGGTCCACCATTGTTCACCATAGACCGCTGTTGCCGGACGGTTGCGGCCCCCTCGCCCCACCGGCTCCGGCGTAACGCCGCGGGGCCGCGCGACGACAGGATCAACAGAACATCGAATACATCACCACGTGCCACCGGGGGCCACGGTTCAACGAAGAACCCAGGGGATCAACGGCGATCCCCGATCCGGGCCCGGTAACGGGCCCGCCCCGGCCCCCGAGGCGCCGCCATACCGAGCATCGGACGAGGAATCACTGCTAGGCTCCGAACTAGAACAGGTTCCAATTCCTCAGGAGTTCCGATGGCACAGATCCGCGATGTGGTCGAGCAGTACGTCAAACTCGTCGGCTCCGGCCCGACCCAGGCGATCGTCGACCTCTACGCCCCCGACGCCGTCGTCGAGGACCCCATCGGCACCGAACCGCGCCACGGCCACCAGGCCATCCGCGAGTTCTACGACGTCATCGCCAACCTCCAGCGCCACACCGAACTGCGCCCCGACACCGTGCGCATCGCCGGTAAGCACGCCGCGTTCGTCTTCACCCTCGTCACCGAATTCGGCGATCAGCGCCTGAGCCTGAGCCCCATCGACGTCATGGAATTCGACGACGACGGCAAGATCACCCGCATGCGGGCCTACTGGAGCCAGGACGACATGATCACCGAGAAGGTCTAGGGTTCAGTCCCGGTCGAGCACCGCGCTCGCCAGGTCGGGGAAACGCTCGAAGCGCACCGGCTCGCCGGCCACATCCAGCACCCGATCCACACAGCGCGGTCCCGTGACCAACCGCAGTCGCCGCCGCGTGCCGTCGGCCTGTTCCCGTGCCTCGAACAGCACGTACAGGCCGACCACGCCGAAGAAGCTCACCGCGGACAGGTCGACCACCAGCGTGCGCGCGGCCTTGTCCACAGCACCGATCAGGCGCGCGCGCAGGACCTCCACGGTGTAGCAATCGACTTCCCCCGCGACGGCGCACAGCGTCACCGAGTCACCAGGTTCGGTGATCGAGACCTGGAGACGGTCGATCGGGCCTGGTTGGCGGGAAACGGTGGTGCTGAGCCGAGTGGTGATGGAAACGGTCGACATGTGGACCCCGGTCCTGTCGCACGCGGATTCGCCGTGCGGCACCGCGCAGAATGATGCGCCTCGTTCACACACTGGTGAGACTGGGCTGGTTACTCAACCCTCACAGGGGGGTACCCGAATCCACGCGCGCCCACACCTGCCGCACAAGAGTAACCAGAAATCACCGGACGACACGCATCCGGGAACAAGCGAACGGTCCGGATATCGGGTGATATCCGGACCGTTCGGGTAGAACTCGAACTCAGGCCGACTTCTCGCGGCGCTCGGCGCGCTGGGCCTTGCGGGGCACGATGGTCGGCAGCACGTTCTCGGTGACCGTGTCGGCGTTCACGACGACCTTCGCGACATCGTCGCGGCTGGGAATGTCGTACATGACCGGCAGCAGCACCTCCTCCATGATCGCGCGCAGACCACGGGCGCCCGTACCGCGCAGGATCGCCTGATCCGCGATGGCCTCGAGGGCGTCGGTGGTGAACTCCAACTCGACCCCGTCCATCTCGAACAGCCGGATGTACTGCTTGACCAGCGCGTTCTTCGGCTCGGACAGGATCTTCACCAGCGATTCCTTGTCCAGGTTCGTCACCGAGGCGACGACCGGCAGGCGGCCGATGAACTCCGGGATCAACCCGAACTTGATCAGATCCTCCGGCATGACCTCGGCGAAGTGATCGGTGGTATCGATCTCGGCCTTGGACCTGACCTCGGCGCCGAAGCCGATCCCGCGGTGGCCGGTGCGGTCGGAGATGATCTTCTCCAAGCCCGCGAACGCGCCCGCCACGATGAACAACACGTTGGTGGTGTCGATCTGGATGAACTCCTGGTGCGGATGCTTGCGCCCGCCCTGCGGCGGCACACTCGCCTGGGTGCCCTCCAGGATCTTCAGCAGCGCCTGCTGCACACCCTCGCCGGAGACGTCACGGGTGATCGACGGGTTCTCGCTCTTGCGGGCGATCTTGTCGACCTCGTCGATGTAGATGATGCCGGTCTCGGCGCGCTTGACGTCGTAATCGGCGGCCTGGATCAGCTTGAGCAGGATGTTCTCCACATCCTCGCCCACATAGCCCGCCTCGGTCAGCGCGGTGGCGTCGGCGATCGCGAACGGGACGTTGAGCATCTTGGCCAGCGTCTGCGCCAGATACGTCTTACCGCACCCGGTCGGGCCGAGCATCAAGATGTTCGACTTGGTCAGCTCCACGGTCTCGCCGCGGCTGTCGCGCCCCTTGTCACCCGCCTGGATGCGCTTGTAGTGGTTGTAGACGGCGACCGCGAGTGTGCGCTTGGCGGTGTCCTGCCCGATGACGTAGTTCTCCAGGAAATCCCGGATCTCCGCGGGCTTGGGCAGCTCATCGAGTTTGACCTCGCTGGACTCGGCCAGCTCTTCCTCGATGATCTCGTTGCATAGATCGATGCACTCGTCGCAGATGTACACCCCAGGTCCCGCAATGAGCTTCTTGACCTGCTTCTGACTCTTTCCGCAGAACGAGCACTTGAGCAGATCGCCGCCATCTCCGATGCGCGCCATCTCGTGGGTCCCTACTTCCTTGTCCGCGTGCAACCGTCCGTCCAGGTTGCCGGCATTCCACCGCGCCCGGGTGTATCAACGAACACTTCGAGCATGTCGGGCGGGTCGAGCTACGCCGTCAACCGGGAGCAAAGGTTCCTAGGTCGACCGTACCCGGTGTGGTCGACAGAGGTCGACAACTCGAGCATGTTTCTCGCCCGCGTTGTGCGAGTTCTCACCGCGCGGCAACCTGAGCGCCGTGAGAAAGCCGGTTCCGGGGCGCCGGCCGCGTCGCCGCGACCTCCACCGGAGGCCGAAGCGAACCGGCCGGACAGTCTGTCCTCGACACACCACCCGGCCGGATTCCCTTGACACAGAGCGACAGTTACTTCTGCGCGCTCAACTTGCGGTAGCCGAACACCTGGTCGATGATCCCGTACTCCTTGGCCTCCTCGGCCGTCAGGATCTTGTCGCGATCGGTGTCCTTGCGGATCGTCTCGGCGTCCTTGCCGGTGTGGTTGGCCAGCGTGGTCTCCATCAGCCTGCGCATCCGCTCGATCTCGGCCGCCTGGATCTCCAGATCCGAGACCTGGCCCTGGATGCCGCCCTCGAGGGCGGGCTGATGGATGAGCACGCGGGCGTTGGGCAGGCAGGCCCGCTTACCCGGCGCGCCCGCCGCCAGCAGCACCGCCGCGGCCGAGGCCGCCTGGCCCAGGCACACGGTGACGACGTCGGCGCGCACGTACTGCATGGTGTCGTAGATCGCCATCAGCGCGGTGAACGAACCACCGGGCGAGTTGATGTACATGGTGATGTCGCGGTCGGGATCCTGCGACTCGAGCACCAGCAACTGGGCCATGATGTCGTTGGCCGAGACGTCGTCGACCTGTGCGCCGAGGAAGATGATGCGCTCCTCGAACAGCTTGTTGTACGGGTCGGAGGTCTTGACGCCGTAGGTGGTCTGCTCGGTGAACTGCGGCAGGATGTAGCGCGAGTGCGGACCCTGCGGGGCCATGCCGGAAACGCCGGCGCGTGGGTCGATCGGATTGACCATCTTCGTCTCCAAAGTCTGTGGGGGTGAACGGGATCGAGTGCTTGCCGCGGTCCGCGCCGGAGCCGCGGTGGCCTCGCTAGCTGCCGCCCGAGCCGTTCGCCTGGTTCGCGTGGCTGACCACGTGGTCGATGAAGCCGTACTCCAGCGCCTGCGCCGCGGTGAACCAGCGGTCGCGGTCGGCGTCGGCGGTGACCTGCTCGATCGACTTGCCCGTGTGCTGGGCCTGCAACTCGTTCAATTCCCGCTTGGTGTGGGCGAACTGCTCGGCCATGATCGCGATGTCGGCGGCCGAACCGCCGATGCCCGCGGAGGGCTGGTGCATCATGATCCGGGCGTGCGGCAGCGCGTAGCGCTTGCCCTTGGTGCCCGCGGTCAGCAGGAACTGCCCCATCGACGCCGCCAGACCCATGCCGACGGTGCGGATGTCGCATTCGGCGAACTGCATGGTGTCGTAGATGGCCATGCCCGCGGTGACCGAACCACCCGGGGAGTTGATGTAGAGCGCGATGTCCTTGGTCGGATCCTCCGCCGCGAGCAGCAGGATCTGCGCGCACAGACGGTTGGCGATGTCGTCGTCGACCTGGGTGCCGAGGAAGATGATGCGCTCACGCAGCAGGCGCTCGTAGACCGAATCACTGAGGTTGAGGCCAGCAGTGGGGGAACTCATGACGACCCCTGCCTTGTTCATTGTCACGGATACCTGCCTTCTCTTCTCACCGGCTCGTCGTTTAGAAGCTCTACAGCGTTGAAAGCTACACAGCTCGTGAACGCGGTACAGCGCCCATCGCCACACAGCCATTGATCTTCGCTGTCACAAACAGTAACGAAGCAGGGCGGCGCCGAACTCCCGGCACCGCCCTTCTTCGCTCACAGCGCAAATTCGCTGACCTCACCTGCGCTGCGCGCGCGGACGCGCCGTGCCGACCAGTGCTCGACCACGCCCGCGCTCGGAAAATCCGGAACCTACTCCGCGGCCTTGTCGGCCTTGTCGGCCTCGGCCTCGGTCGCGTCGGCGGCCTCGAGCGCCTCGGCGAGCTCGTCGACGGAATCCTCCCCGCCGCCGAACATCTCGGAGGTGTCCACCGCGTTGCCCTCGGAGTCGGTGACCTTGACCCGGCCCACCACGCCCGCCAGCGCCTTGCCGCGGCGCACGTCGGCGAAGATCGCGCCGAGCTGGCCCGCCTGCTGCACCTGCTGGATGAACTGCTCCGGCGACAGGCCGTAACGCTGGGCCTGGAACAGGATCCGCTCGGTCAGCTCGTCCTGGCCGACCTGGGTGTTCTCCGCCTCGGCGACCGCGTCGAGCAGCAACTGCGTCTTGACCGACTTCTCCGCGGCTTCCTTGGTGTCCTTGTCGAACTCCTCGCGGCTGCTGCCCTGCGCCTCGAGCGCCTCGGCCAGCTTGGCGTCGTCGTGGTCGAAACCATGCACCGCGTCGTGGGTGACGGCATCGATCTCGGCCTTGACCACGGCCTCGGGCAGCGGCACCTCGACCTTGTCGAGCAGCGCCTCGAGCACCTTGTCGCGGATCGTGCCCGCCTGCTCGACCTTCTTGTTCAGCTCGACGCGCTTCTTCAGGTCGTCCTTGAGCTCGTCGAGGGTGTCGAACTCCGAAGCCAGCTGGGCGAATTCGTCGTCGGCCTCGGGCAGTTCGCGCTCCTTGACGCTCTGCACGGTGACCTTGATGACCGATTCCTTGCCCGCGTGCTCGCCCGCCACCAGGGTGGAGGTGAACTCGGCCGACTCGCCGGCCGACAGGCCGACCACGGCGTCGTCCAGGCCCTCGATCAGCTGACCGGAACCGACCTCGTGCGACAGGCCGGTGGTGGTGGCGTCGGCCACCTCCTCGCCGTCGACGGTGGCGGACAGGTCGATGGAGACGAAATCGCCGTTCTGCACGGCGCGCTCGACTCCGGTCAGGGTGCCGAAGCGCTGACGCAGCGAATCGAGCTGGGTCTGGATGTCGTCGTCCTCGACGGTGAACGCGTCGACGGTGACCTCGATGTCGTCGAAGTCCGGCAGCGCGATCTCGGGACGCACGTCGACCTCGGCGGTGAAGGCCAGCTCCTGGCCGTCCTCGATCTTGGTGATCTCGATCTCGGGCTGACCGATGACCTTCACCTCGGAGGTGGTGACGGCCTCGCTGTAGCGGCCCGGCAGCGCGTCGTTGACGACCTGCTCCAGGATCGCGCCGCGGCCGAGGCGCGCCTCGAGGAGTCGGGCCGGAGCCTTGCCCGGGCGGAAGCCGGGGATGCGGACCTGCTGCGCCAGCGCCTTGTAGGCGCGGTCGAAGTCCGGCTTCAGTTCCTCGAAGGGCACCTCGACATTGATCCGGACCCGGGTCGGGCTCAGCTGCTCGACGGTGCTCTTCACGGACATGCTCCTTGTTCGTCGTACGTGTGGTCGGTGGTTCGCGTCACCCGCGCACGGCGGGACGCGCATCCCGACCAGGGTAGTTGACCGGCCGGGCAGCGCTGCAATCGGTCAGCGGTTACCGACGGCGACGGCGTCGGTGACGAAGACCAGCGTCTCGTTGGGTTTGATGCCGTTGCCGCCCTTGCCGTAGCCGAGGTCCGGCGGGATGATCAGCAGTCGCCGTGTGCCCTGCTGCACGCCTTCGAGCCCTTGTTCCCAGCCGGGGATGACCTGGCCCGCGCCCAGGGTCAGCGGGAACGGCTTGCCGCGGTCGAAGGAGCTGTCCAGTTTCTGGCCGTCCGACCAGGTCACCAGCGAGTAGTTCATGGTGAGCTGCTGACCGGTGGCCGCGCCGGGCCCGCTGCCCGCGACCAGATCCTTGACCACCAACTTGGTGGGCGGATCGCAGTCGTCGGGCAGGGTGATGACGGGGTTCTCGCCGAAGCCGTTGCTGACCTCGACGTCGTCGGCGGTGCACTCGCGACCGTGGGTCTTGGTCGCCGGGGCGGTCGAAGCGACGGCCGAGGACGCGGACCGCGCGGTCGAACTCGCCGGTGCGGCCGAGTCGTCGTCGGAGCCACAAGCGGTGAGGGCGAACGCGACCGCGGCGACGACGGCGACTCCGATGATCCTGCCGATATTTCGCATGCGGCGGACCTTAGGCCACGCGCGCGTGAGCCGCACAACCGGACACCACCCCGCCGTATGCTCCCCGCCCGGCCGACTCGCGCGGTGCGGTGGCGCGCGGCCCGACGCTCGGTAGGCTGAGGTCGAATCCGCCCGCAGCTCACCCGACACCCTCGATCGCGGCCAGGGTCGATCGCGATCCGCCCCGAAGTCCAGCGCGGACGACGGCACTCCAGGTCGCGACCGCCCCTGTCATCAGTGTGAGGAGAGTTCGGCACATGACCCGAACGGCCGCCACCGAGGGCGACACCTCGGCCGACAACGTCGACAGCAGCGGGGGGCGCACCGTCGCACCGCGGCCCTACCGACTCGCCGAGGTCCCCGGCCCGTTGGACCGCGCGGAACTGCTCGCGCTGGACGCGTGGTGGCGGGCGGCGAACTATCTCGCGGTCGGCCAGATCTATTTGATGGCCAACCCGTTGGTGCGCGAACCGCTGCGGCCCGAACACGTCAAACCCAGGCTGCTGGGGCATTTCGGCACCGTCCCCGGCCTGAACCTGGTCTGGACGCACGCCAACCGCGCGATCCGGCGGCGCGCCCTGGACGCGGTCTTCGTCGCGGGTCCCGGCCACGGCGGTCCCGGCCCGAACGCGTGCGCCTGGCTGGAGGGCACCTACTCCGAGCTCTACAGCGCCATCCCCCGCGACGCCGAGGGCATGAAGGAACTGTTCGCCCAGTTCTCCTTCCCGGGCGGGGTGCCGAGCCACTGCGCCCCCGAGACGCCGGGTTCCTTCCACGAAGGCGGCGAACTCGGCTATTCGCTGCTGCACGCCTACGGCGCCGCGCTCGACAACCCCGACCTGACGGTGTTCTGCGTCGTCGGCGACGGCGAGGCGGAGACGGGGCCGCTGGCGGGCAGTTGGCACGCCAACAAGTTCCTCAACCCGCGACGCGACGGCGCGGTGCTGCCGATCCTGGCGCTCAACGAGTACAAGATCGCCAACCCGACCCTGCTGGCCCGCATCCCCGAGGACGAACTGCTCTCGCTGCTGCGCGGTTACGGGCACGAGCCGATCGTGGTCGCGGGCGACGACCCGGCCGCGGTGCACCAGGCGATGGCCGCGGCGCTCGACACCGCCCTGGACCGGATCGCGGCCGCCCAGCGGGCCGCGCGCGAGGACGGGGCGACCGAGCGTCCGCGGTGGCCGATGATCGTGCTGCGCACCCCGAAGGGCTGGACCTGTCCGCCCTACGTCGACGGCGACCAGGTCGAGGGCACCTTCCGCGCCCACCAGGTGCCGCTGCCGTCGGCGCGCACCGACGACGGGCACCGGGAAGTACTCGAACAGTGGCTGAAGTCCTACCGTCCTGAGGACCTGTTCGACGAGGCGGGCGCGCCGGTCGCGGACCTGCTCGACCTGGTGCCCGAGCCCGCGCGGCGGATGAGCGCCAACCCGGTCGCCAACGGCGGATCGATGGTGCGCGACCTGCGCCTGCCGGACTGGCATGAGTACGGCGTCGAGGTCACCGCACCCGGTGCGCAGGACCACGAGGCGACCCGCGTCCTCGGCGGCTGGCTGCGCGAGGTCACCCGGCACAACCCGCACAACTTCCTGACCTTCGCCCCGGACGAACTGGCCAGCAATCGACTCCAGGACATCCTCGAGGTGACCGGGCGCAACTGGCAGGCCGAGATCGACCCGCGCGACGTCGACCTGGATCGCCAGGGCCGGGTGATCGAGGTGCTGTCCGAGCACATGTGCCAAGGGCTGCTGGAGGGCTACCTGCTCACCGGCAGGCACGGTGTGTTCACCTGCTACGAGGCGTTCGTGCACATCGTCGACGCCATGTTCAACCAGCACGCGAAATGGCTCGACGCCAGCGCCCAGGTCCCGTGGCGACGGCCCATTCCCAGCCTGAACTACCTGCTGTCCTCGCACGTCTGGCGTCAGGATCACAACGGCTTCACCCACCAGGACCCGGGCTTCCTGGACGTGGTGCTGAACAAGAAACCCGAGATCGTGCGGGTCTACCTGCCGCCGGACGCCAACACCCTGCTCAGTACCTACGACCACTGCCTGCGCTCGCGGCACTACGTCAACGTGGTGGTCGCGGGCAAGCAGCCACAGCCCAGTTGGCTGTCGGTGCGCGAGGCGGAGGCGCACTGCGCGCGCGGACTCGGGATCTGGGAGTGGGCGGGCAACAACGACACCGTCGGTACCACGCCCGACGTGGTGCTGGCCTGCGCGGGCGACGTTCCCACGCTGGAGACCTTGGCCGCCGCCGAGATCCTGCGCCGCCGCCTGCCGGACCTGCGGGTGCGGGTGGTCAACGTGGTCGACCTGATGCGCCTGTCCCCCGCCGAGGAACATCCGCACGGCCTGACCGACAGCGAATTCGACAGCCTGTTCACCCGCGACCGGCCGGTCATCTTCGCCTTCCACGGCTACCCGTGGCTGATCCACCGCCTGACCTACCGGCGCGCCAACCACGCCGGGATGCACGTGCGCGGCTACAAGGAGAAGGGCACCACCACCACGCCGTTCGACATGGTGATGCTCAACGACCTGGACCGCTACCACCTGGTCGCCGACGTCATCGACCGTGTGCCCGCGCTGCGCGACCGCGCCGCCGGACTGCGGCAGGAGATGGTCGACGCCCGGTGGAACGCGCGTGCCTGGACTCGCGAACACGGCGCGGACATTCCCGAGGTGGCGCAATGGCGCTGGCCGGGTGAGTCGACCGTCTGACCGCCGACGCGCTGGGTGTCCAAGTCGGCCCCGAGGATCGCGGCCTCGGTCGCCCGGCCCGCGTGCTCGGACGATCGCGCTCGGCTCTCAGGCGTTCGCCTTGTGAACGCATCGTGCGAAGCCACAGTGGCCGTTCTCACGTGTCGGGGTACCGCACAGCGGCCCGAGAACCCACCTCCGGCGGATACCCCCACTGATAAACTGCCGAGCTTCAAGGACTTTGGTGTCGACCGAGATCGAGGGGGCCGGAACAGTGCGACCCGACGAGGCGCAGGCCGCCGAAGCCGGTGTGTACGAGGCCGCCGCGGCGGGCGAGTTCGCGATGCCGCAGGGGTCGGCGCGCCGACTCGAGGCCGCCTGCGACGCGCTGATCGAAGGGCTGGCACGGGCCAGGAGCGCGGGCGGTGAACTCACCGAGGTCGCCGGGTTCGCCCAACTGCCCTCGGGTGTGGCGCTGACCAGGGGGTTCGAGGACAAGGGGGTGCGGTACCGCGAGGTGCTGACCGAATTGCAGGAGGCCGCTTTGCGTCTGAAGGCCGGATATCTCGCGGCGGCCGCGTTGTTCGAGGAAGCCGACGCCGCCCGGCGCGCGGCACTGGCCGTGGCCGCCGACGAACTGGATGATCGACTATGAAGCCGCTCGGGCGACCCGCCGAAACCGACGATCCCTACGTTCCCGACCGCGAGGCCTTCGACGCCTTCACCCACGAGGAGATCTGGCGGCTGGTGCACGAAGCCCTCGATCCGGCCGCGCTGGGCCGCACCGCAGAGGGCTGGCGGGCCGGGGCCGACGCCCTCGAGCAGTTGTTCGAGGTGTTCGCCGCGGCGGTCCGCCAGGAATTCGCGGAATGGCACGGCCGGGCCGCCGACGCGGCCACCCGGGCCACCGAGGAATTCGTCCGCTCGGGACTGGCCGCCCAGGACGTGTGCGCCGCGGTGCACCGGCTCATGGAACAGAACTCCTCGGCCGCCCAGACCGTGCGCGACGCGATCCCGGCACCGGTCGCGCCGTACGTCCCCGACCCCGACCCGGTGCGCGAGGCCGTGGACGGCGGACCGCGGCGCATGGCCCACGACATCGCCGCCGCCACCGCGCTCGCGGACGCGCAGGACACGCTGACCTTCCTCTACAACTCGACACTGGTGGCCTCCGGGGACGCGGTGCCCGCCTTCCGGGAGCCGGTGCGCGGAGAGCCTGCGCCGTGAAGTGGGTCCTGAGCCCGGACGAGTTCACCTACGTATGGTCGGTGGAAACCGGGCTCGACCGGCGGCCCTATCCGATCAACATGGCCCACCGCGGCACCGTCCGCAGCGAGAACGACTGGGACAAGCTCGGACTCGTCGACCGGTTCGGCCGCAATCGCGATCCGGATCTGACCGGCGCGCTGGCGTTGTGCGCGCGCGGCGACGTCACCACCATCACCGTCTCCGGCGACCGCTACACCGCCGACGGCCGCACCGAGGATCCGATCCTGGCCTTCGGGGCCGCGCACCTGGTCTGGGGGACGGTGATCGTCGCGGGGCCGTGCGACGTCACCGTCATCGCGTGTCACGCGCGCCGGGTGTCGCGACATCTGGTGTCGGCCATGGGTTCCGCGCCCGCGGGCCGATTGGCCCCGATGCGCGAGCCCCGCGAGGCCGTGCTGGAGACCGGCCGGCACGCGCTGGACCGTTCGGCGGAGGCCGAGCGCGCCGCCGTCTTCCGCGATACCCTGCACCGGCCGATCGACGCGCGGGGCTTCATCACCGTGACGGTTGCGCCGGAGGATCCCATGTCGCCGCCCACCCGGCATCGCACCTGGCTCGACTTCAGCGACGACGGCCGCTACCTGTTGACCACGAGCACGGATCTGACCCTGGTGCCGGTCACGGACACGGCGCTCGGTTCGCACCTGAGTCGGATGGCCGCGATCCGTTGATCGAATTCCCATAGTTACCGGTCGGTATCGGCAGGGTGGGCGCTGACCGGTTTCCGGCGCCCCCACGACAGGGAATCCACCCGGCTCCCGCCGAGCGATCGGGACCTCGTTCGAGGCGCGGAACACCGCTGAGCTGCCCGGACAGAACGCGAACGAGCCCGACACAGTACCGGCTCCGTGAACGCGACATGTCCGCCCGCCGAATTTGCTGGGGGCGTGTCGCCCGCGCCACGCCGAGATCGACCCCCCTCGCGGCTAATCCACAGTTTCGCAGGCACCGCCCGATCGACTATGAATGGCATGTGCCGTTCCCATGTGTGATCACTTGCCAAACCTCGAACCTGCCCGGGCGGGAGTCGAGGTGACGATAGAGCATCCCATCGAGGACGATGTCAGTCAGCTGGCCCGGCGGGTCGAAAAGGCCCGAGGCAGACTGGCATACCAGTTCGATCCGGCGCTCACGCAGGCGCTGTCCGAGGACGAACTGCACGCCGAACGCGACCTCGCCGAGAAGATCCGCGGCCAGGATCGCTCGCAACGGTGGAAACAGGCGCAGGCCGCGGCCGCGGCCGCCGACCGGGCCCGCCAGACCACGGAAGAAATCGAGAAGGCCGACATCAGAGATCTACTGGTCGCTCGCAAAGCGATTGCCGCACAGCGGCGGGAATCGAGTCCGCACGCCAAACTGGCCTCGCTGTACCGTCACCGCGCCTGGTCACTGCGCGCGCTCGCCGGAGTGGTCGGTGCGGGCATGCTCTGGTCGGCGGTCAACGTCCAGCAGAACATCGCCCCCGGCGGCCCGGGCGATCCGCTGTACTGGTTCAGCTACCTCATCGAGGCGATGATCAGCGTCTGCTTGATCATCATCATGATCGGCACCAACAAGGTGTCCGAATGGGGTGTCATGGACAACCGCGGTCAGGTCGTGGCGGCCGAGATCGCGCTGCTCATGCTGACCGTCGGCCTCAACACCTACCCCTACGTGCGCGGCGGTCAGTGGTTCGACGCCGGCGTGCACGCGGTCGCGCCGGTGATGATCGGCGTGGCCCTGCTCATCCACGACGCCGCCAGCGCCCGCTACGGCCTGGCCATCGCGCGCGCCACCGACCAGGTCCGCGATCTGCCCGATCCGGCCGAGGTCATCCGCAGCAGGCTGCCCGATCTCGCGTCCTACCGCCCGGTGGCGATGGAGCTGTCCCAGCCCGGCACGGTCGTGATCGAGGCCGAGGCGCCCGCCGCCGAAGCCGAGCCCGCCTTCGACCCGCACGCCGAACCGGAGGGCCTCTACGAGCCCGCCGAACAGTTCGCCGACGACCCGGAGGCAGCCGAGGAGCAAGCGCCCACCGACGAGATCGAGGTCGAGCAGGCCGAGGAGCCGAAGCGTCCGGCCCCGGCCGCCGCGAAGCCCGTCGCGCAGGAGCAGAGCGAGCCCGCGCCTCGCCCGGCCGCGCGTCCCGCGCCCGCGAAACCCGCCGCCGCACCGGCGAAACCGGCCGCCGCCGCACCCGCGCCCGCCGCCGCACCCGCTCCGGCGCCCGCCGCCGCGAAAACTCCCGCCCCGGCGGCGCCGCAGCCCGCGGCCACGCCGAAGCGTGAGCCCGCGACCGCCCAGCGCGCTCACGAGTCGATCGCGGCCGCGTTCGCCGAGCCCGCACCCACGGTGAAGGCGGTCCCGTCCCCCATCGTCAAACCCGCCGACGTCCCCGTGGAACGGCCCGTGGCGAAGACGGCGGCTCAGCCCAAGAGCGGCCTGCGCAAGGTGGTGCCCTCCAAGTCCCGTGCCACCCCGGAACCCCGACCGGCCAAGAACGGCAAGGAGACCCCCGCCGTTCCCGCCAAACCGGATCTCCAGGTCGTCCCGGCCCCGGACCCGATCCACGACACCGGCCAGTTCCGCATCGCCGAACTCCTGGAACAGGAACTCGCCGAACTCCAGGCCGAACGCAGGCGCGCCCGCACCAGCCGCCAGCGCTGAACGACACCGAAAAGGCCCGTACTCCAAGGAGTACGGGCCTTTCTCGACTCTTCGACGAATGCGGTCGCCCACGCGCGGTGATCCGGGCGAGCGGGCCTCGAGCGAGGCGGTGTTCCGCGAAAGACTGTCGGGGTGACAGGATTTGAACCTGCGACCCTCCGCTCCCAAAGCCCTGGGGTTTCCGCTGGTCAGGGGTCATGCAACGTCCAGGCACGCGGCCTACGTGCGATATCTCAGTGCATCACGATTCCGGGCGGCAGCTTGGACGCGTCGCCCGTGCGTGCGATCTCGCTCAGCCGGTACGCGATCTCCCGGTCACGACCCGCGACCATGTGCATGTATCGCGACGCCGCCTGATCCGAGGAATGCCCAGCCCGCTTCTTGAGGTCCGCCAGCGTGGCCCCAGACGCCGCCGCGAGCGATTGGCCGGTATGGCGCAGGTCGTGGAACGTCCCGAGGAACCCGACCTGTTTCTTCGCCCGGTTGAACGCCTGCGAGATCGCATTGCCGCGCATCGGCGCACCGTCGCGGCCGACGAAGAACCGCACCGGCCCCGCCCACTCGTCGCGGTGAGCGATGACGTACGGCATGACGTGCGGCGGGATCGCGATCGGGCGACGACCGGCATCCGTCTTCGGGTCTTTGTCGAACGCCACGTCAGACTCCAGCAGTTCGACCCGGTTGCGCAGCACCCACGCGGTTGCCGAATCGGCGTCCACGAAGTCGGTGAGCAGCGCGCACAGTTCGCCGCGTCGAATCTCGCACCATGCGGCCATCAGCACCGCCGCCCGATACCGCGGAGTGATGGCCTGCACCAGCAGTTCGATCATGGCGGGCGTGGCAATCGGACGTTCCTTCGCCCGACTCGCTCCGGCACCGCGAATCTGACACGGATTGATCGACACCGCCCGTTCGCGGACAGCGAGGTTCATCACCGTACTCAAGAACCGATAGGACTGCGCGATCGAGGTACGTCCACCCGTTCCGGAAATGACCTTGGCGTACCAGGCCCGCACGATCGCGGGCGACATGGCGACCAGCGGCACGTCCAGCAGGTCACCCATGTGCAGCCGCATATTGCGCAGGCAGGTTTCCTCCCACCGCCGACCGACCTCGGGATTGTCGCGAAGGTACGCCTTCGCGTAGTCCTCGAAGCGCTGTCGCCCGAGTCCATCATCCAGCCATGTTCCCCGGCTGATGTCGGACTCGACCTTGACCAACCACCGGTCCGCGTCGGTCTTGGTGCGGAACGTGTTCGGCGCATTCTGACGCTTCCCGTTCGGCCCGATGAACGACGCCTGGAACTTCCCGGACGGCAGCTTGCGGACGTTGCCGAAACGGCGTCTCGCCATCAGGCCACCGCCTTGCCACCGTGCCACCGAACCTCGATCGGCTCGACCCGACCCGCCTGCGCGAACGCCTCCAGGTCCGAGACTTTGAATCGCACGTGCCCGCCGACTTTGTAGAACACCACCCGCCGTTCCGCGACGAGCCGACGGATGAACCGCACGCCGGTTCCGAGGTAGGCAGCCGCCCCCGACACGTCCAAGTATTCGCTACGAGCCTCCATGACCACCACTCCTCTACGCCGCCGAGTTCGGCGAATCTTGTTGTGGCTGAACGGTTTCACGTGAAACAGGCGGTGGCGACGACGCCTCCCCGAGGGCGATCGCGGCGCGGTTGTACTCGGCGCGTTGGGCGATCTTCTGGGTGACCATGCGCATGATGAGGTGCTCGCGTGGGGGCACGTTCGGGTCACCCGGTTCGGCCGGGGCGATCTTCCAGTGCGCGGACTGCTCGCGCGTGATCCCGACCTCGGCCAGGCGCTCACGGACGAACTCGACGCGGTCGGCCTTGTGGTCGGACAGGTCCTTGCCGGTCCACTTCCGCGACACCAAAACCCGACGCCCGCGCATCCCCAACGTGTCGCGCCGGTGTGCCTTGCCCTTGCACACGCCCGGAATGGTCTTGGCCTTCGCGCCCTTCGGGACCACGCCGTAGCGGAACCACAGCCCACACGACGCGGAGCACGGGGTTCGCTGGAGTTCGGCGTGGAGTCGGTCGTAGTGATCGTCGGCGCGGTCGGTCGCCGCTTCCAGCACGTCACCGACCGACTTGGTCAGGTACTTGGTCAGGTAGCCGATGTGACGTCCAGCCTCCTCGGTGCCGCCCAGGATGCCCTTGATGTCGATCTGGGAGCCGAAGCGGATCACGTGCGCGGGTTCGAGATCATCCACGGTATCCATGACGTTGAGTGCTTCGTCCCAGGTCGGGACGGGTTCGCGGGTGTCGGGGTCCACGAACCGGTTGCGCTGGTAGTCCCAGAACGGCAACCGACCAGCGCTGTAGACCTCGCGGTCGTGGTGGGGCCACCACACCTGGTGGTAGGTCGCCGCGACCACCTGGCGGATCAACTCCCGCGAGTCCGAGCCGCGTACCGCGATGTGGATGTGCGGTGCGCCGCGTTTCTGCGGTTCCACCGTCGCGAAGTACTGGATGTCACGGCCGGTCGCGCGCCGGTAGTTCTGCACGAACCGGTCGAACAACGCCGCGAAGTGGATCGCGTCCCGCGCGGCTTGGCGGTAGTCGTAGCTCGACGGGTCGACCGGTGCGCCGTCGGAGACCGGTTTGCCCTTCGCGTCGACACCGGCCCCGTCCCGATGGATACGCCCGTAGGAGGGCAACGTGAGGGTGATGAACATCGAGGGCCGGTACTTGCCCGCGTACACCCGCCCCACCGTCGACTTACCCACCGTCTTGCGGGGCAGGTCCGGCGCGGCCTGCTGACGACGAGTCGACCGCTTCCGGGCTGTACGCGGCTCCGGATCGAGGGGCGGGAGCTTGCCGCGGATTCCCGAATCGCGGAGTTCCTGGTCGAGTTCGGCGACGACTTCGGCGATACCGTCCATCGCGTCGCCGTCCCCCGCCTCCTTGGCCTGGGAGTACTCCTCGGCCAGGGCGGTGCGGGCGGTGAGCAGGTCTGCCTGCTCGGTGGTGGGTTCGTTCTTCACCGTCTCGGGTTCCTTCTCGATGTGCCAGCCCTCGCGGCACTGCTGGATACGGAGCAGACGCGCCCTGGCCGCACACCCGGGACAGACGCACTCCATGGTCGATTTGCACGGGGCGGCAACGTATTCGGTGGAGCCATCCGCCTTGGTGGCATGCATCGCCAGGGGTCGGCGGCACACCTGGTGCTGCTCGGCCATCGACGCCGCCAACTCGACCACGTTCAACTGCGCGCGCCGATCCGCCGCCGTCTCACGCGGGACAGCAGCGGTATCGGTGTCGGTGACCTGATCGACGATCACGCGGGCTCCCCCGCCGCCAGGTCGTAATCCTCGGCGTGCGCGTCGAGGTCGACCACCTCGGCACCGGCGCAGGTGTAGACGATCCACTCGACCGGGTCCATGCCCATCACCAACGCCGCGAACTCGGTCGCCTGCGGAAGGCACGCGTTGTAGGTCTTGCTGTAGCCGTAGGTGAGCAGCCCGTACGCCTGCCACCGATCCTTCAACTCCCGGAACGCCTTCGAGGTCCAGTCGTAGCCGCACTCGTCGGCCAACGCGATCGACATCCGATCCGGCCGCGACAACAGCCACGACAACACCGCCTGCTCCCGCACCGGAAGCACCTCACGCCCGAGCAACAACACATGCGCCTCGGCCTCGGTCACCCGCTCACCCACCGCGATCACCGAACCCACCGCGTCGGAGCGCCACCATCATGCGGCCAGCACTCGTACACCGTCTGCCCCGCCGGACGCGGGAACTCGACCACCGTCGCCGCCGACGCGGCCACCCCGGCAGGAGTCGTCTCGGTCAACCCGCCCGTGCAATCGCAGCGACCGCACGCCGTCTCCGGGTCAATGTGACCGTCCACGTACTCGCTTCCACCGCAGCGCGGGCACACTTCCCACACCGATCGGGCGTGGTAGGCGATGCACTCCGCCGACGCGCACCCCGGCTTGCAGCAGTAGATGCAGTACCCGACGAAGTTCAGACGCGAGGGGCGAAGCGCCGCCGCTGTCGCTGTTCCGTGAACCCGCATGATGACCTCCGGTTGTCCGCTTTTGACCCGTATTCGTATGCTAGCACGCGAACTCATCGCGTACTAGCACGCGCTTGTCAAGGGGGATGAAACCGCAGTTGATAGACTGGTTCGTCAGCTAGCACGCGAATGCCAGGAGGTATTTCCCATGTCGCCGACAGTGGACCGGCCCGCGCCCGCCTACATGCAGATCGCGGAGCACTTCCGAGTCCAGATCAGGAACGGCGAGCTGACCGAGGGCACAAAGCTACCGTCCGTCATCGAAATTTCGCAGGGCTGGCAGGTCGCTTCCGCCACCGCAGCGAAGGCCATCGCGCAGCTACGCGCGGAAGGCTACGTCCAGAGCAACAACCAGGGCACGTTCGTCTCCATCGCGCACAAGCAGACGACCGGCCCCGACCGTCTCCAGATGTTCCGGGCGACCGGCAACGGCTACCGCCCGAACGAAACGGTCGAGGTAGTCAGTTCAGCCCTGGTCGACGCGGATTCGACCGTCACCGAAGCGTTGTCACTGCCCGAAGGTTCGACAGCGGTCGCACGCCGCCGCGTCTACCGCGATGACCGCGGAGTGGTCACCGTCTCGACGTCATGGCTTCCGGGCGAACTGGCCGAAGCCGCACCCGAACTCCTGTCCACGGCCCCGCTTCCGAAGATGACCTTCGGCCTGATCGAGGAACGCACAGGACGCCGAGCGGTTCGCCGCCGCGACGTAATCGCACTCCAGCCCGCACCGGCCGATGTCGCCAACCTGCTCGGACTTGAGACCGGAACCGACTGCCTCACCATGACGAACCTCTACTGGGACCAGGACGGCAACCCGACCGAGTACGCCGTCGACTTCCTCGGCCGTGACCGCGAACTCAGCGCCGAGTACCCGATCGACTAGGCGCAGGTCTCGTACCGAGGTTGTTGCCGAATTCAGCTATATAGGATCAAGAGCGCCCCGGCGGCGCTCCGCGCCGCCGCCGCGCACGCCACGCAACGGCACCCTCCTCGTACCTCGTCGGGCACCGGCGCGGCGGTGCGTCGGCGGATGGGATCGCCGCCAGGGCGCGAACTGGGTCCTGTCGAGCCGATATCGTCGGCGCCCTACTCCGGTCGACTCACATACGAGCTGCCGCACGGGCTTCGCTCGCTTGCCACATAGCTTCTCGTGAGGCAACGCTGTAAGTTTGCGCCATGTCCGGAACGGTCATCGTTGGCGTGGCTGCCCTAGTCGCAGCAACCATTTTCAACGTCCTGACGCTCAAACGGTCAAGCGCATCTCTCAAGCTCGCAGAGGCGACCTACCAGCGGGCCGAGGAGCGGTGGCGTCACGACAAGGACAACGAGCACACACGCAGCCTGGGTGATGCGGTGGTCGCACTTTCGTTTCAGGTCAGTGCGTGTGGCACCCATGCCAATATGGCCGCACAGATGGCCCGGGCGCTGGCCGAGGCGATCGAGACGAACGAACCCGGAAACATCCGTGGCAGCTATCGAACACAACTAACGCTGCACAACCTGAACAAGCTCCAGCCCGCGACCAACGATGTTCTTAGCGCGGCGCTGTCAGCTCGGCTGCTGACCTCGGACGACACCTTGCAGGAGCGCATGATCACAGTGACCAACGAGAACTTCGCGACCGCAACGAGCATCAGCAAGCTCAGTAAGAGCGTGACCCCTGGTCAGCTTCGCGAAACCGCAGACGAAATCGAGGCCATACGCGAACGCTCAAATCAGGCAGTAGTGGACATGCTCAATCATGCACTTCAGAACTTCCCGCGCGAGCCATCGAAGTAACCGTCTCCGCGCGGCTATCCTCGCGACCTCCGGTCGCGTGGCCCTGGTCTGTGGTGGCCTGCATTGTGATCCCGCGCCCCTCACACCTCAAGGGCGCGACAAGTCGCGTCGGCACGCCGATGGCCCAAGGGCCACCCTTGACCTGCGAGCCTCTGCGCGTGACGGGCAGGCCCTATGGGGCAGGCGGGTAGCCAGCCCCCGTCATGCGCAGGCCACCACTGACCAGGGCCAAACGTGGTCCGGCCGTGCGATCTACGTGCGATAGACACCGGCGAATCGCGGTCAAATCCGGTAGCGAACGGCTATCCGGCAATGTTGCCGAAGAACGGGCGAAGGCCCCTGACCTGGGCCGCGCTCCGCGAAAGACTGTCGGGGTGACAGGATTTGAACCTGCGACCCTCCGCTCCCAAAGCGGATGCGCTACCAAGCTGCGCTACACCCCGTGGCCCTCGTCGGCCGATGGCCTCGGCGAGGATGAACTCGTGTGTGGAGCGGGTGACGGGAATCGAACCCGCACCATCAGCTTGGAAGGCTGAGGTTCTACCATTGAACTACACCCGCAGGCATACGACACCGATGGGATCGCCACGATGTCGTGTGCGCACCGACTGTACCGAATGCGCCACCGAAAATGCCAATCGCCCCCTGCTCGGACGACTGTGTCACAGGTCACTCCCCCGCGGATCCGACCGACTTCGCCACGTCCGGGGGGATCGCGCGGTCGGCCGCGGCTTCGAAAACCGCCGTCGAGCGGCGGATTCATCCGATTTCGGGCATACTTCTGGCATGTCACCGCGCGAACGTCCGGCGAACCGGGATTGATGTGTAACACCGGGGGTCCCGGAACGATCACACAACCGATCGCCATTCGTCGGGCGTCGAAAACTCGTTGTGAAACGGCGTTTTTCAGTGCCGGGTGGCTTGCTAGGATCCTTTTTGCCGGACGGGGGTATCTGGAAAGGGGGCGGTGAACGTGCACCAACCACGGTGGACCCAACCGCATAGCAGTAGTGATCGGGGTGAAACCGGTCCCTGTGCTCGCACGGGGCAGGGTGCCGACGTCGACCCGGTCGGGTGAGCGCGATGTCTGCCGACACCGATCCGCCCGTCGCCGCGATGGCGCGCGCCTGGGCACGCGCGGTCTGCGCGGAGCCCGGTTCGCACACGACTCCGCAGCAGTTGGAGCCGGTCCTGGTCCAGGTCGTCCAGTGCCTGCTCGATCTCGCGCGTTTCGAGCCCTTCCCGGTCCCCGCCGCCCGCGAACTCGGCGCGCTGCTGGCCGATCCCCCTTTCGAGCGCACCCGCATGCTGGCCCAGGCGAGCCGCTGGCTGCTCGGTTTCCCCTCCGGCAGGCCGGGTTCGCTGGTGGCCACCCGCTGGCCGTTCGTGGCCAGCCAGGCCATCGACAGCTACGCCCAGGCCCTCCAGGAACGCGCGCTGGCCCAGCAGGAGCAGAACATGACCGCCAAGGTCTCGCTGCGGGTCCAGGAGATCGCGGCGCTGCAACATCGACTGCGGCACGAGGCCACCCACGACGCGCTCACCGATCTGGCCAACCGCACGCTGTTGCAGGACAGGGTGCGCCGGATGGCGGCCGACCCGACCAGCCACGTCGGCCTGCTGCTGATCGACCTGGACAGGTTCAAGCAGATCAACGACGGCTACGGGCACGCGGTCGGCGACGAGGTGTTGGTCGAATTGGCCAAGCGGCTCAAGGAGATCTGCCCCTCCGACACGGTGATCTGCCGTTACGGCGGTGACGAATTCGTGCTCGCGGTCAACCGCGACGCGCACACGCTGATGGAGATCTCGCACAAGATCGTGCACGCGCTGCGCGACCCGGTGTGGTCGACGGCGGGTCCCGTGCCGGTCTCGGCGAGTGTCGGCACCGCGCACACCGCACCGGGGTCCCCCTGCGATTTCACCGATCTGCTGCGTCGCGCCGACCGGGCGATGTACACCGCCAAGACGGCGGGCGGACGGCGGTTCGCGTTCTCGGATTCCGACGAGCCGGAGATCGACGCCGCGGTCGCGGGCTGAGATCGCGACGCGGGGCATCCGCACTCGGAGAAGGGGGCTTCGGCGTCAGTCCGGTTGACAGCCGGGGCACCAGAACAGGTTGCGCCCCTCCATGACCGCGTGCAGGACCGTCGACCCGCAGATCCGGCAGGCCGCGCCCGCGCGGCGGTAGACGTAGGTCCTGGGGCGGTCGGGGGCGTAGGACGGTTCGCCGTGATCGTGTTCGGGACGCACGACATGCATTCGCCCGGTGGCGACTCCGACCGGCATCAGGTCGACCAAGTCGTCCCAGAGGGCCTGCCACAGTGCGGCTTCCAGGGAGGTTCCCGGGCGATACGGCGAGATCTCGTGCCGGAACAGCACTTCGGCCCGGTACACGTTGCCCACGCCCGCGATCACCGACTGATCCATCAGCAGCGCTCCGATCGCCCTGCGCGAGCGCGTGATCCGCTGGAAGGCCCGTGCGGGATCGGCGTCCCCGCGCAACGGGTCGGCGCCCAACCGGTCGGTCAGCGCCTCGACCTCCGGCGGCGTCAGCACCTCGCAGGCGGCCGGTCCGCGCAGATCGGTGCCGAAACCGGACCCGCCGACCATGCGCATCCTGACCTGCCCGATCGGCTCGCCCATCGGCAGTTCGGCGTCGTAGAACTTGCCGTAGAGCCCCAGGTGGACGTGCACGGTCGCCCCGGACGCGTAGTGGTGCAGCAGATGTTTGCCGTGCGCCTCGGAGCGCTCGAGCACCTGTCCGTCGACCGAGGCGGCGCCGTCGGCGAATCGCCCCTGCGGACTCGACACCCGCACCACCGACCCGGCGAAGCGTCGCTCGTGCAAGCGGGCCAGTCGGTGCAGGGTATGCCCTTCGGGCATTGTCCAGCCGCCTAGACGGTCGCCGGGGCCACGCCGGACTTCTCGTACTCGGCCAGGATGTCGATACGGCGCTGGTGGCGCTCCTCGCCCGACCACGGGGTGGCGACGAACGCGTCGACGATGGCCAGGGCCTCGTCGGTGCTGTGCATACGGCCGCCGATGCCGATCAGTTGCGCGTTGTTGTGCTCGCGGGCCAACTTGGCCGTCTCCACGCTCCAGGCAAGCGCGCAGCGAGCGCCCGGCACCTTGTTGGCGGCGATCTGCTCGCCGTTGCCGCTGCCGCCGAACACCAGTCCGAGGCTGCCCGGATCGGCGACGGTCCGGCGCGCGGCGTCGATGCAGAACGCCGGGTAGTCGTCGAGCGCGTCGTACTCGAGCGCGCCGCAGTCGACGACCTCGTGGCCCGCCTCTTCCAGATGGGCCTTGACAAGATTCTTCAACTCGAAACCGGCATGGTCGGCACCCAGGTATACGCGCATGGCAGCGATTGTGTCAGGCGCTCTCGGGATGCCGACGGCGGGGGAATGAATAGAGTTCCTGCCATGCAGTCCGACGACCAACGGCATCCCTCGCTCATGACCGCGGATTCCGGTGGCGGGCCGACGGGTTCGACTCCGGTGATCAACCCGGCCGGGTGGGACCCGGCCGCCGGGCCGCCGGGTTGGCTCCCCGGCTATCAGTCACCCGACACGATCTACGGCCCGAAACCGCCGGGCCCCATCCAGCAGGTCCGCGGACTGTCACCGTTCGGCATGCCCGCCCGGCACACCCTGGAGGTGCCGCTGCTCACCGTGATCGTGGTGATCACGGGCCTGTTCTTCGTCCTCGGGCTGATCATGACGCTGGCCGGGTGGATCCCGTTGCAGATCTCCGCGCCGCTGCTGTTGGCCCCGCTGCTGCTGTGGCTGCAACGCGGCATGCTGTTCGCGCAACTGCGCACCAGCGGCATCCGGATCACCCCCACCCAGTTCCCCGACGCGCACCGCATGGTCACCGAGGCCGCCCACCGCTTCGGGATGGCCAAGACGCCCGACGCGTACGTGGTGCTCGGCAACGGCGCGATCAACGCCTTCGCCTCCGGACACGGCTTCCGGCGCTTCGTCGCCGTCAACAGCGACCTGTTCGAGATCGGCGGCGCGGCACGCGATCCCGACGCGCTGGCGTTCATCATCGGCCACGAGGTCGGCCACATCGCCGCGGGCCACGCCTCCTATTGGCGGTGGCTCGGCATGTACGTGGTGCCGTACCTGCCGATCCTGGGCGGTTCGCTGCGACGCGCGCAGGAGTACACCGCCGACAACCACGGCTACTGCTACAACCACCGCGGCGCGCGCGGCGCGATGAACACCCTGGCCGGCGGCAAGTACCTCAACGCGCTGGTCGGCTTCGACGAGATGGCCGACCGGGCACCGGCCGAACGCGGCTTCTTCGTCTGGCTCTACAACGGCCTGGTCAGCCATCCGGTACTGACCTGGCGCATGTGGGCGCTGCGCGACCGCACCAAACACGGCAATCTGCTCTGGCGGCCGACCGCGCCGCTCGCCGCCCTGCCCACCGGCGGATTCCCCGGCTACGGCGGTCCGCCGCCTTCGGGCGCCGGCAAGTACGGCTCACCGGGCGGCCTCGGATCGTCCGGGCCGCAGCCGGGTGGAGACGGCCCGCACACCGGACCGCTGCCCCGGGTACACGGCCCGCAGGGCAGCTTCTCCTCCCCCGCCCACGGACCTCATACCGGCCCACTGCCCCAGTTCGGCGGAGGAAATCCGGCCCCGCCGCCGTATCCCGGCGGAACCGGACACAGCGGACCGCATCCGCAACCCGGCCAACCGGGCCTCCCTGGGCAGTACTGTGCACCCACGGTCGGTCCCCACACCGGTCCGTTGCCGCGATTCGGCGGACCGCAGGGCGGATACTCCCCGCCGCCCGGAAGCCACGGCCCGCACACCGGCCCCGGCCAACCGTTCTCCGGCGGACCTGCGCAGCACTCCGGAGCGCACCCGCCCGGCGGACTCGGACATGGGAGCGGTCCGCATCCCCATCCCAACGGACCGGCAAGAGAGAGCGGACCGCATCCGCTCTCCGACACCCACCGGACCGACCCGGCGATCGTCCCGGCAGCAGGCAGTCGCCCGCCGGAAGTTCCGCGTGACGCGACGCCCCCGCACGACGCGCCCGCCACTCCGGAGAGCTCAGCGCCTCCGGCCGAGCGACCCGCCACCGAGAAGGAACCCGAGGCCGACTCGATCCCGACGAGCGTGCCGAATCCGGTGTCCACCGAGAAGTCGGCCGGAACCGTCGGGCCGGACAGCTCGACCTCCGACCGGCCGTCGGCCACCGACGCCCCCGCACCGAAAAACGCCGACGAGAAGGCCGACCCGCCGGACACCGCTCGCCCCTGAGCACGGTGTGGCGGCGAGTCCGCCGCCACACCGTTCGGGCGATCAGTCGAAGGACGGGTCTTCGTCGCGGCTGCGCTTGAGCTCGAAGAAGTGCGGGTAGGAGGCCAGGGCGACGACGCCGTCCCACACCCTGCCCGCGTCCTCGCCGCGCGGGATGCGCGAGAGCACCGGTCCGAAGAACGCGATGCCGTTGACGTGGATGGTCGGGGTGCCGACGTCCATGCCGACCTTGTCCATGCCCGCGTGGTGGCTGGCGCGCAGGGCCTCGTCGTAGTCGGTGCTCTCGGCGGCCTGGGCGAGTTCGGCGGGCAGGCCGAGTTCGGCGAGCGAGTCGGCGATGACGGCGGCCAGCGAGTCGGCGCGGTTCTCGCGCTCGTATTCGCTCTTGCGCTCGTGGATGCGGGTGCCCATCGCCGTGTAGAGCGGGGCGAGCACATTGTCGCCGTGCTGCTGGGCGGCGGCGATGGCGACCCGGACCGGGCCCCAGCCGATCGCCATCAGCGCTTGGTACTGCTCGGGCAGGTCGCGGCCCTCGTTGAGCACCGCCAGGCTCATGACGTGGAAACGCGCCTCGATGTCGCGGACCTTCTCGACCTCCAGAATCCAGCGGGAAGTGATCCAGCACCAGGGGCACAGCGGGTCGAACCAGAAGTCTGCGACGTTCTTCTCGGCCGTGTCGGTCACGGGGGTTCCTCTCGACTTTGCGCGAAGTTCGGTGTTCGGGCGGGAGTGACCCCGCGCCGATACTCGAACCAACCACAGATCGCGGCGGTTCGTTCCCGGTCCGCGCGAACCGGGGTCGCGCGGGGTCGGTGACAGTAGGCTCGTGCCAGGAATCCATCCCCTCCGCGAAGGAGTCCGACCATGAGTTCGCAGCCTCGTTTCGTCGTCGTCGGTGGGGGTCTGGCCGCGGCCAAACTCGCCGAAGCCTTGCGCGCCAACGACTTCGAGGGGGAGGTGACGGTGATCGGCGCGGAGGAGCATCTGCCCTACGAGCGGCCGCCGTTGTCGAAGGAGTATCTGTTCGGCAAGAAGCAGTTCGCCGACTTCACGGTCGATCCGGCGCAGTGGTATCGCGATCACCGGGTGGATCTGCGGTTGGGCACGACGGTGACGGCGATCGACCGCGAGGCCAAGACGGTGACGTTGCCCGACGGGTCGACGCTGCCCTACGACAAGTTGGCGTTGGCGACCGGGTCCACCCCGCGCCGCCCGGATCTGCCGGGCGCGGACTCGCCGAACGTGTACACGCTCCGGAACATCGAGGATTCCGAGACCTTGCTGCAACTGTTCGGCCAGAACGACAGTCTCGCGGTGATCGGCGCGGGCTGGATCGGACTGGAGGTGGCCGCGGCGGCGCGCGGGGCCGGGCTGCGGGTCACGGTGGTCGAATCGGCCGAACAACCGCTGCTGGGCGCGCTCGGCCCGGAGATGGGTGCGGTGTTCGCCGACCTGCACCGCGAGCACGAGGTGGACCTGCGCCTGGGGGTGACGGTCGAGGAGATCACCACCCGCGACGGAGGCGAGGCCATGCTCGCCACCGGGTTGCGCCTGGGTGACGGCAGCACGGTCGAGGCGAATGCCGTCCTGATCGCGGTGGGCGCGCGACCGAATATCGATCTGGCCGCCGACGCGGGCCTGGAGGTGGACGGCGGGGTCCTGGTCGACGAGCGCCTGGCGACCAGCGACCCCGACATCGTCGCGATCGGCGACATCGCCGAACAACGGCATCCGACGCTGGGCAGGCGCATCCGGGTCGAGCACTGGGCCAACGCGCTGAATCAGCCCGCGGTGGCGGCCTCGACCATGCTCGGCGGCGACGCCGTCTACGACCGACTCCCCTACTTCTTCACCGACCAGTACGACCTGGGGATGGAGTACACCGGCTACGCCGCCGCGGGCGAGTACGCGCGGGTCGTGGTGCGCGGTGACCTGGCGGGCCGCGAATTCGTGGCGTTCTGGCTCGACGGCGACAACCGGGTGCTGGCGGGGATGAACGTCAACGTCTGGGATGTCACCGACCGCGTCAAGGAGTTGATCGCCGCGGGCGAACCGGTCGATCCGGACCGTCTGGCCGATACCGACCAACCGCTGTGAGCCGGATCACCACCCCGAACGTGTCGAGAACGCGGTGCCGGCTGCGACCCACTCGCGGCGGCGCCGCAGGGGCGCTCCCGGACCGGCGAGGAGACCGACCGTGAAATACATGCTGATCAAGACCTACGGCGCGGCCGCGCACTGCGACACCCCCATCGGCGAATGGTCGCCCGAGGACATCGTCGCCCACATCGAGTTCCAGAAGGCGCTGGGCGAACTGCTCTCCGCCAACGGCGAACTCGTCGACGCCCAGGGCCTGGCGGGCCCCGAGGAGGCGCGGATCGTCTCCGCCGACGGCCGCACCGCCCCCGTGGTCACCGACGGCCCGTTCCCCGAGACCAAGGAGTTCCTCGCGGGCTACTGGATCGTCGACGTCGACTCCCCCGAACGCGCCGTCGAGATCGCCGCACTGGCCTCCGCCGCCCCCGGCCCCGGCGGCGCGCCGATCGGCGAATACATCCAGGTGCGGGCGTTGATGAGCGCACCCGCCCAGGAATGACGGAGTCCGCACGCACCGCTCCGGTGACCTCGAGCGCGCAGAGCACGGCGATATCGAGTGCAGAGGACGCGACGACCTCCAGCGCGGAAGGCCCGGCGACCTCCAGCGCGCAGAGCGCGGCGGCGAATCCGCCTGGGGCGGCGTCTACCTCACCGGAGTCGGACGCGGTGCAGGTCGAGTCGGTGCTGCGGGCGCTCGCGCCGCGCGTGCTGGGCGTGCTGGTGCGCAGGTTCGGCGATTTCGACACCGCCGAGGACGCGCTCCAGGAGGCCATGCTCGCGGCGGCGACCGGGTGGCCCGCGGACGGATTCCCGGACAATCCGCGCGCGTGGCTGATCCGGGTGGCCGAGCGGCGCATGGCCGACGCGATCCGCGCCGAGGTGGCCCGGCGTCGCCGGGAGGACGTCGTCGTGGCGCGCGAGGTGCCCGACGCGCACGCCGTCGATCGTGACGACACCTTGGCGATGTATTTCCTGTGCTGTCATCCGGCGCTGCCGACGGCGGGGTCGATCGCGTTGACGTTGCGCGCCGTCGGCGGGTTGAGCACCGCGCAGATCGCGCGCGCCTTCCTGGTGCCGGAAGCGACGATGGCGCAACGCATCTCGCGGGCGAAGAAACGGCTCTCGACGCTCGAGCGCCCGTTCGGGCCGCCGGGCGGCGCCCGGTGGCGCGAACGGCTCGGCCCGGTCCTGCACGTGCTGTATCTGATCTTCACCGAAGGGCACACCAGTACGGCGGGTCCCGACCTGCACAGCGGCGACCTGTCCGGGGAAGCGATCCGGCTGACCCGCGAGGTGCGCGCTCTGCTGCCCGAGGACAGCGAGGTCACCGGGCTGTTGGCGCTCATGCTGCTCACCGATGCGCGGCGGGCGGCGCGCACGGGTCCGCACGGCGAACTGATCCCGCTGGCCGAACAGGACCGCACCCGCTGGGATCGCGCGCGGATCACCGAGGGTCTGCGACTTGTCACGGCGACGCTGTCCGACGGCTTGCGTGGCCCGTACCAGGTGCAGGCGACGATCGCGGCCGTGCACGCGGACGCCCGCCGCGCCGAGGACACCGACTGGATGCGGGTGCGGCAGTTGTACACGGTGTTGGAGACGATGGCGGGCGGCCCGATGGTGACGCTCAACCGCGCGGTCGCGGTCGCGATGACCGACGGCCCGGCGGCCGGACTCGCGGTCGTCGCCGGGTCGGACGCGGAGTTGGCGGGCAGTCACCGCCTGGCCGCCGTGCGCGGGCACCTGTACGAGATGGCGGGTGACCACGTCGCCGCAATCGCCGCCTACACCGCGGCCGCCGCCCGCACCACCAGCACCCCCGAACGCGACTACCTCACCCTGCGCGCCGCCCGCCTGCGCGCCGCTACCACACGCTGACCCGCCGAACGCATCACCTCTCGGCGGCGCGCGAGTGCCCAACCGCACCCCGGACAGCGATTCACCGCATCGACCGCCCCGCGAGCACAGACTCGGCGTCGAGCGAGCACACTGCACGGATGACCGAGAAGACCAGTGCCGGAGTCCTGTTGTTCCGCCGCGACGCCGACGGCGCGCCCGAGGTCCTGCTCGGCCATCTCGGCGGCCCGTACTACACGAACAAGGACGACGGCGGGTGGTCGATTCCCAAGGGCGAGTACCTCGCCGAGGAGGAGGACGCGCGGGACGCGGCCGCGCGCGAGTTCACCGAGGAGCTGGGACTGCCCGTGCCGCAGGGTGACTGGCTGCCGCTGGGGCAGGTGCGCTACGGCAGCGGCGCGAGCAAGAAGACGGTGACGGCGTGGGCGGTGCTGGGCGATCTGGACCCGACGCTGGTCGTGCCGGGGACCTTCGAGATGGAGTGGCCGCCGCGCTCGGGTCGCCGAGCGGAGTTTCCCGAGATCGACCGCGCGCAGTGGTTCGACCTGGAGACCGCGCACCGCAAACTCGGCAAGGGGCAGGTGCCGTTCCTGGACCGGCTGGCCGAACTACTCACCGAGGGGCGGCTCAGCCCCAGTTGAGTCCGGTGATCAGCTGGTAGGCCTCGATGTACTTGGCGCGGGTCGCGGCGACCACGTCGTCCGGGATGTGCGGCCCCGGGGGTTCCTTGTCCCAGCCGGTCGAGGTGGCCCAGTCGCGCACGAACTGCTTGTCGAAGGAGGGCTGCGCGCGGCCCGGCTCCCACCGGTCGGCGGGCCAGAACCGCGAGGAGTCGGAGGTGAGCACTTCGTCGCCGAGGGTGAACACCTCACCGTGCCAGCCGAATTCGACCTTGGTGTCGGCGATCAGCACGCCGCGCCCCGCCGCGTGTTCGGCGCCGCGCCGGTACAGGTCCAAGGTGGTGTCGCGCAGCAGTTCGGCGACCTCACGGCCGTGCCGGTCGACCACGTCGGCGTAGGTGATCGGTTCGTCGTGGCCCTGCGGGGCCTTGGTCGTGGGGGTGAAGATCGGTTCGGGCAGCTTGTCGCCGTCCCGCAGCCCCACGGGCAGCGCCACCCCGGACACCGCCCCGGTGGCCTGGTATTCCTTCAGACCGCCGCCGGTCAGGTACCCGCGCGCGATGCATTCGACCGGGATCATCTCCAGCCGCGCCACCCGCACACCGCGCCCGGCGAATTCGGCGGGCACGTCGGTCGTGGAGACCAAGTGGTTGGGGATGTCGGCGAAGAAGTCGAACCACCAGTTCGACAGTTGGGTCAGCAGTACACCCTTGTCGGGAATCGGCGTCGGCAACGCGACGTCGTAGACCGAGACCCGGTCGGAGGCGACGAGCACCAGCGTGTCGCCGTCCTCGTACAGATCGCGCACCTTCCCGGCGTGCACATGCTTCAACGTCTGGCCTCCGAATCCTCCGGTGATGTGCCTGCGCGGCACGTGCACGATACCGCCGCCGCCCCCGGCCACTCGCCCCGCGTGGGCCGCGGTGTCTTCGACGTGCGACGCCGTGCGGCACCGATAGGGTTGGTGGGGCCTGCCGTTCTTCGACCACGAAGGAGCCTCATGTCCGCACCCAACCTGACTCGCGAACAGGCGATCGAACGCGCCGCCACGGTGCAGGTCGAGAACTACCGCATCGATCTCGATCTGACCGACGGGTCCGGGCAGCCGGGCGAGCACACGTTCTTCTC
Organism: Nocardia takedensis NBRC 100417; assembly: GCF_000308695.1. Lineage (GTDB taxonomy): Bacteria > Actinomycetota > Actinomycetes > Mycobacteriales > Mycobacteriaceae > Nocardia > Nocardia takedensis. Next base: position 27,806 of record NZ_BAGG01000032.1, on the reverse strand, counting down.
CCGCAGCACGGTGCGTTTCACCGCCACGCCGGGGGCGAGCACCTTCATCGACATCGTCGCGCGCGGTGTGCGTTCGGCCGTGCTCAACGGCGTCGCGATCGACGTGTCCGACTACGACGAGTCCACCGGCATCCGGTTGACCGATCTGGCCGAACGCAACGAACTGGTGGTCGAGGCCGACTGCGAGTACTCCCACACCGGCGAGGGCCTGCACCGCTTCGTGGACCCGTCCGACGACGCGGTCTACCTGTACTCGCAGTTCGAGACCGCCGACGCCAAGCGCATGTTCGCCTGCTTCGACCAGCCGGATCTCAAGGCCACCTTCGACATCGCGGTGACGGCGGCGCCGGACTGGAAGGTCATCTCCAACGGCGCGGTGGTCGAGACGTTGCGCGCGGAACCCGGCCACCACCTGTTCCGCACCACCCCGCGGATGAGCACCTACCTGGTCGCGCTGATCGCGGGCCCCTACGCGCAGTGGACCGACGCCTACACCGACGGGCACGGCACGATTCCGCTGGGCATCTACTGCCGGGCCTCGCTGGCCGCGCACATGGACGCCGACCGCCTGTTCACCGAGACCAAGCAGGGCTTCGGCTTCTACCACGAGAAGTTCGGCGTCCCCTACGCCTTCGGTAAGTACGACCAGTTGTTCGTGCCCGAGTTCAACGCGGGCGCGATGGAGAACGCGGGCGCGGTCACCTTCCTCGAGGACTACGTCTTCCGTTCCAAGGTCACCAGGGCCGCCTACGAGCGCCGCGCCGAGACGGTGCTGCACGAGATGGCGCACATGTGGTTCGGCGACCTGGTCACCATGAAGTGGTGGGACGACCTGTGGCTCAACGAGTCCTTCGCCACCTTCGCCTCGGTGCTGTGCCAGGCCGAGGCCACCGAGTACACCAACGCCTGGACCACCTTCGCCAATGTGGAGAAGTCCTGGGCCTACCGCCAGGACCAGTTGCCCTCCACCCACCCGATCGCGGCCGACATCCCCGATCTGCACGCGGTCGAGGTCAACTTCGACGGCATCACCTACGCCAAGGGCGCCTCGGTGCTCAAGCAGTTGGTCGCCTACGTCGGGCTGGAGCCGTTCCTGGCCGGTCTGCGCGACTACTTCGCCGATCACGCCTACGGCAACGCCACCTTCGACGACCTGCTGGCCGCGCTGGAGAAGTCCTCGGGCCGCGACCTGTCGGACTGGGGTTCGCAGTGGCTCAAGACCACCGGCCTGAACATTCTGTGCCCCGATTTCGAGGTCGACGCCGAGGGCCGGTTCACCCGATTCGCCGTGGTGCAGGAAGGCGCGCAGCCCGGTGCGGGTGAGTACCGCGTGCACCGACTCGCGGTCGGCGTCTACGGCGAGCGGGACGGCAAGCTGGTGCGCACGCACCGCGTGGAACTGGATCTGGACGCGACCGAACGCACCGAGGTCCCCGACCTGGTCGGTGTGGAGCGCGGCCGGTTCGTGCTGGTCAACGACGACGACCTCACCTACTGTTCGGTGCGCCTGGACCCGGAGTCGCTCGAGGTGGTGCTGCACCGCATCCACGAGATCGTCGACCCGCTGCCGCGCACGCTCGCGTGGTCGGCGGCCTGGGAGATGACCAGGCAGGCCGAGATGCGCGCCCGCGATTTCGTCGCCCTCGTGCAGCGCGGCGTCGGCGCGGAATCGGAGATCGGCGTCGTGCAGCGCCTGCTCATGCAGGCCGCCACCGCCATCGGCAGCTACGCCGAGCCGACCTGGGCGGCCGAGGTCGGCAGGCCCGAATTCGCCGATCGCCTGCTGGAACTGGCCCGCGCCGCCGAACCCGGCTCCGATCACCAACTGGCCTTCGTCAACGCGCTGACCGGCGCGAAGCTCAAACCCCGGCACACCGAGGCGCTGCGCGCGCTGTTCGACGGCGCGGACGCCGGACTGCCCGGCCTCGACATCGACACCGACCTGCGTTGGCGTCTGGTGACCGCGCTGGCGGCGGCGGGCGTCATCGACGCCGACGGCACGGACACCCCGGTCATCGACGCCGAACTGGCGGGCGACCGCACCGCGGCGGGCAAGCGCCAGGCGGCGGCCGCCGCGACCGCGCGCCCGATCGCCGAGGTCAAGGAGAACGCGTGGCAGACGGTGATGGGTGACGACACCGTCCCCAACATCACCGCGCGCGCCATCGTCGGCGGGTTCGCGCCCGCGGGGCAGGAAGACCTGCTCGCCGGCTACGTCGAGCGCTACTTCGCCGAGATCCCCGGGGTGTGGGAGCGCCGCTCCAGCGAGGTCGCCCAGACCGTCGTGATCGGGCTCTACCCCTCGTGGGCCGTGTCGGAGCAGGCCGTGGCCGAGGCCGAGAAGTTCCTGTCCGCCGACCACCCGCCCGCGCTGCGCAGGCTGGTCGGCGAGGGCAAGGCCGGTATCGAGCGGTCGCTGCGGGCCCGCGCGTTCGACGCGAGCTGACCACAGCCGACAGCGGCCCCGGACCTTCGGGTCCGGGGCCGCTGTTGGTCAGGGATCAGCCGAGCGCGGTCAGCGGCCGATCGCGGCGGTCATCACGCGGATCGCGGAGACCAGTCCGTCGATCAGGTCGCCGCGGCGCAGACTGCTCAGCGCCGCCGTCACACCGAGTTGGCAGACCCGGTCGTTGGCCCGGTCGGCGACCTCGCGGCCGGAACGGACCTCGACGGCCTTCTCGTTCGGCGAGACCGCGATGAGCACCGACCGCGCGGCCTCCGGCGTGGCCGGGAAGATCGCGTCGACACCGGCGGCGGTGTCGGCGCCGAGATCGCCGATGTAGATGTTGAAGCGCACCTTCGTCGCGCGGGTGGCCTCGGTGAGCACGTTGTCGATGGTGAGCCGCTCGTCGTCGCTGAACGGCACCTCCTTGAACACCTCACCCGCCTCGTGCACACCCGAGACGCGACCGCTGCTGGTCAGCGCGTATCCGTGCGGCAGGTCGGATTCGACCACCGCGGGCCACTCAGAACTTGCCACTTGCCCGGCCTCCGATCAGATCCGCCGCGGACGCCTCGATGGCGTGGTGGTCGCCGTGCGCCCCGGCACCGTGGTGACCGTGTCCGGTCACCTCGTCGGTGGCACTCCACAGCACCGGCGGCTGCGTCCACTTCTGACCGAGGTCGAAATGGGTCGGCTTGTCACCGGCGAAGGGCTTGCCGAGGAACGACAAGCCCGCGATGGCGCCGTAGACCACCAGCGGGATGCCGCCGAAAATCAGCACTGTCTCGAGAATGCTCACGGATCAACGGTATCCGATCGGCTGTAGTAGATCATCGCGTGGTCGACACCAGGGGCGTCCGTGTCGGTCCCGGACCCACCCTCAGACCAGCCAGGCCGCGGCGTCCGGCGGCAGTTGACCGTCCACCAGGGCAGCGCTGGCCAGCAGCATGTCGCCGGGCGGCAATGGAATCGGCGCGGCGGTGGCGTTGAGGACGCAGATCAGCCCGCCCGGCCTGCGGAAGGCCAGACAGCCCTTCGGACTGCCATACCACTCGACCGTCGCGCCCGCGAATTCCGGATGCGAACCACGCATCTCGATCGCCAGGCGGTACAGCGACACCGTCGACCCGAGTTCCTCGAGTTGCGCCTCCACCGTCGACCCGGCCCACGCGGCCGGTTGCGGCAGCCATGCCGCCGGAGCCGCGGTGAAGCCGAACGGCGGCGCGTCGCCCTCCCAGGGCAGCGGCACCCGACAGCCGTCGCGGCCGCGCTCGGTGTGCCCGGAGCGCTCCCACACCGGATCCCGCAGCGCTTCCTCGGGCAGGTCGTCCACATTCGGCAGACCCAATTCGGACCCGTTGTAGAGGAACACCGAACCGGGCAGGGCCAACTCGACCATCATCATGGCCTTGGCCCTGGCCACCCCGACCGGCCCGCCGCCGTAGCGGGTGACCTCGCGTTCGATGTCGTGGTTGGACAGCGTCCAGGTGGGCGTCGCCCCGACGGGGGCCACCGCCGCCAGCGAGTTGTCCACCGCCGCGCGCACCTGCTCGGCGTCGAAGGCGGTCTCGGCGAGGCGGAAGTTGAAGGCCAGATGCAGTTCGTCGGGACGGACGTATTCGCCGAAGCGGGTGTTGTCGTCCACCCACACCTCGCCGATCGACACCGCGTGCGGGTACTCGTCGAGCACCTTGCGGAACCGGCGGTGGATCTCGTGCACGCCCGGATTGTTGAAACGCGGATCGTCGTCGTCGTGCACGAGCATCTTGGTGGAGACCTCGGCCATGTCCGGCAGGTCCGGCGGCTTGGCCATCCCGTGCGCGACATCGATGCGGAACCCGTCGACCCCGCGGTCGAGCCAGAAGCGCAGCGTCTGCTCGAAATCGGCCATGACCTCCGGGTTGTCCCAGTTCAGGTCCGGCTGTTCGGGGGCGAAGATGTGCAGATACCACTGGCCGGGAGTGCCGTCGGGTTCGGTCACCCTGGTCCAGGCCGGTCCGCCGAAGATGCTCGGCCAGTTGTTGGGCGGCTGGTCGCCGTCGGGGCCGCGGCCGTCGCGGAAGATGTAGCGGGCCCGCTCACCGCCGCCGGGCGCGGCGCGCAGCGCGGCCTCGAACCACGGGTGCCGGTCGCTGGTGTGGTTGGGCACCAGATCCATCGTGATCTTGATCCCGCGTCGGTGGGCGGCCTCGAGCAACGAGTCCATCGCTTCGAGTCCGCCGAAGAGCGGATCGATGTCGCGGGGATCGGAGACGTCGTATCCGCCGTCGGCCATCGGGGAACGCATGACCGGGCAGATCCACAACGCGTCGACGCCCAGCAGTTCCAGATAGCCGAGCTTGTCCTCGATCCCGCCGAGATCGCCGACGCCGTCGCCGTCGGAATCGGCGAACGAACGCGGGTAGACCTGGTAGAACACGGCCGAACGCCACCACGGTTGTGCTGCGCCGTCAACCGGCGCGTTGCCCTCCACCGGCGCGGCTGGTGATTCTGTCACGTCCGCAATAGTGCCAAAGAATTTCACCGAATTCTCTCAGGGGACCCGACATTCGAAATATGCGGCAAATCATCGGCATCGGGACCGGTCGGCACGATTTACCACGTCCAGCGGCCCCGGTCGGAGCGAAGATTCCATCGCACGGCCGCCCGCGAATTCACCGCCACCGCCAAATCGCGATGTTCGTCACCTTTCGGACACCGGGCGTCCACCCTCAGAACGGCGAGTTCAGCAGGGAATTCGCGGCCATCTCCAGGTAGTCGAGCAGGGCCTTGCGATGGTCGTCGTCGAGGATCTCCGGTTCGATCTCGGCCACCCCGATCCGCATGCAGCGCAACCACGCGTCCCGCTCCAGCGGCCCCACCTTGAACGGCATGTGCCGCATCCGCAGGCGCGGATGACCGCGCTCGTCGGAGTAGGTGCGCGGACCGCCCCAGTACTGCTCGAGGAACATCCGCAAACGCCGTTCGGCCGGACCGAGATCCTCCTCCGGATAGAGCGGGCGCAGCAACTCGTCGGCGGCCACCTCGCGGTAGAACACCGCCACGATCCGTCGGAAGGTCTCCGCGCCGCCGACCGCCTCGTAGAACGACGTGGCCGTCTGCTCACCGGTACTCATCTGATCCTCTCGCCGGGTAGGTGATCGCATGGCCGCCGCCGCGGCCACCGTCCATTGTGCCCCCGTGGCCGTCGAACGCGCCCCGACCGGGGCCTACGGCGACCCGACGGCGCTTCAGCGGCAGTTGACCGAACATTGTGCGAAATCACCGTGCAATCGGGGGGTTTCCGTGGTCAACTGGGGAGCAGTCCCACGGAGGTACCCATGAAGCAGCGGCACGGCCGATCACACGAGGCCAGGGCACACCGACAACTCCAGCCCGCCGACGTCCACATCCGTGGGTCGGGGGCTGCTCCGCTGCACATTTTGTCCGACCATCATTCCGGGGGCCACCGCCCCGGCGAGACCGCTCATCCCGGTCCGCATCTGACCGCCGTTCCCACCGAGACCGTCAACTGGTTGAAGCGCCGGGTGTTGCTTCTGAACGCCACCTACGAGCCGCTCACCGCACTGTCCGCCCGCCGCGCGGTCGTCCTGCTGATCTGCGACAAGGCCGACGCGGTCCACCACAACGACGAAGGCCCCGTCGTGCACTCGGCCGAGACCGAGGTCGCCATCCCCTCCGTCATCCGACTGCGCACCTACGTGCACGTCCCCTACCGCGCCCGCGTCCCGATGACCAGGGCCGCGCTCATGCACCGCGACCGCTACCGCTGCGGCTACTGCGGGGGCAAAGCCGAGACCATCGACCACGTCATCCCGCGCAGTCGCGGCGGCGAGCACTCCTGGGAGAACTGCGTCGCCAGTTGCGCGCCGTGCAACCATCGCAAAGCCGACAAACTGCTCAGCGAGCTGGGGTGGACGCTGCGCTCCCCGCTCGTCTCGCCGAAAGGCCCGCACTGGCGACTGCTGTCGACCACCTCCGAACTCGATCCGGTGTGGTTGCAATACCTCGGCGAAGGCGCGGCCTGAGCCTCAGGCGTACTCGATGACCAGCGTCGCCCACGTCGCCGGGTCCAGCGCCTCGAAGACGTGGGGCGCGTCGCCCGGGTAGCTGATGTAGTCGCCGGGGGCGAGTTCCACCGGGGCCTCGATCGGCCCGACCAGCGCGCGTCCCGCCGCGAGCAGGACGTGTTCGACCACCCCCGGAATGTGCGGATCGGAGCGCCGCGCGTGACCTGGTTCGGCGGTGATCCGGAAGACGTCGCGCCGGGTGTTGGGCGGACCGGCCGCGAGCAGGGTGGCGCGGTAGTCGGCGTGTTCGGCGGCGACCACCGGCCCCTCGCCCGCGCGGATCACCTGCACGGTGGGGCGCGGCGGGTCGAGCAGGCGCGAGAACGGCATGTCCAGCGCGACGCACAGCGCCCACAGGGTTTCCAGACTGGGGTTGCCGCTGCCCGACTCCAGTTGCGACAGGGTGGATTTCGCGATGCCCGCGCGGTGGGCGACCTCGGTCAGCGACAGTCCCGCCCTGGTGCGCTCGCGGCGCAGCGAAGCCGCGATCACCGCCTGCGGCGTCGCCGTGGTCGTCTCGTCCCGTGCCATCGCCCACTCCCGTCGAGTTCCGAATCGGCCAACAGGTAATCACATCGGGAGAACTGTTCGCTTGACGATCCCGACCGTCCGCGTTCACTATAGGCAACATGCGTTCGATATGGCGAACACTGGATCGGGACACCGTCGGCGGCATCGCGGCGGTGCTGCTCGCCGTCGCCGTCATCGGCGTCTCCTACGGCGCCACCGCCGTCGGGTGGGGCTTCCCGATGTGGCTGCCGGTGGTCTTGAGCGTCCTCGTGCTCGCGGGCAGCGCCGAATTCCTGTTCCTCGGCATCCTCGCCACGGGCGGTAACCCGTTCGCCGCCGTCCTGGCCGGACTCGTCGTCAACGCGCGCCACCTGCCCTACGGCCTGTCCCTGCCCACCGTCACCGGGGCCGGTCCGCGACGCCTGCTCGGCACCCACGTCATGAACGACGAAGCCGTCGCCGTCGCCCTCGCCCAGACCGACCCCGACCGCAGACGCGCCGCCTACTGGCTGTGCGGACTCGGCGTCGCGATCGTGTGGCCGGGCGGAGCCGCGCTGGGAGCGCTGATCGGCAGCCTGGTCCCCGACACCGACGCCTTCGGACTGGACGCGGTCTTCCCGGCCGTGCTCGCCGCCCTGGTCGTGCCCGCGTTGCGCGACCGCGCCACACGCTGGGCCGTTGCCGTCGGCGTAGTCCTCGCCCTGGTCAGCGCCCCGGTGCTGCCCCAGGGACTGCCCGTGCTCTGTGCGCTGGTCGGCCTGTTCGCCGCGCACCGCCTCCTGCCCCGGACTCGCGACGCCGCCCCCGACGCATCCCGGTGAACTCACCCCGCACCCACGGCGACCACTGGACGCATCCATTTCCCACCACCGCGGCCCGCCACCGCGCCCAGCCGAACAGAAAGGTCTCCCGATGACGATCGTCGCGGCGCTCGCGCTCGCCGCGGGCACCTTCGCCTTCCGCTGGGCCGGACCCGCACTGCGCAACCGGATCAGCTTCCCCGACCGCGCCGTGCGCCTGCTGGAGATCGGCGCGGTGGTGCTCCTCGCCGCCGTGGCCGCCGTCACCGCCCTGCCCTTCACCGCCGGACACGTCGACCTCGCCCTCCCCGCGGGCGTCCTGGTCGCCGGACTGCTGGCGTGGCGTTCGGCCCCGCTGCCGGTGGTGATCCTGGCCGCCGCGGGAACCACCGCCCTATTGCGTCTGTTCGGCGCGGGCTGAGGTCGTCGGGCCGAGGCCGGGGTCGGCGTTCTATTGCGGGGTCAGCGGGATCGCGCCACCGCGACGGCGGGCGACCGAACCGTAGCGCGCGTCCAGGCGCAGCCAGGTCTTCGTGGCGCGGACCCGCACGATCTCGGCGGTCGGAATCCGCCGGGACTCGGCCTTGTCGCCCGAATGCGGGATGAAGTCCATCGCCGTCAGCGCGAAGACCACCCGCATCGGGACCTCCACCGAGAGCCGGTCCGCCGAGGCGGTGAGCACCGTCTGATCCAGCAGCGAGGCGGGCGGCCCGTGCGAACTGCCGTGCTCCTTGGCCAATTGCGCGCCCCGCTCGGCCAGTTCCACCAGCGAGCGCGCGGGCACGTCATCGATGTGGGCGAACCCGTCGGTCGGCGGCAACGCGCCACGCCACGCCGAATCCATCGAATACCCCAGATCGATCGGACTGCCCGAGGACAGACCCGCCAGCACCAGGTCCGCGCCCACCGTCACATCGTCCACGCCGAGTTCGGCCTGCACCGTCCGCACCGCCAACGCCTCGAAACCCGTGCCGACCCAAGCCGCCACGAGTCGGTCGCCGCGCTTGCGCAGACGCACCACCGTGGCCGGATCCAACCGCACGGCCCTGCTCAGGAAGGTGGCCAGATTCTCGCGCTCGGCCGGATCGGACACGTGCAGCACCCGCTGCGGCGACATCATCACGACAACCCTGTCGACCGGAGGATCAGCCCACCATCCACTCGGACAGATACTCGCGTTCCACCGGCGACAACCTGCGCAACCGCTGGGTGCGGATGTCGAACGCCGCGATCTGGGTGGAGGCGATCACGGCGGGCGGGGAATCGGGGGCCGCCCCGCTGGCGCGTACCTCGTAGCCGACGGTGAAGTCGACCGCGCGCAACTGCTCGATCCACATGGCGATGTCGAGCGGAGTGTCCTCGTGCCGCAACTGACCGCGGTAGCGCACCCGCAGATCGGCCAGCACGCAGCCCTCACGCAACGTCGCGGTGGGTTTGCCGTCGAACAGCCACGGAATCCGCGCCTCCTCGAGCAGCGTCACCATGCGGGCGTGATTGACGTGCTGGTAGACGTCCATATCCGACCACCGGATCTCCACTTTGGCGTGGAAACGTTTGGGCAGCACGACCGCGCCGCCCTCCTTCATCCCCTTGCCGTTCACAGAGTTCGTCACGTGGTACCTCCGACTGGGTTCCCGACGCTCATCCGTGCCGCCCGCCTCGTCGCGGTGGGCTCGGGCGAGACCTCGGTCACCGGACTCGATCACTTTCGCGGCAACCAGTATCGCAATCGCGGTCCCCGATGATCGTCGCGGGGCGCGCCGGAAACGGAACACGTTCCCGCCGGGCGCGGCACCGCCCGCACTTCATCCTGCACCGTAACACCATTCGGTCGGGTGCGCCCGGCGAGCGCACCCGACCACGCGGTTCAGCGTTCGGACTGCACGCCCACGCCGCTGACCATGCTGCGCACCTGCCGCGCCGCCACCGACAGCGTCGCCAGATCGTGGGTCCCCGACTCGAACAGTTCCGACAGGGCCGCGCGGGCGCGCCCCAGGCGGGACTGGTTCTTGGACTCCCAGTAGGCGATCTTCTCGTCGGCCGTCTCCTCAGGATCACCGGCCGAGAGCACGTCGAGGGTCAGCGAGCGCAACGAACTGTACATGTCGTCGCGCAGCGCCAGTCGCGCCAGCGAATGCCACCGGTCGCCGCGTTCGAGATGGCTGACCGCCTCGAGCAGCCAATCAATCTTGAGGTGGTCGTTGAGCGCGTAGTACAGCTGGCCGACCTCCTCGCCGTCACGATCGGTGATGTCGGCGATATCGAGGACGTCCAGCAGCGGGAACTGGTTGAGCAGGCCGAAGACCTCGGTCGCCAGATCGGTCGGCGCGCCCTCGGCGATCAGGTCGGCCGCGTGATCGGTCAGCGTCGAGACGTGGTGCACCCGCAGCCAGCCCGGCACCTTCGGGGCCAGCTCGCGCACGCCGCGGCTGTAGCGGTTGATCTCCGCGCCCACCGCGATCGGCTGCGGACGGTTGCTCAGCAGCCACCGCGAGGCCCGGTCCAGCGTGCGCTTGGTCTCGAGTTCCAGCGCGTCGCGCACCGAGGTGGAGGCGTCGGCCTCCCGGATGCGCGCCCACATGGTGTGCAGGTCGAAGATGTCGGCGGCCGCCGCGAACGCGCGCACCGCGTCGGTGGCCGTCGCCCCGACCTCCTCGTTCAAGCGGTGCGCGTAGGTGATCCCGCCGTGATCGACCACCTCGTTGACGATCATCGTGGTGACGATCTCGCGACGCAGGCGGTGCCGTTTGATCGCGGCGCCGAAGCGTTCGCGCAGCGGCGTCGGGAAATAGTCGGGCAGCCGGTTGGCGAACCACGCCATATCCGGCAGTTCCGACACCAGCAGATCCGCCTTCAGCGACAGCTTCACGTGCGCCATCAGATTCGCCAGTTCCGGGGAGGCCAGGCCGCTGCCCTCCTCGATCCTGCGCTTGATCTCGCTGTCGGAGGGCAGCGCCTCGAGTTCGCGATCCAGACCGCGGCGCTGCTCGAGATCCTCGATCAACCGCGCGCTGACCCGCAGCATCCGCGGCGCCTCGAACCGCGAGATCCCCATCAGCGAGTTCTGGGAGACGTTGTCGCGCAGCACCATGTCGGCGACCTCGTCGGTCATCGAGGCCAGCAGCGGGTTGCGTTCCGGTTCGGCCAGCAGACCGCTGCTCACCACGCCGTCGAGCAGGACCTTGATGTTGACCTCGTGGTCGGAGCAGTCCACGCCCGCGGAGTTGTCCAGGGCGTCGGTGTTCATCTTGCCGCCGTTGCGGCAGAACTCGATCCGGCCCAGCGCCGTCGCGCCGAGGTTGCCGCCCTCGCCGATCACCTTGACGCGCAACCGGTTCCCGTCGACGCGCACCGGGTCGTTGGATTTGTCGCCGACCTCGGCGTTGGTCTCGGTGGACGCCTTGATGTAGGTCCCGATGCCGCCGTTCCACAGCAGCGAGACCGGGGCGAGCAGAATCGCGCGCACCAGATCCGGCGGGGACAGCGCGGTCACGTCCTCGGCCAGGCCGAGCGCGGCGCGCGCCTGTTCGCTGATCGGCACCGATTTGACGGTGCGGTCCCACACGCCGCCGCCCGTGCTGATCAGCGAGGCGTCGTAGTCGGCCCACGAGGACCGGGGCAACTCGAACATCCGCTGCCGCTCGGCGAAGGAACTCGCGGCGTCCGGATTCGGGTCGAGGAAGATGTGGCGATGGTCGAAGGCGGCGACCAGGCGGATGTGCTCGGAGAGCAGCATGCCGTTGCCGAAGACGTCACCGCTCATGTCACCGATGCCGACGACGGTGAAATCCTCGGTCTGGGTGTCGATGTCCATCTCGGCGAAGTGGCGCTTGACGCTCTCCCACGCACCCTTGGCGGTGATGCCCATCGCCTTGTGGTCGTAGCCCGCCGAACCGCCGGAGGCGAAGGCGTCGCCGAGCCAGAATCCGTAGCGCTGGGCCACCTCGTTGGCGGTGTCGGAGAAGGTCGCGGTGCCTTTGTCGGCGGCGACCACCAGGTAGGTGTCGTCACCGTCGCGGCGCACCACGCCGGCGGGCGGCAGCACGGCTCCGCTGGCCCGGTCGACGTTGTCGGTGATGTCGAGCAGGCCGGAGATGAAGGTGCGGTAGCAGGCAACGCCCTCGGCGCCCAGCGCCTGCCGGTCCGCCCCCGGGTCACCGGTGGCGGCGGGCGGTTGTTTCACCACGAAACCGCCCTTGGCGCCGACCGGCACGATGACCGCGTTCTTGACCGCCTGCGCCTTGACCAGGCCCAGGATCTCGGTGCGGAAATCCTCCAGGCGGTCCGACCAGCGCAACCCGCCGCGGGCCACCGGACCGAACCGCAGGTGCACGCCCTCGACCCGGGGCGAGTAGACGAAGATCTCGAATTGCGGACGCGGCCGGGGCAGTTCGACGATCTCGCGCGGTTCGACCTTCACCGAGATGTAGTCGCGCGACATGCCCTCGGCGTCGGTGACGTAGTAGTTGGTGCGCAAGGTCGCCTTGATCAGCCCGAGGATGGCGCGCAGGATGCGGTCGGCGTCGAGGCTGACCACCTCGTCGATCCGCCCGCGCAACTGGGTCTCCAGGGTGGCGGCCTGTTCGGCGTCGACCGTCTCGGGATCGAAACGCGCCGCGAACAGGTCGACGAAAAGGCGGGCCGCGTCGGGGTAGGTGAGCAGCACCCGCGCGATGTTGAACTGGCTGTACGGGAATCCGGCCTGCTGGAGGTATTTGGCGTAGGTGCGCAGTATCGACACCGCCCGCCACGGCAACCGGGCGCGCAGAACGAGTTCGTTGAGTCCGTCGGCCTCCGCGCGGCCGAACCAGACCGCCTCGAATGCGTCGGTGAAGCGTTCACGCAGGCCGCGCACCTCGGCTTCGAGCGCGTCGGCGCGCGCCGAGGACTCGAGCAGTTCGGCGTCCAGGTCGCGGTCGAGCGCGCTGCGCAGCAGTTCCGGCCGGGCCAGCAGGCCGAAATCGTAGATCCACCGCTCGGCGGCCGATTCACCCCCGACGGCGTCGAGGGTGATCTGGTAGGGGCGTTCGTCGACGACCTCGACGCCGAGGCTCTGCAACACCGGCAGCACTTGGCTCAGCGAGATGCCGGTGCCACCGATGTAGAGGCTGAACCGCCAGGAACCGGGCGTCGACTCCGAGCGGCGGTAGAGGTGCTGGACGATCGAGCCCTCGGTGAGCCGCTCCAGGCGCACGATGTCGTGCAGCGCGCGCGAGGGCGCGAAATCCTGCTTGTAGCCCTCGGGGAAGGCTTCGGCGTAGCGCTTGACCACTTCGGGGCCCACGACCGGCGCGCTGTTCAGCTCGTCGGTGAGGTGGTCGTCCCAGGTGTGGCTGGCCTCGGCCAGCAGGCGCTGGATGCGCACGCGGTTGGGTTCGGAGGTGTCGGCGCGCGTCGCGGTCTCGCGGGGCGCGCCCAGCTCGCCGTCGGGCAGCTTGACCGTGAAATAGACGCTGGCCAATTCGCTTTCGCTGACCCGCGCCGAATAGTCGATCGAGGCACCGCCGAGTTCGCGGACCAGGATGTCCTGCATCTCCAACCGGACCCGGGTGGTGTAGCGGTCGCGGGGCAGATAGACCAGGCAGGCCACGAACCGCCCGTATCCGTCGGCGCGCATGAACAGTTTGACCTGCCTGCGCAATCCGACGTTGAGCACCGCGGTCGCGGTGGCGCGCATGGTCTCCGAATCCGAGGAGAACAGTTCGGTGCGCGGGAAGGACTGGATGACCTCGAGCATGGCCTGACCCGAGAAAGAGTTCAGGCCGAAGCCGCTCTGCTCGATGGCCGCGCGCACCCGACTCGCGATCACCGGGATGTCGAGGACGTTCTCGTGCACGGCGGTGACGGTGAACACGCCGATGAACAGGTGGTCGCCCACGACCGCGCCGGATTCGTCGATATCGGCCACACCGATGAAGTACGGGTACACCGACCGGTGCACGGTGGCCGGGACCAGCCCTTGGGTGAGCATCAGCAGCGGGCGGTCGCCGTCGTGGACGGGCACCCGGAAGTCGGTGCCGACGTCGGGCCGCAGCACGCCCAGGCAGGTGCCGGGCAGCGCGTAGGAGGCGGAGTCGTCCTTCTCGTCTCGACGGTAACGCGCGTACCCCAGGACGGTGAAGTTGCCACTGGCCAACCACCGCAACAGGTTCGCGGTCTCGACCAGGTCGTCGTCGGTGAACGGGCAGCGTCCGGTGCCCGCGCAGCCCTCGAGATCGTCGGCCAGCGTGCTCTGCACCGACTTCATCGCGTCGGTGTCGGCGTTGACCTGGCGCACGTCGGTGACCACCACCGGCAACTGCTGTTCGATGCGGTCGAGCAGTTCCGCGGGGACCGAGGAGTGCAGTTGCAGGTGCATCCAGGATTCGCGCACGGCTTGTTCGTCGGGCCGGTCGACCTCGTAGGGCGCGGCGCGGATCAATCTCGCCTCGGCGTCGCGTTCGACCTCGAAGATCGGGTGGATGACTTCGCTGACGCCGACGCCGATCCGGGTGAGCGCGGCCGTCACCGATTCGACCAGCAGGGACATGTCGTCGGTGACCAGTTGGACCGCGGCGCCCAGGCCGGTGCCGTCCTCGGGTCGGTGGACACGGATCAAGGTCCGTCCGGCGGGACGCGTCATCGCGAGTTCGAGGTGCCGTCGGAAGATCTGGGCGATCCCGGTGATCGCGCAGTCCACATCGCCCGCGTCGACGTGGCGGAAGTACGCCTCCTCGAGACTCGCGAGTTCGCCGCGCAGTGACTGCGGCAGACCCGCGGCCCACGCCGCTGCGGACAATTCGGACGAGACCGTCATTTTTCGCCAACTCCCTCGGATTCGGTTCCGTAACAAAGTGACGCCGGTCCGAGAGTAGCTGTGCGCCGGAAACAACAGGGTGAAATCCCTTTGAATCCCAGGGTGTTCACCACGATTGCGAAGTTCGCCGCATAGTTGCCGGGTTCCTGACCCGGTTCAGCATCCGATCGGATCCTGCGACCGTCATGACGGTGCGTCGAAGCTGGGCTCCACCCACTCCTCGAACAGCACCGGCGCATGCACGTAACCCACCCTATCCAGTACCGGCGGGTAGGGGAGGATGTCCGCATTTCCTTCGGCGGCGCGTCGGATGAACCGACCTCAACCGCATTTCCTTCGAGAAACCGACGCGGCGGGAGAGCGATACGCGGCGCCCTCGCTCCCCCGCCGCCACGGGTCAGTCGCGGGTCAGCTTGCGGTGCGTAACCCGATGCGGGCGAGCCGCTTCCGGGCCGAGGCGTTCGATCTTGTTGGCCTCGTATGCCTCGAAGTTGCCCTCGAACCAGAACCACTTGGCCTCGTTGTCGTTGTCGCCCTCCCACGCCAGGATGTGGGTGCAGGTGCGATCGAGGAACCACCGGTCGTGGGAGATGACCACGGCGCAGCCGGGGAACTGCTCGAGCGCGTTCTCCAGCGAGCCGAGGGTCTCGACGTCGAGGTCGTTGGTCGGCTCGTCGAGCAGGATCAGGTTGCCGCCCTGCTTGAGCGTCAGCGCCAGGTTGAGCCGGTTGCGCTCACCACCGGAGAGCACGCCCGCGGGCTTCTGCTGGTCGGGGCCCTTGAAGCCGAACGCGCTGACGTAGGCACGCGAAGGCATCTCCTGGTTGCCGACCTCGATGAAGTCGAGTCCGTCGGAGACGACCTGCCAGACGTTCTTCTTCGGATCGATGCCCGCGCGGTTCTGGTCGACGTAGCTGAGCTTGACCGTCTCGCCGACCTTGACCTCGCCGCTGTCGGGCGCCTCGAGTCCGACGATGGTCTTGAACAGCGTCGTCTTGCCGACGCCGTTGGGGCCGATCACGCCGACGATGCCGTTGCGCGGCAGTGTGAAGGACAGATCCTTGATCAGCTGGCGATCGCCGAAACCCTTGTCCAGGTGCGAGACCTCGACCACGACGCTGCCCAGGCGCGGGCCCGCGGGGATCTGGATCTCCTCGAAATCCAACTTGCGGTGCTTCTCGGCCTCGGCGGCCATCTCCTCGTAGCGGCCCAGACGCGCCTTGTTCTTGGCCTGCCTGGCCTTCGCGCCGGAACGGACCCAGGCCAGCTCCTCCTTGAGGCGCTTCTGCAACTTCTGGTCCTTCTTGCCCTGCACCTCGAGGCGTTCGGCCTTCTTCTCCAGGTAGGTGGAGTAGTTGCCCTCGTACGGGTAGGCGCGACCGCGGTCGAGTTCGAGGATCCAGCCCGCGACGTTGTCCAGGAAGTACCGGTCGTGGGTGACGGCGAGGACCGCGCCCTGGTACTGCGCCAGGTGCTGTTCGAGCCAGTTGACCGATTCGGCGTCGAGGTGGTTGGTCGGCTCGTCGAGCAGCAGCAGGTCGGGCTTGCTCAGCAACAGCTTGCACAGCGCGACCCGGCGGCGCTCACCACCGGAGAGTTTGGTGACCGGCTCGTCCGGCGGCGGGCAGCGCAGCGCGTCCATGGCCTGCTCGAGTTGGGAGTCGACGTCCCAGGCGTCGGCGTGGTCGAGATCCTCCTGGAGCTTGCCCATCTCCTCCATGAGTTCGTCGGAGTAGTCGGTCGCCATCAGTTCGGCGATCTCGTTGAACCGGTCCAGCTTGACCTTGATCTCGCCGAGGCCCTCCTCGACGTTGCCGCGGACCGTCTTCTCCTCGTTGAGGGGCGGTTCCTGCTGGAGGATGCCGACGGTCGCGCCCGGCGCGAGGAAAGAATCGCCGTTGTTCGGCTGGTCCAGTCCGGCCATGATCTTCAGAACGCTGGATTTACCGGCGCCGTTCGGGCCGACGACACCGATCTTGGCGCCGGGAAGGAAGTTCAAGGTGACGTCGTCGAGCACGACTTTGTCGCCGTGTGCCTTACGAACCTTCTTCATCTGGTAAATGAACTCAGCCATATACGCAAGCCTATCGGTCAGGGGAACGGTGGTATCGGGCAGCGCCACCCCACCGCGTCGAGGTCGACACGGGTCGTGGGGCCGGCACACGGGCGGGCTGGATTCCGCTCGGCGGTCGGGGGTCGAATCCGAGGCTCAGGCGTCGATTGACTCCGGTTCGGCGCTGCGCTCCGGCGCCGAGGGCGGCACCGCCGCTGACTCCCCCGCCACGGCGCCCGCATCGGCGAGGCGTGCCTCGTCTTCAGCGCTCGAGCCCCGCCCAGTATTCCGTATCACGCCCCCGTCGTGGCCGCCGGACTCTCCGCCCGACTCCTCGCCGCCGCGCAGCAATCGCACGGCGCACCTGGTCAGATCCGGCCCGACGGTGCTGGCGCGCATCTCCAGGTCGCGCCGCTCGACCCCGTCCCTGGTGCGGTACTCGTGCGAGCGCAACTGCCCGTAGACCAGGATCGGGTCACCGCGCCGCAGCGATTCCTCGACCCCGGACAGCAGCCTGCGCCAGCAGGTCACCGTCAGGAACAGGGTGCCGTTGTCGACCCAGTTGCCGCAGGCCGGGTCGAAGCGCCGCGAATTGCTCGCCATCCGGAAGCTGAGCACCCGCTCACCGGAGTGCAGAGCCCGGGTGACCGGATGCGTGACCACCGTGCCGATCACCGTCGCCATCGCTTCGTACATGTTCTCCGCCCCTTCGCATCCGGACCGGGACGTTGCTGCCCGGCCTCGCCTCCCCCCTCGGTGAGGTCCCTCCAGCCTGGCAGTCGGCGAGGACGCGGGACGGGCCCGCGACGGGATTGGGGACAACTCCCCGGGTGTGGACAGCGATCGTTTCGCCGCGATCCCGGGGGAACGGTGGCCTCAGGGAAGGGCGACCTCGCTGTTGGCGCTGCACAGCACCACCACCGGACGCTCACCGGGCAGCGGCACGTACACCCCGCTCTGCACGGCCGCCAGCGCGGTCGCACCGGCGGATTCGACCAGCACACGGAACTCCCGCCACAGGTAGTCGCGCGCGGCCGTGACGGCATCGTCGGTGACCAGCAGCGACCGCACCCCGTATCGACGCGCGATCCCCAGGCTCACCCCGCCGATCCGCTCCGCGAGCGGGTCGTCACCGCGCGCCCCCGACCGCGGTCGATCCGATTCGAGGGCGGTGTGCAGGGCGGGCGCGCTGACCGGTTCCACCCCGATGACCTGCTGCCGTCGCCCCAGGGCCGCCGCGACCCCTGCGACCAACGCGCCGCCGCCCACCGCGACCAGCACCGGCGGTCTGCCGCGCACCTGGTCCTCGAGTTCCAGGCCGACCACGCCCACACCGGCCACCACCGCGGGCAGGTCCTCGGCGTGCAACTGGGTCGCTCCGCGTTCGGCCGCGAAATCGCTCGCGTAGCGGTGGGCCTCGGTGTAGTCCGCGCCGTGCCAGAGCACCTCGGCCCCGTGCGACCACATCGCCGCGACCTTGGTGTGCGGGGCGGACTCAGGAACCACCACCGTGCAGGCGATCCCGAGTTGCGAGGTCGCCAGTGCCGCCGCGATCCCCGCGTTGCCGCCGGAGGCGATGACCACGCGTTCGGTCACCACCGCCGCGCCCAACAGCGTGTTGTAGGCGCCGCGCACCTTGAACGTGCCGCCGTGCTGGAGGTATTCGAGTTTCAGCGAGACCGGCACCGGACCGGCGGGCCCGGCCACGCTCGTGTGGAAGACCGGGGTCTTGCGCACCCGCCCGGCCACCCGTTTGCGCGCGGTCCGCACATCCGTACGCGACACCCGCCCCGAGGTGTCGTATCCGGCGGGCGCGGCCTCGACCGCTTCCCGTCCGTCCTCCACGGGCACCAGCCCGCTCACGATGGTTCCGCGGTGCGGTCCGCGGGGCCTCGGGGCCGGTCCGTTCCGGCGCCGATGCCTGATTCAGTCACAGCCAAGTCTTCCGCTCACTCACGATCTTCCGGCGCGTCGCCACCCGGGTGTCGGAGTCCATCGTGCCCGAGGACGCGGCGATCCGCTCACCACACGGTCCCGAGTGGGCCGGTGCGGTGTTTGCCCGCAATTCACTTGCGTACCTCGCGATCTCGTTTCGCGAGTCGGGCGTACATGGCGTTGTGCGCGGCGAGATCGGCGTCGTTGTCGCGTTCGGCGGCCCGATCGGTGCGTTTGGCGAGTTTGGTGTCACTGCGCGACCACTGGATGAGCAGCGCGAGCATCACCACGACCAGCGGGACCTCCCCGCTTGCCCAGGCGAAGCTGCCGCCCGCGCGCTGATCGCCGAGCAGGTCGCCGTTCCAGTCCAGATCCAGCGCGCGGAAGAACCAGCCGCCCATGACCGTGGTCATGCTCATCAACACGATGCCGAAGAAGGCGTGGAAGGGCAGCGAACCGAACACCATCGCCAGCTTGGTCAGCGGTTGCACCGGGCGCGGCTTGGGATCGATGCCGATCACGACCCAGTAGAACAGGTAGCCGCTGAGCAGGAAGTGGATGTTCATCAGCAGGTGCGCGCCGTGCGAATCCACGAACGTGTCGTAGAGCCCGCCCATGTACAGCGCGTAGAAGCCGCCGACGAAGATGACCGAGGCCACGATCGGCTGGGTCAGGAACCGCGAGACCGGGTTGTGCACCGCCGCGAGGATCCATTCGCGCGGACCGGGGGCGGCCCCGCGACCGGCGGCCGGCAGCGCGCGCAGCGCCAAGGTGACGGCGCCGCCCAGGGCGAACAGGATCGGGGCCAGCATGGACAGCGCCATGTGCTGCCCCATGTGCACGCTGAACACGGCCGGCGAGTACCGGCCCACCCCGGAGGAGGTGGCCAGCAGCAGCACCGCGCATCCGCTGAGCCAGGCGACGGTGCGACCGACCGGCCACGCGTCCCCGCGCAGACGCAGGCGTCGCACGCCGAGCAGGTACACCACCGCCAGCACCACGGCGAGGGTGCCGAAGATCAAGTCGAAACGCCAGTCGAAGAGCAGTCGCGCCGCCGTCGGGGGGCCTGCCAGGTCGTAGCCGAGTTCGACCTCGGCAGGGGTGGGCACCGTGCGCGGGGGCGGCGGCGGAGTGCGGCCGAGCCCTACGGCCAGGCCCATCGTGGCGGCGAAGATCATCGCCTCCACACCGCCGAAACGCACCAGCGCGGCGCGGTCGCGCGGGTTCGCGGCCAGCGCGGGCAACGCGGCCCGGCGCTGGAGATAGCCGAAGACGCCGAGCACGACCAACGCGGCCGCCTTCGCGAGCACCAACCGGCCGTAGGTGGAGGTGAACAACTCGTCGGCGGGCACCCGCACCCAGGAGTTGACCACGCCGCTGATCCCGATGACCACGAACGCGACGGTGGCCACGGCCGAGAACCGGCGCGCCGCGAGATCGGTGTGCGCTCCCCCGCGCACGGCGTGGGCGAGGACGGCGAACAGCCCGCCCACCCAGATCGCGGCCGCGACCAGGTGCAGGATCAGGCTGTTGGTCGCGACGTCGTGCGACCCGCCCGAGGAGGAATGCCCGGTCAGCGCGAGCGGCATCATGGTCAGGATCGACGCGCCGAACAGCAACGGCGTCCATCCCCAGCGCAGCGCGAGCCTGCATCCGATGGCCACCACCAGCGCGAACACGACGGTGGTCCGCCACGCCTCGGCCAGATCCACCTGGTCGATCGCCCGCCAGAGCTGCTCGGGCCGCCACACCTGCCCCAGGGGCTGCCCGGTCGTGTCCGACACCGTCAACGGCACCAGCAGCGCCGCGCAACACGCCCAGGTCAGCGCGAACCACGAGGCGCGGCGCAAGGCGCGGTATCCGCCCGCGTCGAGCAGTCCGCTCGACTGCGGCGGCGTCAGGAAGGCCGCGAACAGCAGCGCGCCGACGGTCAACGCCGCCGACAGGTCCGCGAGCGCGCGCAGCGCCGGAAGGCCGTAGGTCGTGAGCGGGCCGGGATCGGGGATGCCGAGCAGGCTCAGCGCCTGCGTCGCCGACAGTCCGACGACCAGCGCGGCCACCACCGCCGACACCGCGCCCGCGATGACGGTCAGCGCGGCGGCGTTGCCCGCCGGACCCTGTCCGACCGGGTCAGAGGCTCCGGTTTCGGTGGACGGGTCCTGCGACGACATACGACTCAGCGTAGTTGGGACCCTCTCGCGTGGCCCCTTCGGGCTCGGCCCGATACCCTGTCAGAGGACCGACCGCCGTGGTCGGCGCGCCCTGCTCGCTCTACCGAGGTGCCACACCGTTGCTCACGCTGAGAACCTAGTACCTGGACGGTCGCTATACTTACCGTGCCGAACAGCACGGTCGATAGCCGACCGAGGTGGAACGCGTTGCCTCCGTAGCTCAGTTGGATAGAGCAAGGGCCTTCTAATCCCTAGGTCGCAGGTTCGATTCCTGCCGGGGGCGCAACACATTCCGACCAGGCAATACACCTGATCGACACAGAGTTACCCGCGTCACGCGCGATTCAAACACCGGATTCGGCGCTCACGCGGGCAGCGTCAGGCAGAACGGGTGGCCGGACGGGTCGAGCAGCACCCGCCATTTGTCCGGCGCGGGTTGGGTTTCCGGCTTGCGCGCCCCGATCGCGAGCGCTTCGGCTTCGGCGACGTCCAAGTCGTCCACGTACAGGTCCAGGTGCATCTGCTTGGGGACCGCGTCGTTCGGCCAGTCCGGAGGCTTGTGCTCGGCGACCCGTTCGACCGTCAGCGCCACGCCCTTCGCGCCGAGCACCACCACGTCGTCGGATTCGTGCAGCAGGCGCAGATCCAGCAGTGCGCGATAGAAGCGCCCGAGCCCGATCGGGTCGTCGCTGTCGAGTGAAACACCGGCCAGACGAGCGATCGCCATGACTTCCCCCTCGGTATACCGCCGCGGACACGAATCAGGTCACCGTCCCGAGGCTACGCAAGCCGCGCGGGCGTCGGCAAGCACCCGACAACGGAACGATCGGCACCCCTCGCGGACCGGTCGGATGGGCCCGCGCACATACCGAAACGATCACGGCGAGGTCGCGGCACCCCGTCGCGATCTCGACCGCAACCCATGAAATCGCCCGGTCAGAACCGTTTTTCACGAATGCTTGGATAGCTGACGGTTCGCCTATCGGCCAGTAGTCCACATGTGTAATACCTATCCGAGTGCCGACGATTGCCCATACAGTGCAGTTCGCGGTCATGGCAAACTCCAGTGTCGCCCATCGTCGAGCGATCTCCCCCGCAGCCGGACCGGTCACGAAGAGCACGAAAAGTGCGTTCTTACAGGCAACAAACGAAACCGCACGGCAGGCGGACGTGACCGACAACTGCCGCCCCGACACGGGGAACTGCGCTACGAGTACTGGACAGCGAACCTTCAGCTTTCGATGCGGAGCCAGCGATGACAGTCACCACCCAGCGAACCGGACGAGACGATCTGAGCGATCTGCTCGCCGCCATGGCGGCGGGAGATCGACACGCCTTCACCGAGTTCTATCGCGCCACCCACCGGCGGGTGCACGGGTTGGCGGTGCGGATCGTGCGCAGTCCGTCGATGGCCGAGGAGATCACCCAGGAGGTCTACCTCCAGGCGTGGACCTCGGCGCACCGCTACGACGACCGCCGCGCCGCGCCGATGACGTGGCTGATGATGCTGACCCATCGTCGCGCGGTGGATCTGGTGCGCGCCGAGCAGGCCGGCGCCGACCGGGACACCGCCTACGGCGCGGCGGATTTCCGGCCGGGCCACGACAGCGTCACCGAACAGGTCGACATCCGGTTCGACCACCAGTCGGTGCGCCGTCACCTGGGCCGGTTGACCGCGCTCGAACGCGAGTCGATCGCGTTGGCGTTCTACGGCGATCGCACCTACCGGGAGGTGGCGGATCTGCTCGGGATCCCGCTGCCGACGGTCAAGAGTCGCATCCGCTGCGGGCTCAAACACCTCGAGTACGGGTTGCGCGGCGATCTGGACGAGTGGTCGAGCACGGTCGTCAACTGACCGCGGGACTCACTTGCGGGCGGTGCGGCGACGGGTGAGCAGTCCCACTGCCCACCCGATCAGGAACATCGCCAGCAGGATCAGCCACATCGGCGCGCTGATGCTGATCAGCAGGATCTCGATCGATACCTTGTCGCGGTTCTCCACGACGAACAGCACCGCCAGCACCGTCAGGCCCAGCGCCAACCACTGGGTGGGCGATACGCGCGTCAGCACGTTGCGCCGGGTCGTCTCGGCCATATCCACTCCCGTCGACGGCGATCGGGTGTCCATCGTGGCCCGCGTCACGCCGGCCGACATCACCCCGCACGGGTGATCACGCCGCCCCCGGGTAGTCGGGCACCATGGCAGCGCGGGGCGCGGGCCGCGACGCCGCAACCTCGCGTACGCTCGCGGGACATCTCCGGTTTGCCTGCCGTGTGCCCGGTACGGCATCGTTTGCGGAGGTCCATCGGAGAGATCCATCGGAAGATCTGGTCGGCAGATCCCGCTCGGCCGAGCAGTCGCGCGGGTTACGGCGGGGAGTCACGGGTGTTCGCACAGACATCGAATTCGACGACCGGCCCGGGTCCAACGGCGGGCTCGGGCTCGCGGGTCGCACGGCGTTCCGGTGCGGGCCGCCGACCCGATGACGCCGCCTACCGGCACGATCTGGACGGTCTGCGCGGTGTCGCCATCGCACTGGTCGTCGGCTTCCACGTCTGGCTGGGGCGGGTCTCCGGCGGCGTGGACGTGTTCCTGGTGCTGTCGGGTTTCTTCTTCACCGGGATGCTGTTGCGCCGGGTCGAGTCCGACGGCCGGGTCGCGGTGGGCGCCACGCTGCGCCGCACTGCTCGACGGTTGCTGCCCGCGCTGTTCGTGGTGCTGGCCGGTGTGCTGCTGGTCACCGCGCTGACCCGCCCCTACACCCAGTGGGCCGACATCTCCGCCCAGACGCTGGCCTCCGCGCTCTACTACCAGAACTGGTATCTGGCGGGCGCCGAGCTGACCTACGCCGCCGCCGATCCCTCGGTCAGCCCGCTGCAACACCTGTGGTCGATGGCCATCCAGGGTCAGTTCTATCTGGCGGCGCTGCTGGTGGTCGCCGCGTGGGCGATCCTGACCGGCGGCCTCCGGCCGGTCGCGCGGCGCGGGACGTTGCTCGTGCTGGTGGCCGCGCTCGGCGCGGTGTCGTTCTGGTACGCGGCGGCGGGCTCGGATCGTCACCAGGCGTGGAACTACTACGACAGCGGCGCGCGCGCCTGGGAACTGCTGGCGGGCGCGGCGGTGGCGATCGTGCTCCCCGGCTCGGCGCTCGCCCGACCGATCCGGGTGCTGCTGGCCGCCCTCGGGTTGGCGGCGGTGCTGAGCTGCGGTGTCCTGTTCGACGGCGCGAACCTGTTCCCCGGCCCCTCGGCGCTGTTCCCGGTGTTGGCCGCGGTCGCGTTGATCCTCGCGGGCAGCGGGAAGGGCGGGGCTTTGCCGTGGCCGAACCGGGTGCTCGCGAGCAGGCC
Organism: Nocardia takedensis NBRC 100417; assembly: GCF_000308695.1. Lineage (GTDB taxonomy): Bacteria > Actinomycetota > Actinomycetes > Mycobacteriales > Mycobacteriaceae > Nocardia > Nocardia takedensis. The sequence continues at coordinate 3,680 of NZ_BAGG01000032.1, read as the reverse complement.
GTGCGTCGAACTCGGTGACCTGGCCTACGCGCTCTACCTGTGGCATTGGCCACTGCTGATCTTCTGGCTCGCCAACAACGGGCAGCGCACCCCCGGGCTCACCGACGGACTGTTGATCGTCGGCTGCGCACTGGTCCTGGCCTGGTTGACGCGCGCGCTGGTGGAATCGCCGCTGCGGGTGCGGTCCGGCGCGGCGGGCACGAGCCGGCCGGGCTACCGCCGCGCGGTCGGGGCGGTGATCGTGGCGACGGGGCTCACAGTTCTGGGTGGCGCGTTCGGCTGGCAGATGCTGTTGCGTGCCAACCCGGCCCATCCGCCGCAGGCGCTGGACATCGAGCACTATCCCGGCGCCGCCACCCTGCTCAGCGATGCCGTGCAGCAGCAGAAGGCCACCATGCGACCCACCGTGTTCGAGGCCGCGGCCGACGCGCCCTCCCCCACCTACGACGGCTGCATCACCCCGAATCGCGAGGTCAGGGTGTGCACCTACGGCGATCAGGCGGCCTCGCGGGCGATCGCGGTGGTCGGCGGTTCGCATTCCGAGCACTGGCTGCCCGCCTTCGAGATGCTCGGCCGCGACCGCGGTTTCCGCGTGGTCACCTATCTGAAGGAAGGGTGTCCGCTCACCCTGTCCGACCAGCCCTCCTACGCCGAATACCCGTTCCCCGAATGCCGGGAGTGGACCGAGGAGGTACTCGACCGGCTCGCCGAGACCCGCCCGGACTGGGTCTTCACCACCGCCACCCGGTACCGCATGCACGCCGACGGCGACGAAGTGCCGCCGGAATACCTCGACGTGTGGTCGGCGCTGTCGGATCGCGGACTGCGGGTACTGGCCGTCCGCGACACGCCTCGACTGCGCCGCGACGGCGTGTTCTACCGGGCCGTCGACTGTCTCGCGCACCGCGGCACCGCGTTCAGTTGCGGCGTCGAACGCAGTTCGGCGCTCGATCCGCGCAATCCCGCCGACGAACCGGCCTCGGCCTACCCGAACGTGTTCCCCTTCGACATGTCCGACGCGATCTGCCGACCCGACCGCTGCCGCGTCGTGGAGGGCAACATCCTCATCTACCGCGACGAGCACCACCTGACCGCCAGCTACGCGCGGTCGCTCGCGCCGGAACTCGGGCGCAGGTTGGGCGAACTCACGCAGTGGTGGTGAGTTCGGTCGCGCCGCGAATGCCCGTCGACGCGCTGGGTACTGTCGATCGGGTGAGCGAGTGGTTGGGTCAGAGATTCCGCACGGTGGGTCGTCTCGACAAAGCCGTCAGCGGCGCTGTCGCGTGCCTGCCGATCACCGCGGCCGACGCCGGGATGCTGCGGTTGACGCGGTCGGCGAACCACAGTCTGCTGTGGTCCGGCATCGCCGCGGGCCTGGCGGTGCGCCCCGGGGCGACGCGCCGGGCCGGGCTGCGCGGCATGGTCGCGGTGGCCGGGTCGAGCTTCTTGGTCAACGTCGTCCTCAAATCGCTGGTGGCGCGCAGGCGGCCCGCGGCGGAACTGCTTCCGCTGCAACGACGGCTCATCAAACGCCCCACGTCGTCGTCGTTCCCGTCCGGGCACAGCGCGTCCGCGGCGGCCTTCGCCACCGCGGTCGCGATGGAGAGCCCGCGCACCGCGCTGATCGTCGCCCCGCTGGCCGCGACGGTCGCCTACTCGCGCGTGCACACGGGGGTGCACTGGGCCTCCGACGTCGCCGTGGGCGCCGCGATCGGCAGCGCGGTCGCCGTGGCGACCAAGCGGTGGTGGCCGGTCCGCGAATCCGACGAAGCCGAGGCGCACATCGTGCGCGAGGTGCCGGTCCTGGCCGAGGGCAAAGGTCTGGTGCTGCTGGTCAATCCGGTCTCCGGCGCGCCGGGCTACGACCCCACCGACGACATCGCCGCCGCCCTGCCCGCCGCGACCATCCTGCGCACCGAGGCGGGTCGCGACTGCGTCGAACAGTTGGAGGAGGCGCTGCTCGCCGCGAGCGCCGACACCACGGTGGCGATCGGCGCGGCGGGCGGTGACGGCACCATCGCCGCCGCGGCCACCGTCGCCCTGCGCCGCGACCTGCCGATGGTGGTGATCCCCACCGGAACCCTGAACCACTTCGCCCGCGATCTCGGCGTCTACGACCTGCTCGAAGTGGTCGACGCCACCGGTGCGGGCGAGGCCGTCGGCGTCGACATCGCCGGCCTCGAACTCGAGACCGAAGGCGGGCACCGCACCCACCACTGGATCAACACCGCGAGCCTCGGCGCGTACCCGGATCTGGTGCGCCTGCGCGAGAAGTGGCAGGACCGCTGGGGCAAATGGCCCGCTTTCGTCGCCGCGCTGGTGGTGACACTGCGCCGTTCGGCCCCGATCCGGGTGCGGCTCAACGAGAAATGGCACGACGTGTGGTTCGTCTTCGTCGGCAACGGCGTCTACCACCCGCACGGCGCGATCCCGGCCTTCCGCGCCCGCATCGACGACGGCCTGCTCGACGTGCGATGGCTGCGCGCGGACCTGAAGTTCTCCCGCACGCGCGCCGTGGCCGCGCTGCTGCTGGCCGCGATCGGGCACAGCAAGGTCTACAGCGAACGGCAGATGCGCGAGTTGATCGTGCATCTGGACGAACCCGAGGCGGTCGCCGCCGACGGCGAAGTGCTCGGCGAATCCCGCCGGTTGCGGTTCACCGTGGCGGGCCAGGTCGCCGCCTACCGGCGCGACGAGGACAATCCGCGCTGGGCGACGCGGGCGCGTCCGCACCACCGCAGGCCGTTGGCCCGGCTGTGGGACGCGCGCCCGCGCCGTTCCCGCGACTGACGTCTCAGCGGCGGGTCAGCGAGATCCCGGCGAAGTTGTAGGGCACCTCGATCGTCGTGCCCGTGACCTTCACGGTGCCGATCCACAGCCCTTGGCGCGGGTCGATATCGCTCAGCGCCAAGCCGAAGGGCAGCCCGTCCAAGCGCACGTCGGTCCGGTCCGGCCCGACGGGGCTCTGCTGACCGCCGCGGGTCGCGGCGCCGCAGGCCATCACCACGCCGACCCCGTCCGGGGAGACCTGGAGATCGCAGTTCGCCCAAGGCGAGCCGAAGATGTTGGCCGGGTGCGGGGTGATCTGATACGTCCCCGGCGGGATCACGCCGTTGCGGGGGAATTCGGGGTCGTCGGCGGACGCGACGGCGGGAAGAGCACCGAGAGTCAGCGCGGCGAGTCCGGCTGCGAGCATGGCACGCATCATGATTCGTCTCCTTGTCGATCGGCGTCTGTGGGTCGGATCCACCGTACCCGCCCCTACACTGGTGACGTGCGCGCTCGACGGTTCCTCGCCCTGTCTCTGTTCGCTGTGCTGAGCTCGTTCGGCGCGGCCGCCTGCACCGTCGAAGGCCCCGGCAGCAAGGCCGACTGCCACATCGACGGCTGCACCATCACCTTCGAACGCGGCGTCGACGCCAAGGCCAGCGTGTTGGGCATCGATGCCGAACTCGTCGCGGTGGACGGCAACGCCGCCACGCTGAAGATCGCCGGGCAGCAGATCGTGGTCCCCGTCGGGGAGACCCAGTCCGCCGAGGGCATGAACATCACCGTCTCCGAGGTCACCGCCGACCAGGTCGTGGTGAAGATCGCCACCGGCATCACCACCACCAACTAGTCGATCGGCTTGCGGGCCCCGGGTTTGCGGGACGTGTGGTCGATGCGCGGATCGTCGGGCA
>NZ_BAGG01000033.1 GCF_000308695.1 Nocardia takedensis NBRC 100417 | reverse complement strand
GCGCCCCGCCTCCGAACGCCGCGTGCGTCCGGACCGCCCGCGCGCCGAAGCCGCGGCCTCGGCCGGACCGCGCGCCCGCACGGGCAAGCCCACGCGCCGCCGCGCCGAAGGCCAGTGGGCGCTGGGCTACCGCGAACCGCTCAACCCCAACGAGCAGTCCAAGAAGGACGACAACCCGCTCAACGTCCGGGCCCGCATCGAGAACATCTATTCCAAGCAGGGCTTCGACAGCATCGACAAGGGCGATCTGCGCGGCCGGTTCCGCTGGTGGGGTCTCTACACCCAGCGCGAACAGGGCTACGACGGCACCTTCACCGGTGACGAGAACATCGACCTGCTCGAGGCCAAGTACTTCATGATGCGCATCCGCTGCGACGCGGGCGCGCTCAGCGTCGACCAGTTGCGCACCCTCGGGCAGATCTCCACCGAGTTCGGCCGCGACACCGCCGACCTGTCCGACCGCGAGAACGTCCAGTACCACTGGATCGAGGTCGAGAACGTCCCCGAGATCTGGCGGCGCATCGAAGCCGTCGGGTTGCAGACCACCGAGGCGTGCGGCGACTGCCCGCGCGTGGTGCTCGGGTCGCCGCTGGCCGGTGAGTCGCTGACCGAGATCATCGACCCGACGCCCGCGATCGAGGAGATCGTGCGCCGCTACATCGGCAAGAAGGAATACTCCAACCTGCCGCGCAAGTTCAAGACCGCCATCTCCGGTCAGCAGGACGTGGTCCACGAGATCAACGACATCGCCTTCGTCGGCGTCGAACACCCCGAACACGGTCCGGGCCTGGACCTGTGGGTCGGCGGCGGTCTGTCCACCAACCCGATGCTCGCCCAGCGGGTCGGGGTGTGGGTGCCGTTGGACGAGGTCCCCGACGTGTGGGAGGCGGTCGTCTCGCTCTACCGCGACTACGGCTACCGCCGCCTGCGCACCAAGGCGCGGCTGAAGTTCCTGGTCAAGGACTGGGGCATCGAGAAGTTCCGCGAGGTGCTCGAGGAGAAGTACCTCAAGCGCAAGCTCATCGACGGTCCGGCCCCGGAGCAGCCCACCAAGCCCATCGACCACGTCGGCGTGCAGAAGCTCAAGAACGGCCGCAACGCCGTCGGCTTCTCCCCGATCGCCGGCCGCGTGTCGGGCACGGTGCTGACGAAGGTGGCCGACGCGGTCGAGCGCATCGGGTCCGATCGCATCCGCTTCACCCCGTACCAGAAGCTGATCGTGCTGGACGTGGCCGACGACAAGGTCGACGCGCTCATCGACGAGCTCGCCCCGCTCGGGTTGCAGGCCCGTCCGTCGCTGTGGCGGCGGAACCTGATGGCGTGCAGCGGGATCGAGTTCTGCAAGCTGTCCTTCGCCGAGACCCGCAAGCGCTCCCAGGCGCTGGTGCCGGAGTTGGAGAAGCGCCTCGAGGATCTCAACGCCGAACTCGACGTGCCGATCACCATCAACATCAACGGTTGCCCGAACTCCTGCGCGCGCTCGCAGATCGCCGACATCGGCTTCAAGGGCCAACTCGTCGACGACGGCGCGGGGAATCAGGTCGAGGGTTTCCAGGTTCACCTGGGTGGCAGCCTCGGCTTCGACAGCGCCTTCGGACGCAAACTGCGTCAGCACAAGGTGACCAGCACCGAACTCGGCGACTACATCGACCGTGTGGTGCGCAACTTCATCAAGCATCGCGAGCAGGGCGAACGGTTCGCGCAGTGGGCCGTTCGCGCCGACGAGGCCGACCTTCGATGAGAACCCAGGCGTGACGGGAGATCAATGGTGACAACGAAACTCGCGGAGAAGCTGTCCGAGGACGAGTTGCGGGGCATCGCCGAGCGCGGCGCGGCCGAACTCGGCGCGGACGCCACCGCGGCGCAACTGCTCGACTGGACCGAACGGACCTTCGGGACGAACTACATCGTGGCCTCCAACATGCAGGACGGCGTCCTGGTGCATCTGGCCGCGCAGGTCCGTTCCGGGGTCGACGTGCTGTTCCTCGACACCGGCTACCACTTCGCGGAGACCATCGGCACCCGCGACGCGGTGGAGGCGGTGTACGGGGTCAACGTGGTCAACGTGCGGCCGGAATCCTCTGTCGAGGAACAGGACCGACTGCTCGGCAAGGATCTGTTCGCCCGTGACGCCGGTGAGTGCTGCCGACTGCGCAAGGTCGTCCCGCTGAAGCGCTCGCTGAGCGGGTACAACGCCTGGGTCACCGGCATCCGTCGCGTCGAGGCCCCGACCAGGGCCAACGCCCCGCTGATCTCCTTCGACGACGCCTTCGGCCTGGTGAAGATCAACCCGATCGCGCCGTGGTCCGACGACACGATGCAGGACTACATCGAAGAACACGGCATCCTCGTCAATCCCTTGGTGGAGGAGGGATATCCGTCCATCGGCTGCGCTCCGTGCACACGGAAGCCGGAGCCGGGCTCCGATCCGCGAAGCGGCCGCTGGGCCGGCCTCGCCAAGACCGAATGCGGGTTGCACCAATCATGACCGAAGCCATCAGTGAACAACGCGCCCTGGGGATCTCCGAGTTCGACACCCTCGCCGCGCTGGAATCGGAGTCCCTGCACATCTTCCGCGAGGTCGCGGGCGAGTTCGAGCGGCCGGTGATCCTGTTCTCCGGCGGCAAGGACTCCACGGTGCTGCTGCATCTGGCGCTCAAGGCCTTCTGGCCCGCGCCGCTGCCCTTCGCGCTGCTGCACGTCGACACCGGCCACAATCTGCCCGAGGTCCTCGACTTCCGCGACAAGGTGGTCGAGAAGTACGGGCTGCGACTATATGTCGCCAAGGTCGAGGACTACCTGGCCGACGGCAGGCTCACCGAGCGCCCCGACGGCATCCGCAACCCGTTGCAGACCGTTCCGCTGCTCGACGCCATCTCCGAGAACCGCTTCGACGCGGTCTTCGGCGGCGGCCGTCGCGACGAGGAGCGTTCGCGCGCCAAGGAGCGGATCTTCTCGCTGCGCAACGCCTTCGGGCAATGGGACCCCAAGCGGCAGCGGCCCGAACTGTGGAACCTGTACAACGGCAGGCACGCTCCCGGTGAGCACGTGCGCGTGTTCCCGCTGAGCAACTGGACCGAGCTCGACATCTGGCGCTACATCGCCCGCGAGGACATCGATCTGGCGACCATCTACTACGCCCATCAGCGACCGGTCTACCAACGCGACGGCATGTGGATGACCCCGGGCGTGTGGGGCGGCCCGGCCGAGGGCGAGGCGCTCGAGACCCGGTCGGTGCGCTACCGCACCGTCGGCGACGGCTCCACCACCGGCGCGATCCTGTCCGAGGCCGCCGACAACGCGGCGATCCTCGCCGAGGTCGCGGCGTCGCGGCTGACCGAGCGCGGGGCGACCCGCGGCGACGACCGGGTCTCCGAGGCCGCGATGGAAGATCGTAAACGAGAGGGTTATTTCTGATATGTCTGCCGAGCGGAGCTTGCATGGCGAGCCTCACACACAGCTCTTGAGGCTGGCCACCGCCGGTTCTGTCGACGACGGCAAGTCCACCCTGGTCGGGCGGCTGCTCTACGACACGAAATCCGTGCTGGCCGACCAGATCGACGCCGTGACCCGCGCGTCGGTGGACAAGGGTCTGGACACCCCCGACCTGTCGCTGCTGGTGGACGGACTGCGGGCCGAACGCGAACAGGGCATCACCATCGATGTCGCCTACCGCTACTTCGCCACCCCGCAGCGGTCCTTCGTGCTCGCCGACACCCCCGGGCACGTGCAGTACACCCGCAACACCGTCTCCGGCGCGTCCACCGCGCAGTTGGTGATCCTGCTGGTCGACGCGCGCAAGGGCGTCATCGAGCAGACCCGTCGCCACGCCGCGGTGCTCGCGCTGCTCGGCGTGCCCAAACTGGTGCTCGCGGTGAACAAGATCGACCTGGTGGAGAACCCGGCCGAGGTGTTCGCGGCGATCTCCGCGGAGTTCACCACCCTCACCGCCGCGCTGGGTTGGGCGCCCGAGGACGTACTGGAGATCCCGGTGTCGGCGCTGCACGGCGACAACGTCGCCTCCCGCTCGGCCAACACCCCCTACTACGACGGCCCCTCGCTGATCGAGCACCTCGAATCGGTGCCGGTCGACGCCGACAGCACCGGGACGCACACCCTCGGACTGCGCTTCCCCGTGCAGTACGTGATCCGGCCGCGCACCCCCGAACACCCCGACTACCGCGGATACGCCGGACAGATCGCGGCGGGTGCGGTCGCCCCCGGCGACGAGGTCGTGGTGCTGCCCTCGGGCATCCGCACCACGGTGGAACGCGTCGACACCCCCGACGGGGAACTCGCCGTCGCCCAGACCGGGCGCAGCGTCACGCTGATCCTGACCGACGACGTCGACGTCTCGCGCGGCGACATCATCGCCTCGGTCACCGACGCGCCCGACCCCATCGACACCTTCGACGCCACCGTCTGCTGGCTCGGCGACAAGCCGCTGCGGCCCGGCGCGCGACTGCTGCTCAAGCACGGCACCCGCACCACCCAGGCCATCGTCGGCACACTGATCGAACGCTTCGACGAACAGCGCCTGGCCGCCGAGCCCGCCCCGGAATCGCTGTCGCTCAACGACATCGGCCGCATCTCGGTGCGCGTCGCCGAGCCGATCGCGGCCGACGACTACCGCGTCAACCGGCACACCGGCAGCTTCTTGCTCATCGATCCCGCCGGGGGCAACACCCTGGCCGCCGGACTCGTCGGTGACGTGCTCACCGCGGTCGAGGTCGGCACGGCGGTCTGATGTCCGCCTCGCCCCGCGCAACAGCGCTCGCGTCGACCGTCGCCGTGTCGGCGCGGGGTGTCGCTGCGCCTGCGCGGGGTGTTGCCGCGCCCGCACAGGGTGGCGGCGCGCCCGCGTTGATCGCGGTGGCGCACGGCAGTCGTGATCCCAGGTCGGCGGCGACCATGGCGGCGGTGGTCGCCGAGATCGCTACCGCCCGACCGGATCTCGACGTCCGATTGGCGTTCCTCGACCTGAGCGTCCCCTCGGTGGATCAGGTGGTCGACGAGATCGCCGCGTGCGGCCACACCCACGCCGTGGTCGTGCCACTGCTGCTCGGCAGCGCTTTCCACGCGCGCGTCGACCTGCCCGCCCTGCTCGAGGCCGCCCGCGCGCGGCATCCGCGGGTGCGGCTGACCCAGGCCGACGTGCTGGGTCCCGACCCGCGCTTGGTCTCCGCGCTGCGCGACCGGGTGGCGATATCCGCCTCGCCCGCACCGACGGGGGTGCTCGTCGCCGCGGTCGGGTCCTCCAGCGCGGCCGCGAACGCGCGCACCGAACGGGTCGCGCGGCGACTGGGCGCGCTGACCGGGTGGGCTACCGAGATCTGCTACGCCACCGCCGAACCCACGATCGAGACCGCCCGCGAGCGGTTGCGCGCCCGTGGGATCGACCGGCCCGTGGTCGCGTCCTGGTTTCTGGCCCCCGGTCTGCTCACCGACCGGTTGCGCGCCGCCGCACCGGATCTCGTGCACGCCGAGGTCATCGGAGCGCACCGCGCGGTGGTCGAGATCGTCGGGGACCGCTACGACGCCGCACGCACCGACCCGCTCGCGCTGACCGCCTGAGCACACGCCCTCCTGTCCGAGATCCCGACCGACGCTGCTGCACGACCCTGAACCGCCGCGCCGACCGCCGAATTCGGCCCCTCGCCCGGCTCCGTCGCCGAGGCCGAACGCCACAGTGCGCCCGGCGAACTCGGTCGTCTCGGTGGCACTCCCGGCCGCACGGTGAGCCGGCCGCACAGTGAGCCGGGTGAGGTGGACCATCCGAGCAGCACCGCCTGAATCCACCCGCCGGATCGGCCGGGCGTGCTGTCAGGTGGAGGCTTCGGTCAGCAGTCGCGTCACGATGGCGCGGGCGGTGTCGACCCTGCTCTCCGCGCCGAGTTGGCGGGCGGTGTTGGCGGCGCAGAGGAGCGCGTCGATCTCGAAGGCGAGGGCGGCCGGGTCGGGGCAGACGATTTCGCCCAGGTCGGCGGCTTTTTCGAGTTCACCGGTCAGGAAGGTCAACCAGTCCTCCTGGTCGCCGGCGAGGGTGTCGCGGACCGCGCCGGGACGGCTGTCGAATTCGGCCAGGGTGGCGCTGCGGAAGCATCCGCCGGGAAAGGCCGGGTCGACGATGTAGGCGAACCAGCGCTCCATCAGCGCGCGCAGACGGGTCACGCCGCGCGGAACGGCCAGCGCGGGAGTGACGACCTCGGCGACGAAAACGTCCCTGGCGACGCGGATGGCCGCCAGTTGCAGTGCTTCCTTGGTGCCGAACAAGGTCGCGATCCCGCTCTTGCTCAGGCCGAGGTCGGTGGCCAGGCGGCCGATGCTGACCCCGGACAGCCCTTCCACCGACGCCACATCGGCGGCGTGCCGGGCGATGGACGCGCGGGAACGCGCCCCTTTGACCAAGCGCTGATCGCTCATCCTCCGATTCTCCCATCGCCTCTTGCCAGGACTCGTCCGCGGCCGTACGTTGATGTACGAACGATCGTACTTTTTGTTTCCCCTCCCGTCACGGATTCGCCCGAGGACCCCATGAACGATCTGTCCACCACCACCGAGGAAACCCGCGCCGCCCGCGGCACCCTGCTCGTCGCCAGTGGCGCGGCCTTCCTCGCCTTCCTCGACCTGTCGGTCGTCAACATCGCCTTCCCCTCGCTCACCCGCGACTACCCCGACGCGGCCCCCAGCACGCTGACCTGGGTCGTGAGCGGCTACGCGGTGGCCTTCGCCGCACTGCTCACCCCCGCCGGACGGCTCGCCGACGCGCTCGGCCGCCGTCGCCTGTTCCGCGCCGCGCTGGTCGGATTCGCGCTCACCTCGCTGCTGTGCGCGGTCGCGCCGAGCGCCGCCTGGCTCATCGGATGCCGTGTCCTGCAAGGCTTCACGGCCGCGATCATGGTGCCCGCCGCACTCGGGTTGGTCCTGGCCGTCACCTCGCGCGAACGCATCGGCGCGGCGTTCGGGGCCTGGTCGGCCGCGGGCGGCTTCGCGGCCGTGGTCGGCCCGGCGCTCGGCGGCGCGCTGGTCGAGATATTCGGCTGGCGCGCGGTATTCGTGATCAACGTGCCCGTCGCACTGGCACTGCTGCTGCTCGCGCGCCGCATTCCCGACGCGGGCCCGCGCACGGCCGCGCGACCGCCCGATCCGCTCGGCACCGTCGCGGTCGCCGTCGGCCTCGGCGCGGTGGTCGCGGGAGTCACCGAGGGGCAGAGTTGGGGCTGGACCGCGCCCGCGACGGTCATCGCCCTCGTCACCGGCGTGACACTGCTCGGTATCGCGCTGGCCCGCTCGAAACGCCATCCCGAACCGGCGATCGCCGTCGCGCTGTGGCGCAGCAGGCCCTACGTCCTGGCCAACGCGGCCTCCTTCGTCTTCGGTGCGGCGCTGTTCGCCTGGCTGCTGGCCGGGCCGCTGTTCCTCGACGTCGTCTGGGACTATTCGGTACTCGGCGCGGCCGCCGCCCTCACCGTCGGCGCCCTGGCCTCGATGGTCACCGCCGTCGCCACCGGGCGGGTCACCGACCCGCACCGCAGACGATGGGTCGGCGTGCTGGGCGCGCTCCTGTTCACGGCGTCCACGGTGTGGCTGAGCACCGACGCGTTCGGCGCCGACCCCGCGCTGTGGACGGCGTGGATTCCCGCGAGCCTGCTCGGCGGCGGTGGCGCGGGCATCGTGCTGACCGTACTCGGCGCGGCCGCCGCCGACGCGCTGCCGCCGGACCGCTTCGCCACCGGGATCGGCATGAACCTGACCGCCCGCCAAGTGGGCGGCGCGCTCGGCGTCGCCGTCCTCGCCGCCCTGCTCACCGCCCACCCGCACGCACCGCTGACCGCCCTGCACACCGTCTTCGGCGTGTGCGCCGGGATCGCCGCCGTCGCGGCGCTTCTCACTGCCCTGCCCACCCGAGAATCGGAGTGACCGTGTCCGACACCCTCTCCCGCACCGAAGCCACCGACCCGCTGCTGCTCACCGACGAAGCGGCGCGCGCGCTGCTCGCGGACGCGCCCTGGCGACGATTCGCCGCCGTCGGGGATTCCCTGGCACTCGGGGTCGGCGATCCCAGTCCCGGCTACCGCGCTCTGGGCTGGTCGGATCGACTCGCCGAACTGCTCACCGCCGTGCACCCCGACACCGTCTACCGCAACACCGGCCGGATCGGCGCGACGGTGGAGCAGATCATCGCCGAACAACTCGACGCCGTCCGGGAATTCGCCCCCGATCTGGTGCACGTCAGCGCGGGCGGCAACGACCTGTTCCTGCCCGGCGGCCCGAAAGATCTGGCGCGGCAACTGGATACGCTGTTCGGCGCGGTGGCCGAGACCGGCGCGCAGATCGTCGCGTTCACCATCGCGAACGTGTGGGACAGCGAACGCATGGCCCCCATGCGGGGATTGCGCGAACCCATGGACGCGCTCAACCGCACCGTCCGCGCTACCGCCGCGCGCCACGGCGCGCTGCTGGTGGAGTTCTGGGACCACCCCGTGCGACTGCGTCCCGACGCGATGAGCGCCGACCTCATCCATTTCGCGACCAGCGCGCAAGCGGTGGTCACCACCGAAGTGGTGCGCGCGCTGAACGGGATCGTCCCGCGCGCCGCGGTTCAGGGCCGGTAGCGCTCGACCAGGTGCGCGCCGATCGCGGCCAGTTCGGCGCGCACCTCGGGCGGGGACACCACCTCGACGTCCGTGCCCCAGCCCGCCAGTTGGCGGGCGACCATATTCGCGGTCGGCGCGGTGATCCGCACCCGGACACGACCGTCCGTGACCGGACCGTCCACCTCGCAGTGCCTGCCCTGCTGATCGCGCAGGACCTCGACCAGGTCGGCGGACACCAACACCGTCGCACCCACCGCCGCGCGACGCCGCTCCATATCCCCCACCACCTCCGACCACAGCGCGGTCAGGTCGAGATCGGCGGGGCGGGAGGCGATCTCGTCGGTCATCTCGGCGGCGGTGATCCGGTCCAGGCGGAAGGTGCGTCGACCGCGCTCGGTGCCCGCGATCAGATACCAGACGCCGTCCTTGTCGACCAGGCCCCACGGGTCCACCAGACGGACGGAACCCTTGCCCGCGCGCTCGTAGGACAGCCGGACCCGCCGCCTGCGGACCACGGCGCGCTGGAGCAGCGGCACCGTCTCGGGCAGCGGACGGTCCTCGCGTCCCCACCGGGCCGGATCGACCACCACCGCCTCGGCGGCGGCCTCGGCCTCCGCGCGGAACGGTGCGGGCAAGGCGCGCACCAGTTTCCGCAACGCGGAACGCACCTCGGGCGTGCGGTGCGCCGACGCCCCGGCCCGCAGGAACAACTCCCGCGCCTCCGGTGCGGTCAACCCCGTCAGGTCGGTGCGGGCGCCGCCGACCAGCGACCACCCGCCACCGCGGCCCGCCTGCGGATAGACCGGCACCCCCGCCGCCGACAGAGCCTCCAGATCGCGGCGGGCCGTCGCCACCGACACCTCGAGTTCGGCCGCCACCTCCGCCGCCGTGACGCGCCCGCGCGCCTGCATCAGCAACAACGTCGCCACCAACCTGTCCGCCCGCATTCCCCGATTCTGCCCAGAAAAGTGCTCATTCGGTGAGCACTTTCGCTGCGATTCTGGATACACCGCACACCAGCGACCGGAGGAGAACGACATGCTTCGCGGAATGGCCACCACCACCTACTACGCCGACGACCTCGAAACCGCCCGCGAGTGGTACGCCGACCTGCTCGGCCTCGAGCCCTATTACCAGGTCCCCGGCGGCTACTACGAATTCCGCATCGGCGACCACCAGCACGAACTCGGCATCATCAACCGCGCCTACGCCCCGGCCGCCGCCCGCAACACCCCCGGCGCGGGCGGCACCGTGTACTGGCACGTCGACGACCTCGAGGCCACCGTGGCCCGCCTGCTCGCGAAAGGCGCGACCGAACACGAACCGATCACCGCCCACGGCGACGGCGAAGGTTTCGTCACCGCCTCCGTCATCGACCCCTTCGGCAACCTGCTCGGAGTGATGACCAACCCGCATTACCTCGCCATCGTCGCCCGCACGGGCGCGGTCACCGCGGGCGATACGGTCTGATCCCGACGCCGTGCCGCGCGCGGCGGTCCGGGCCGGTCGGGCCCCCGACCGTCGCGGCGAGATGGCGGCGACCATCGCGGCGGGACGGTGACACCGGCCCTCGCGGCGGGAAGGCAGCAGCGGGCGTAGCCGCGAGAGCCGACAACGGATCGCGTGACGGAAGTGTGGGCGACGGATCGCGTGGCGAGAGCCGGCAACGGTCTCCCGCGGCGTGGCGGCGGTACGCAACAGGGGGTGGCGGCGGTCCGCAGCAGCGGCAGGGTGACGGTCCGTTGCGGCGGCAGGGTGGCAGCGGGCCTCGCGGTGGGAGGCAGCAATGGCGTTGCGGCGCGCGTTCAGCGGCAGACGTTGCGGCGAGCAGCCAGCGGGTCGGGCGCGCGTCTCGCCGGGCAGCGGAGCGTCGGCGCTGCGCTACGTGGGGAACCAGCGTTCCAGGATCTTGGCGACGCCGTCGGCGTCCAGATCGTCGGCGACTTCGTCGGCCAGATCTCGGATCTCGGCGGGCGCGTGCGGCATCGCGACCGAATGACCGGCCCAGCGCAGCATTTCGCGGTCGTTGTAGCCGTCGCCGATGGCGAGGGTGGCTTCGGGCGGCACGCACAGCGCGGTGCGCAGCCGTTCCAACGCCCAGCCTTTGCTGACGCCGCGCCGCGACACCGTCAGCCAGGGGCCGAATTCGCCGTGCACCCAACTGGCGTCGGGCACTTCGAGGGTGTGCAGCAGGCGGACCATCTCCGCGAAATCCCCGTCCGGCCACCACCCGTTGAGCCGCGGCGTCGGTTCACTGCTCAACTCCGCGTCGTCGACCAGCAGATATTCGCCGATGGAGAACTCGCCGGGACTGATCCCGGTGGCCCAGGTGCCCACCCCCACCTTCTCCACGGCGAAGATCATCTCCGGGAACAATGTGCGCAGCGCCGCCACCGCCGGAGCCGGATCGAACGCCTGCACCGCCACCGGTTCGCCCCGCGCGACATCGATGTGCACCGCCCCGTTGGAACACAACGCGTGCCCCTCGACCAACCCGAGTTCCGCGAGCACCGGACGCGTGGTGAGCAGCGTCCGACCCGTGGTCACCACCACGTGCGCACCCGCCGACACCGCCGCCGAAACCGCCGCGACCACCCTCGCGCTGGCCGGCGCCCCTGTCTCCAACAAGGTTCCGTCCACGTCGAGCGCTATCAGGCGAGGCCCTCCCCCGAGAACATCCACCCGCCCATTGTGCATCGACCGACACCGGCACGTCATCGATATATGCCACTGGTCGATCATTCGATCGACACCACCCGCCTATCCGACGCCGCCGCCGTCCACGAACCACCGCCCGAGACCACCGACGAACCCCGGACTCACCGCCCTACGCCCGAAACCACCGCCCACCGCGGGGCCTGGGTCTCGCCATAGACCCCACCGAATCCGAGCCCGGCCCCCACCAGCCCCCGCCCTCGCGTACTGCCCGCCGGATTACCGTCGAGCGCGCCACCGACCAATCCGACCCCGAAACCGTCAGCACTCCCCCGAGCGGCGAAACCCCCCTCGCTGAGCGAGATTTCGCTCGAGCCACCACCGATGCGTCCGCCACCGAGCCCGGTCTCCGCATCACCACCGGCCTCTCCGATCCCCCCGCCCGGACCGCCTACTGTACCGCCCCCGAGGCCGCCACCCGTACTACCGCGCGCGGCGAAAAGGTCGCCATGCAGAGCGATTCCGGTCAGGCCGCCGCCGATGCGCCCGTTGCCGAGCCCGGTTCCCGCACCGCCACCGGCTTTTCCGATTCCGCCGGTACCGCCTCCGAGGCCGCCACCCGCGCCGCCGCCGAGACCACCACCCAGTCCTCCTCCGCCGCCGCCGGGCTTGGTTCCGCCACCGAGACCGCCGGACCCGCCGGGGCCACCGGCACCGCCCGCGCCGCCTGTACCGCCCGCGCCACCAGGACCGCCACGGCCGCCGGAGTTACCCGAATGGCCGGCACCGCCAGGACCACCGGAACCCCCCGGGTTGCCGGTGCCGCCGGGAGAGGTGCTGCCGGGTGACGGGTGGTTCGGCGTGCCGCCCCAGGAGGGAGCGGAGTCGGTTCCGTCCGGGGCAGCGCCGTGGCCGGAGCCCGGGGAATGGTCGGAACCCGAGGTCTCCGAGGGTGTTCCGGTCGACGGTGCGGTATCAGGGGTGTCGGTGCCCGAGGAGGACCGGTCGTTCGGCGGGTTCTCTGTGGAGTCCGAACCGTGCGAGCCGTCGGTGCCGGTGGCGGGAGCATCACCGGAATCCGGTGCGCTCGGGTTCGATTCGGCACCGCCGCCCGGATCCGAGGGGTCATCGTCGGAGCCTCCCGCGCCTCCTTGGTTCCCGGAAGTCGGTGTCGTGCCGGGAGTTCCGGGATCGCCGGAGGTGGGTGTGGCCGGACTGCCGGTCGTGCCCGCACCCTGACCGGGTGTTCGCGGGGATTCCTCGTCCTCGTCGGGGTGCGCGATCTTCACCTTGGGCAGCGGCGGCATCTTGAACGGGAGTGGGTTGACGAACAGGGCGGGGTCGCCGTAGGGCAGGCCCGTCGACACACGGCAGCAGCGGTCGGGGGTGTCGTGGGGCCGGGATTCGGCGAGGGTGGGCCCCATGGGCAGGTCACCGACGAGGGCCGCGAGTCGGTAGTCGGGGTGGCCGCCCGGGCTCACGCCTCGGCGCAGTCGCTGATCGTGCGGGGTCGCGCCGCGCGGGTCGTAGAGCGGGGCGTCGGCGCCGGGCGGAAGTTCGCGGAACGGTGAGAGCGCTTGGTCGGCGGTGCCGCCGAAGACGGTGGCCGCGGACATGGCCAGCGCGGAAGCGACGGCGGCACTGGAGAACACGGCGACGCGCGGGGCGCGGGGTTCGGTGGCGGCGGGCGCGAACACGCGCGCGGCGAAGTGCGCGGCGCCCGCCGCGGCGCACTGCCCGGGATCGGCCGATATGACGACCGGCCTGCCGAGTTCGGTGAGTGTATCGGCAACTTCGGCGGGACGCGCGGCGCCGCCGGCGACCAGAATGGTGTCGATGTCGGCGAGGGTGCGGCCCGCCCGGCGCAGGCAGCGGCGGATCAGTGTGAAGGTGGCGCGGACGTGGGTGACGCGCAGGTCGGTGACGTCGCGGGCGGACAAGGCGGCGGCGGGCGCGGCGCCGGCGCGGCGGGCGAGCGCGTCGCCGAACGGGAGGCCGCCGAAGGCGTGCGAACGCACCGGTTCCCCGACGATGGGATGGTCGCTCCAGGTGGGGCCCACGCGGACCAGGGTGAGGTCCAGCGACGCGCCGCCGAGGTCGTAGACGAGGACGAATCCGGCGGGCAGCGGGCCGCGTTCGTATTCGAGCCATTCGGCGGCGGCCACCGGTTCGGGGACGAGCATGGTCTCGCGTGCTCCGGCGAAGTCCATGGCTTGGCGCAGCAGCGCGACCTGTTTGTCGGAGTAGGCGGCCGGGTGGGTGAGGACGGCGCCCGCTGCTGGTCCGGCGTCGGCGATCAACCCGGTGATCGTCGTGGCGACCAGCGTGGACGCGGTGTGGACGCGCCCGCCGACCAGGATCGGCGCGGGGTCGCGGCTCAGGTCGGCGAATTCGGTTCCGGTGACGTCGAATCGCGCGCCGTCGGCGGTGGCGTAGGTCAAGGCGGTTCGACGGGTCCGCACGGTCGGCCGTAGCCGTTCACCGGCCACCGCGGCGGATACGGAGTTCACCGAACCGATGCTGAAACCCAGACCTCTGGTCATCGCTATCCCGTCAACGCACCGTGACCACGTCCAGCACACAGATGAACCATGTGGCCGCGGTCGTCTTCCAAACAGCGCACATAGGTTAGCTGTCGAGACGACGAAGACGAAGCGGATTGGCGGAAATTGGGCAAGGAGGTCCGAATTCGCCCCGTTTGTCCAGTACAGCGCGCCGGAGGTATTCGACCGCGGATAGCCCGCATCGCGATGATTCTGCGCGAGACCCGATTCCGCTACCGTTCAGCGATCGATGCCGCGATTCGGACCGGCCACGGAACCGACGAGAACGCGAGGACGGGCAACGAGATTCGGCACACCGACCAGTCGGTAACCACCTCGTTGCCCGTTCGCGCCGGGGAAGTTTCAGACCCGGGTCAACAGTCCGCGCAGTCCGCCGGCGGGCCGCACTACCGCACCACCCGGACGCACCTGCGGGCGACGCGCGCGCACCAACCGATCGAAATCGGCCGCGCTGCCGACGGGTTCGGCGAGCGCTCCACTGTTGGCGTCCTCGGCGAGTCCGCGCACGGTCTCCTGCGCGCACGACTTGTTGGTGCCGATGAATCCGGTCGGCCCCCGCTTGATCCACCCGGTGACGTAGGCGCCGGGCAGGACCGCGCCGTCGGGACGCCGCAGTACCCGTCCCGCGCGGTTGGGGATGACGCCCGCGCGATCGTCGAAAGGCAACCCGGACAACGGGACACCGCGATAGCCGACGGAGGTCAGCACGAGTCCGGTCTCGACCCGCTCGGTCTCGCCGGTCGCGACCGCGGCGGTGCGGCCGTCGTCACCGCGGACCAGTTCGTTGCGGCCGACCTCGATCGCGGTCACGGCGTCGGGACCGTGGATCTCGGTGGGCGAGGACAGGTACCGGAACACGATCCGCCTGCGGTCGCCGAAGGGGCGCGCGGCCACCTCGCCCAACAACCGCAGCTTGCGTTCGACCTGGTAGGGCAGATCGTCCGTGATCGGGGGAAGTTCGCCCTCGATCGCGATGTCGACATCCGAGCCGAGCAGACCGACGAATTCCGGCACGGTGAAGGCGGATTCGGCCGGACCGCGACGGCCGAGGATCACCACTTCGCGAATCGCGCTGCGGCGCAGCGCCGCCAGCGCGTACGGGGCGATGTCGGTGCCCGCGAGGGTTTCCGGATCGGCGGTGAGGATGCGCGCCACGTCCAGCGCGACGTTGCCGTTGCCGACGATGACCGCGCGTTCCCGCGACAGGTCGTAGTCGGCGGCGGCGTGATCGGGATGACCGTTGTACCAGGCCACGAAGTCGGTGGCGGAGACCGAGCCGGGCAGACCTTCGCCGGGGATGCCGAGTTTGCGGTCCGAGGACGCGCCGACCGCGTAGATCACCGCGTGGAAATGGCTCGCCAGTTCCTCGTGCGAGATGTCACGCCCCACATCCAGATTCAGGTACGAGCCGAATCCGGGCTGCGCGGAGATGACGTCGAACAACCCCGCCACCTGCCGGGTGCGACCGTGGTCCGGGGCGACGCCGTGCCGGGCGAGGCCGTAGGGCACCGGCAACCGGTCCAGGACGGTCACCGAGACGCCGGGTTGGGTCAGCAGTTCGTCGGCGGCGTACATGGCCGAGGGGCCGGAGCCGACGATCGCGACCCGCAGCGGACGGGTCCGCGTGCGGATCTCGGCCGCGGGCACCGGTTGCGCCAACAGCGGACGCGGCCGGGCCTGCCGGTAGAAATCGGCGTTGATCTCGATGAACGGCTTCTGTTCCTCGGTGAGTTTCTTCGAGGAGGTGATGGCGTCCACCGGGCAGGCCGAGGCGCACGCCCCGCAGTCCACGCAGGCGGCCGGGTCGACGTAGAGCATCTCCGCGGTCCGGAAATCGGGCTCGTCGGGCGTGGGATGGATGCAGTTGACCGGGCAGGCGTAGACGCAGGACGCGTCGCTACAGCAGGACTGCGTGACGACGTAGGGCATGTCGCGCGGCCGCTCAGGCGGTCTTGGAGCGCAGCGGCTCGGACCGGTACCGGGTGGTGTGGCCGTCGATCTTCAGCAGCTTCCACACCCGGCGGGCGATCGGGTTCATCAGGCCGATGTCGCGGGCCAGCGTCCGCACGTCGCCGAAGAAGTCCGCGAACTCCCGCTTGGCTTCGTCGGTGCCGTAGAACAGTTCCTTGCGGACGTGGTCCGGGATGTCGAACTCCCGCCAGAACGAGCGCGGCGGGGTGTAGATGCTGCGGCCCAGAATCCACATGACGATCGGCATGGCGATCGAGAGCACCAGCTTGTTGGCCGCGTTCTGCTCCGGCACGTGGCGCTTGAGGAATTCGTGGGCGAAGGAGATGTGGCGGGCTTCCTCGGCGACGTGGATCGCCATGACGCCGCGCATGATCGGGTGCACGTCCTCACCCGAACGCAGGATCGCCTTCTGGATGTGGTCGATGGGCTCCTCGCCGGCCAGCACGGCCATGAAGAACAGGTTCGGGAACTTCGCCGCCACGGGAGCGCCGATGTACTTGAACTTGGAGACCAGCGGACCCATGCCGGGGACGTCGATCCCGATCCGGTTGACCATCTCCTGGAACATCAGGGTGTGGTTGTGCTCCTCGATCATCTCGTGGGAGCAGTACCGGAATTCGGGCGAGCCGTTGGGCAGGCCGAAGTTGTGGGTGACCATCCCGCTGATGAGGATGGACTCGAATTGCAGACCGACCTTGGCGACGTTGGCTTGGCGGTACTTGCCGATGGCGATCTGGCGTTCCTTCGGGAGCGCCTGATACCAGGGATGGCGGCCGAGGGCGTCACCGGAGACGGGCAGGATCCAGCGTTCGGGTCCGGCGTCGACGTCGAAGTCGGGGTTGTCCCAGTCGATGTCCTCGAACGGGTCGAAGTGCCGGTTGACCGATCCCTCCGACAGCAGCAGTAGCTTGCCTGCGTACTCCTGCGCTTTCGCCAGGTCGGGATCGACGGCGGGCGGCGTCACGGCTGTCGACATCGTCGTCACTGCCTCTCCTCGGGGATTGCAATTACCTGTTCCCCATAGTTACACCAACGGAGAGTCACGTCAACCTGTGCGCCGCCCGACCGGGCCGACCTGCGCCTATCCTCCGGGCCGCACTCCGCCGCTCACCACACACGCTCGACAGCGGCTCACCGAGCGCCCGCAGCTCACCACCTACCCGCGATGACGGCGGCTCACCACACACCTGCGCGACGGCGGCTCACCACACACCCGCGATGACGGCGGCTCGCCACACACCGGCGACGACAGCGGCTCACCACACACCCGCGATGACGGCGTCCGCGGGCACACCGACGGCGATACCCACTCCGATCGCGGACATGCCCGCCACCGCCGCGGCCCGCCACAGCCCGCGCCGGAACCGGCCCCCGTCCGCATCGGGGACGACCCGCGCGGCCTGCCGGGCCAGCAGCGCCGCGCCGTCGGCCACCGTGCGCTCCGGATCGGCCGCGATCACCACCGGACGGGCCAACTCCTCGCCGAGTACCCGCGCCACCTCGCCGGGCCGGGCCGCGCCGCCCACCACCAGCACGCGGTCCACGTCGGCCATCGTCACGTCGGCGGTGGTCAGGCAGCGGTAGACGACCTCCAACGACGCCTTCACGTGCTCGGCGCGCAACTGCTCGGTGGCGCGCGCCGCGCCGTCCCGCGCCACCAGCGCGCCGAAGGCCCGACCGCCGTAGCGCTCCGAGCGCACCGGTCGACCGACGATCGGCGCGCTCGGCTCCCCCGTTCCCACCCGGACCAGCGCCACGTCCAGACACGCTCCGCCGAGGTCGTAGACCAGGGCGAGCCCGGGGGTCAGCGGGCCGTGTTCGACCTCGAACCAGGTCGCGGCGGCGACCGGTTCGGCCACCAGCGCGACCTCGTCCAGGCCGAGACCGTCCAGCGCGGCGCGCAGCGCCCCGAGGTGGTCGGCGGTGTAGCCGGCCGGATGGGTCAGCGCGACGGCCGTCTCCTCGATTCCGCGTTCTCGGCGCACCTCGCCGATCACGCGATCGGTCACCAGGGCGACCAGATCCGCCGAACTCAGCGAGCGGTTGCCGACGCGGGCGGTCACCGTGCGGCGTCGCCCCAGGTCGGCGAATTCGCTGACCGCCCGTCCGTGGCGGGGGATCAGGCCGACGCGTGCCGCGCCGGTGCTGTCGAAGGTCAACGTGGTGCGTCTGGTGACGGCGGGTTCGCGGCGGACTCGGCGGCGTCTGCCCGATGCCGGGGCGGCAGCCCCCGCCAACGCGGACACCGTATTCACCGTGCCGATGCTCAGACCGAGACCAATCGCCATGCAATCCACCCTGATCGCCGTGCCGACGTGCTTCGAATGTGCACAGGCAATCATCCGGCGACCGCAACTGCCAACCACCGGACACGGGGTTGTCCGCAGGCCGCCGCCCCGAATACCGCAGCGTGAGTTAGCGGTTCGAGGGCGTTGACCTGGGGAAACACCGACCGCTACCGAATTCCGGCCGAAGCGAACACCTTTCGCGGAGACCGGTCGGTATGCGGCCGGCTATTGCTGAGCGGGCAGTTCGGGAATCCGGGTGGCGCGGGCGTAGACCGTCTCGCCCTCGTTCAATCGCAGCGCCGCCGCGTCACCGCGGGTCACCTGCGCGGCGAACAGATCGCCCGTCGCGGCGTTGCGCAGTTCCACGCGGACCTCGAATCCGAGATGCACCACGCGCTCCACACTCGCCCTGGTCACGCCCGCCGACTCCGCGGTGCCCTCGCGCTCGGCCAGCGCCATCGCCGACTCGCGCCCGACCCGGATGTCGTGCGGGCGCACCAGATGCCCGTTGAGCCGGGCGACGTCACCCAGGAAGGACATGACGAATTCGTTGGCCGGACGGTCGTAGACGTCCTCTGGGGTGCCGACCTGCTCGATACGGCCCTTGTTCATCACCGCGATCCGGTCGGCGACGTCGAGCGCCTCCTGCTGGTCGTGGGTGACCAGCACGGTGGTCACGTGGACCTCCTCGTGCAACCGCCGCAGCCAGGTGCGCAGATCCGCGCGCACCTTGGCGTCCAGCGCGCCGAAGGGTTCGTCCAGCAGCAGCACCTGCGGGTCGACCGCCAGCGCGCGGGCCAGCGCCATCCGCTGACGCTGACCGCCCGACAACTGCGCCGGATAGCGGTGCTGGAAACCGTCCAGGCCCACGATGCCGAGCAGTTCGTCGACCCGCTTGGCGATCTCGGCCTTGGGCCGCTTGCGGATCTTCAGACCGAAGGCGACGTTGTCGCGCACCGTCATGTGCTTGAACGCGGCGTAGTGCTGGAAGACGAAACCGATGTCGCGCTTCTGCGGGGCGACCCGCGTCACGTCGCGCCCGGCGATGACCACCACGCCCGAATCCAGCGATTCCAGACCCGCGATGGAGCGCAGCAGCGTCGACTTGCCCGACCCCGACGGGCCCAGCAGCGCGGTCAACTCACCGGAGGGGATCTCCAGGGAGACGTCGTCGAGGGCGGCGAAGGTTCCGTAGTTCTTCTTCGCGTTGGTCACGGTGATCATTGGGCGGCCCGCTTGGTTTCGAGGAGGGTCATCAGGAGAAGGACTACCAGGGCCATGCCCATCAGCAGGGTGGCGGCCGAGTACGCGCCGAAGGCGTTGTGGTCGTTGATGTAGCGGCCGTGCACCAGCAGCGTCAGCGTCAGCGACTGACCCGGCAGCGCCGAGGACACCATGATCACCGCGCCGAATTCGCCGAGTGCGCGCGCCACGGTCAGCACCACGCCGTAGGTCAGGCCCCAGCGGATCGCGGGCAGTGTGATGCGCCAGAACGTCTGCTGCCCCGACGCGCCCAGGGTGGCCGCGGCCTGTTCCTGTTCGTCGCCGATCTCGTGCAGCACCGGTTCGACTTCGCGCACCACGAACGGCAACGTCACGAAGATGGTCGCGATCACCATGCCCGGCAGGCTGAAGATCACCTTGAAGCCGAGATCCTCGAGCCCGCCGAACCATCCGCCCGCGCCCCACAGCAGGATCAGCGCGACGCCGACCACCACCGGGGACACCGCGAAGGGCAGGTCGACCACGCCCTGGACGAGATTGCGACCGGGGAAACGGCCGCGCACCAACGCCAGCGCCGTCACCACGCCGAACACGACGTTGACCGGCACCACGATCGCCACGATGATCAGCGACACCTGGAACGCGGAAATGGCGGCGGGGGTGGTGATCGAGTCGTAGAAGGCGACGAAGCCTTCTTCGAAGGTGCGCCACAGGATGATGATCAGCGGCAGCACCAGCAGCACGAACAGGTAGCCAAGGGCCACCGTCCGCAGCGAGATGCGGCTCAGCGCGGACAGTTTCATCAGCTGGCCTTCTCTTTGCGCGCGGACCGGTCGGCGATGAGACGCAGGGTGAGCAGTGTCACGAACGCGATCGCCAGCAGCGCCACCGACACCGCCGCCGCGTTCACGGGACGGTCGATCTCGATCTGCTTCTGGATGTACTGGGAGGCCATCTCGGTCTTGCGCGGGATCGCACCGCCGATCAGCACCACCGAACCGTATTCGCCGATGGCGCGGGCGAAGGCCAGGCCGCCGCCGCTGATGATGGCCGGGGCCAGGGTGGGCAGCACGATCCGGCGGAAGGTGGTCCAGTTGCTCGCGCCCAGCGACAACGCGGCCTGTTCGACCTCGCGGTCGACCTCGATGAGCACCGGTTGCACCGAACGCACCACGAACGGCAGCGTCACGAAGGCCAGCGCCACCACCAGACCGGGCTGGGTGGCGTTGAGATGGATGTCGATCGGGCTCTGCGGACCGTAGAGCGAGAGCAGCACGATGCTGGCCACGATGGTCGGCAGGGCGAAGGGCAGGTCGATCAGCGCGTTGACGATCCCCTTGCCCGGGAATTCGTCACGGACCAGCACCCAG
>NZ_BAGG01000034.1 GCF_000308695.1 Nocardia takedensis NBRC 100417 | reverse complement strand
CCTGCGCGATCACCAGGCCCGGCGGGCTCGTCGTCGTGGTCAGCTATTTCGAGAACCGCCAGGATTTCGACCTCAACGCCTTCGTCTCCGCCGAACTGACGGTGCGGTTCTCCGCGTTGAGCACCCCCGCCGACTTCGGCGAGGTCATCGCCCGGGTGGCCGACGGGTCGATCGACCCGACTTCCCTGGTGACCCACCGCTTCCCGCTTGCCGAGACCGCCGCGGCCCTGCGCGTCGCCGACGCGGCGGCGGGGCTGGCGGGCAAGGTCATCATCCATTCGTCCGACGCCGAGGAGCTCCGATGACATCACCCCGCGCACTGACCGTCGGCATCGTCGGCGGCACCGGCCACACCGGGCGCGAACTGTGCAGGCTGCTGCTCGGCCACCCCGAGGTCGCCACGATCCTGCCGACCTCGCGGTCCGACGAACCGTTCGAGCGCGTCCACCCCAACCTGCTGGGCAGCGGCACGAACTTCCTGTCCGTGAACGAATTGACCTCGCGCGCCGCCGAACTCGACGTCGTGTTCTTCAGCACCCCGACCGGCGAGGCCATGCGCACGGCGCGCGTCTTCCACGACGCCGGGGTGAAAGTCGTCGACCTCAGCGCCGACTTCCGCTTCCCCGACCCGGCGCGATACGAACGCGTGCACGGCCCCCGGCACGAGAGTCCCGACCTGCTCGCCCACGCCGTCTACGGCATCCCCGAAATGCACCGCAAGCAGATCGCGTCGAGCACCCTCGTCGCCAACCCCGGCTGCTACGCGATCACCGCCGTCCTCGCGGCCGCCCCCCTGCTCGACAACGGATGGGCCGACACCGCGCGCGGACTGTCCATCCACGCCGTCAACGGCACCAGCGGCGCGGGCAACACCCCGAACAAACCCACCATGCACGCCGAGATGGCCGAATCCATGCTCGCCTACAGCCTCGAAGGCCACCGTCACGGCCCCGAACTGGAAATGGTCTTCACCGACCGCGTCGGCCGGGAGGTGTCCGTCGACTTCAACACCGCCCACGGCCCTTTCGCCCGCGGCATCCACCTCCAGGCCAACATCCCCCTCGCCGCCGACCGCACCCGCGAGGACCTGCTCGCGCTCTACCTCGACCACTACGGTCGCGGCCACGACGGCGAGTACTTCGTCCTCGTCAACGATCAGCGGCGACGAAAAGGACTCAACGCCAAGGAATACGAGCTCTACCCGTCGATCGGAGCGGTGCGCGGATCGAACTTCTGCCACCTCGGCGTGGACGTCGACCCGGCGCGCGGCATCGCCAAGGTGGTCGCGGTCACCGACAACCTGGTCAAGGGCGCGGCGGGCACCGCCATCCAGAACATGAACCTCGTGCTCGGTCTCGAGGAGACCACCGGGCTGCGCCACTATGGGTTCTGACCCCGCCCACCTACCCCTGCTGTCCGATCAACCCGTCGCGGCCGGGGACCGCTGGATCTACTCGGCGGGCTGCAACGTCGACGCGGACCTGCGCGACACCGACCGCATCGACTGCGAACTCGCCGACCTGGACCGACTCGCCGCCGCGGGCGCGCGCGTGGCCATCCTGTCCCACCAGGGCAGCCACCGCGACGGCACCGCCCGCCCCCTCGGCCACATCGCCGACCATCTCGCCCGCCGCCTGCGCCGCCCCGTCGACTACGTCGAGGACAACACCGGCGCGGCGGCGGTCGCTCGCGCACACGCGCTCGAACCGGGACAGCTCGCCCTGTTCGGCAACACCCGATTCCACGCGGGCGAGGAACGCAACGACCCCGCGCTGGCCCGGGAATTCGCGCGCCTCGGCGACCGCGTCGCCGTGGGCGGCTTCTCCAAAGCCCACCGCGCCCACGCCTCCAACGTCGGCCTGGTCGACCTGCTCCCCGCCTACGCGGCCGACAGTCTCGTCGAGGAGATCACCGCGCTCACGCCCTGGACCGGTGTGCGCGAGGACCTGTTCTCGGTGGCCGTACTCGGCGGGACCAAGCCGGAGAAGACCGTCCACGGACTGGCCCACCTCACCCTCGGCTACGACCTCGTCATCCCGGGCGGCGTGGTCCTCAACACCCTGCTGCGCGCCGCGGGCCACGACATCGGCGCCTCCGAACTCGGCGGCGCACCCGAACGCTGCCTGCGGGTGGCCACCGAGGTGCTCGCCCGCGACAATCGCGCCGAGATCCACCTGCCCGACCACGTCGTCGCCGTCGATCCCCGCACCCCCGACGGCGTTCCGACACTGGTCGCCGTCGCCGACGGCGTGCCCGCCGGACTCGCCATCGTCGACTTCCTGCCGCGCCCCGACATCCTCACCCGCCTGCAAGACCCGGGCCGCGACGCGCGCGCCGTCGTCGCGGGCACCCCGAGCCGCTACCTCGACGGCCACGGCCGCGCCGCCGACCTGCTGCTGCGCGCCCTGCGCGGCCCGCGCTGGCACACCCTGCTCATGGGCGGCGACACCGTCGCCGACCTGCCCTGGAACGGACCGTCCTCCACCGGCGGCGGCTCCGCCCTCGAATACCTCGCCACCGGCACCGGCGCCGTCCTCGAAGCGCTCACCCGCCACCGCACAGGAGTCCGACGATGATCCTCGACCTGCACATCCCCACACGGGTCCTGTTCGGCCGCGGGCGGATCACCGAACTCGGCCGGGTCACCGCCGAACTCGGCGGCGCCGCGCTGCTGGTGTGCGGCCGGAACTCCGCGCGCGCCACCGGACTGCTCGCCTCCGTCGAAGCCACCCTGCACGCCGCGAAGGTCAGCACCGTCCTGTTCGACCGGGTCAGCCCCGATCCGCGTTCCGACGAAGCCGACGCCGCCGTCGCCCTCGCCGCCGCCACCGGATGCGAAGTCGTCATCGGCCTCGGCGGCGGCAGCGCCATCGACACCGCCAAAGCCGTCGCCGCCGGACTGCGCCACGGCCCCGTCGGACCGCTCGTCGCCACCACCCTCCCCGACGACCCGCTCACCCCCGTCATCGCCGTGCCCACCACCGCGGGCAGCGGCGCCGAAGTCACCAAAGGCGCGATCATCACCGACGTCGACCGCGGCCTCAAATCCGGCATCCGCGGCGCGGCCCTGTTCCCGCACACCGCCCTCATCGACCCCACCGCCTCCGGCACCGCCACCCCCACCCTGGCCCGCGACGCCGGATTCGACGCCCTCGCCCACGCCGTCGAAGGCTACGTCGCCCGCCGCGCCAACCCCCTCACCCGCCACTGGGCCGAACAAGCCCTGCACCTCATCGCCCACCGCCTCCCCCACTTCGTCGCGGGCGACACCTCCCCCGAGATCCTCGACGACCTCGCCCTGGCCGCCCTGCTCGGCGGCTTCAACGTCGCCACCGCCAGCACCTGCCTGCCCCACCGCCTCCAACAAGCCCTCGGGTCCGTCATCCCCATCACCCACGGCCGCGGCCTCGCCCTGGTCTACCCCGCCTGGCTCGAAACCGCCTACCCCCACGCCCCTTCCGCCTTCGACACCATCGCCACCCTCCTCGGCTCCCCCGACCCCCACCACGCGATCACCCGCCTACTCACCGACACCGGCATCACCGGCCGCCTCCGCGACCACTCCCTCACCCCCGCCCACCTCCCCACCGTCATAGCCGCCGTCACCGGCAACACCGAAAACGACCCCATCCCCCACCCCGACCCCGACACCTACCACACCATCCTCGAAGCATCGCTGTAAGCGCCTCCGGCTGAACAACTTCCGAGCCCGCCCACTTCCCCGCACCGAATTCACGAGGGCCGGTGGCTCGAGAGCTCCGAACGACGTCACCCACCCGAACCTCGCGAGAGATCTCCTCGGAAACACGCCGTCCTCCGCTGCGCGAATGTGGAACACCTCGACTCGCCCGTCGACAGTCGTCCCATCAGCCGATACAACGTCACCGCATCACCTACCGCGAAATCTCCCGTAGCTCGGCCGACCACGAACGGATTTGCTCGAAAACTGACGGAGAAGACACCCGTGACCTCGCACATGTTCTTGTCTATAGTTAGGAGTACACTCCAAAGGACTGTACTCCTAACAATCCCGGAGAAAGGGTGATGGCGACACCGAAGCCCGATCATCTGTTCGGCCGAGACCTGGAATGGGACGGCCTGGTCACGTTCGCCTCGCGACCGGCGAAGACGGCCCAGCTCGGCATCGTCAGCGGTCGGCGACGGATGGGTAAGACGTATCTGCTCCGCGCGTTGGTCGAGAGTGCGGGCGGCTTCTACTTCGGCGCGACCACGGCCACCGGTGGTGAATCGCTGCGGCAATTCGGGGCCGCGGTCGCCGAATTCACCGGCACCGAGGTGCCGATTTCGTTCCAGAACTGGGATCACGCGATCACCTACCTGTTCGGCTCGGCCGCGCGTGAACGCGCGAACGAGCCGCTACTCGTGGTGATCGATGAGTTCCCCTATCTGGTCAAAGCGGTCCCGGAACTCCCGTCGTTGCTGCAACGGGAGATCGACCGGTATCAGACGGAGCCGAGCGGAATCCGTTTGCTGCTCTGCGGATCCGCGATGTCGGTCATGGGCGGCCTGCTGGCCAGCAACGCGCCCCTGCGCGGGCGCGCCCAGCTCGAGATGGTGGTCCGTCCGTTCGGGTACCGCGCCGCCGCGTCGTTCTGGGGTGTCGCAGCAGACCCGTCGTTGGCGGCGCAACTGCATGCGGTGCTCGGGGGGACTCCCGCGTATCGGCGGCAATTCCTCGCCGACGACGTTCCCACTTCGCTGGACGATTTCGACGCGTGGGTGTCACGTACGGTGTTGTCGCCGCTCAGCCCGTTGTTCCGGGAGGCTCGCTACCTGTTGGCCGAGGAGGCCGAGATCCGCGATACCGCGCTGTACCACTCGGTCCTCGCCGCGGTCGCGCAAGGCAACAACACCCGCGGCGGAATCGCCGGCTACATCGGCCGCAAGGCCGTGGACATCTCCCACCCGCTCACCGTGCTGGAGGACTGCCACCTGCTGGTGCGCGAGCAGGATGTGTTCCGGGCCGGCAAATCCGTCTACCGAATCACCGAACCGTTGATCAATTTCTACGAGGCCGTCATGCGTCCCGCGTGGGCGCGCCTCGAAAGCGGTCAGGGCCGGCAAGTGTGGGCCAGGTCGAAAGAGCGGTTCGCCTCGCAAGTCGCCGGACCGCACTTCGAGTCGATGTGCCGAGAATACGTCCTGGATGACGGTGACGAACTACTCGGCCCGACCGCACTTTTCGGCGAAATCGGCTGCGGTGTCGTCACCGATCCGAAGGCTCGCAAACAGATCCAGATCGATGTCGCCGTCACTCACCCCGGCGACGGCGGGCGCAGCGCGGGCGTCCTGTTGATCGGCGAGGCGAAATGGGGAATCACCATGGGCATCGGCCACCTGGACCGACTCGCCCGCGCCCGTGAAGTATTGAGCGAGGGTTCGTTCGACACCTCGGCCTGCCGCCTGGCCTGCTTCAGTGGAGCGGGATTCAGCGACGCCCTGCGCCGACGGGCAGACCAAGACCCCGACGTATTGCTGATCGGACTCCCGCAGCTTTATGCCCGGTAGCCGGCTTCCACGATCGAGAATCGCACGCACCTCACGGCATCGACCAGCACTACCTGGGCATACGGAGGTCATTCGCCCAGGAGATGAAATCGCCTTCTTCGTCGGACCTCGGGATCAGAGGACGCTGACAGTAATTGAGGATATTGACCGCTGGGCCCAGCGTTGCACCCAGCATCGCCTTGAAAGTGGCATTCTGGGACGATGAGTATTCGTTGAAGATGACCATCGTCGCACGTTCGAAGACCTCGATATCTATTTCGTACATATCGCTGGCGATCGCTGTCAAGCCGGTTGCAGTACCCAATACCGAGCAAGTGTCGGTATGCATGCGTACGAACAGGTCGCCTACTCGCAACGACGGACTCCATACCGTCTTGTCGCCGACCTCGAATGCGTAACTCATCATGCCCACTCTACTAGGATCTGGACGCCTGGATTGTCGGCACGCATCTTCTCGACTGCAGCCTCCACCTGCGCTCGGAAACCAGGATCGACGCCCCGGGTCGTGAACCGCAGTCCGATGGGAGCCTGCTCATAACCATCGATATACTGTCGAGCCTCGATGTAGGAACCCAACTTCTTTTCCACCTGTTTCGCAACCCATTTTTCGACATCGGCGGCGTTCGTGGCCGACTTCTCCTCCCATAGAACTCCATTCTTGACCTCATCGATATCAGTGATTGTCTTGGATGTGTCGTTCGGATTGTCGATCTGCACTTCTCGATCCCCATCCTGCACATGATATTTCCCATCGCTACCCAGATGAGGTCGGCGTGGATCAGTGAACGTGACATCCTCTGTCGGGCTCGCTGTAGTGAGGAGTATCGGCAGCTCTACAATGCTCAGCAGCCCGCCGGTCGTGAGGACCGGCACGGAAAAGGTGAATCCGCCGAGCTTGGCGAGGAACGTGTTGGCGGGACCAGCCAGAGCTCCGGCAGCCTGATCAAGGAAGTCGATCTCTTCTCGGCGATCGTTGGATGTCTTCTTCTCGTGCGGTGTCTTCTGCTTGGCCTGCGGCTCTTCGACCCGCACCATCGAATGCCCGATCTGAATGGCGGTAACGACCACCACCATGGCGAATTGGGTGTTCATGTCCGAACGCATCGTGGTCAAAGCGACGTTGTGAGTGTCGACCGCAGCCGCGATATCGTGGGCTGCGGTGAAGATCTCGCGAAGGCTGCGGGCGAGCGCACGAAGGTTGCTGCGTGGTTCGGAATGTCCTTCGGAACGTCGGCGCCGTAGCCGCGTTCGAGCCCGGAGGCGACCGTCAGTAATCGTGACGCGTGACAGCATGTCCAGCATGTCGGCCCCGATTTGGTCCAGCTTCTCGACCAGCTCCGTGCAGCCGCCTCCGGAATCGAAACGAAGACGATCGATCGGATGCCAATCAGGCCATCGACGACTTCGAAGACGCTGCAAACCAGGAGAACCCGAGCCCGCAAACAGTGCGGAGCCGGTGGCGAGTCTTGAGTCGAACCGCCGCAGGATTCGGCGGTCTTTTCGCCGAGGCGGCGGCATCTGAGCTCGCACAGACGGCTGTTGGCGCCCTTACCGGAGGACTATAGCTTCCCCGCCGGCTTCAATGAGGGTTCGGATTCGCGGTGGTAATCAGGGAGCCGGATTACCTACCGAAGGTTGCTTGACGAGGCACTAACGACGAAACGGTCCGTGTGTGCTCCATCCGTTCATATGCGGTTGGAGTTCTTCATGGCCGCAGGATTCGACGCGAAGGACAGCCAGCGGTCCGTAGATAGGGTCAGTGCGCTCAGCGTGCCGACGGATCCAGTCAGCCCACTCGTGTGCGGCCTGGGCGTCGGAGGGTTCCAGCCGCGCGGCCCGCGCAACGATCTCGTCGGCGTAATCGCGCATCGCCGCAGCGGCATCACGCTGTGTCAGCTGATCGCGAAGCTGCTCGGCATTGCGTTCATAGGCAAGCTCAACGAAGGCTGCCTTCTTCACCTGCTCCCAGCGAAGCTCACGAATCTTGCTCCGGCGAGCCTCTTCCTTCCGTTTCCACTCGGCCTCCTTCTCGGCGATCTCGAGTGTGCGAATGAGCGTGGGCAACTGCTCGTCGAGAGTGTGTTCTCTCGTGTCGCGCAGTGTGAGGATCGGTTGCTGCTCCCATGCCTTCGTCAGCGTGAGTTCCAGCCTGCCGGAGCCCACGAAGTTGCGGTTCGCTCTCGTACGCTGCTCCCGCGTGTAGTAGTCGGTGTCGGACGTGAAGGCGCGCCCGCCGCGGCCTCGCTCGTCGAGCTCACGAACCGTGACGACAATCTCTTGCGAAGGCAACTTGAGTGACAGATCCGCGCCAGCTTCCTCGCGCCCGGTATAGGTGCTCGCGGCTTTGGCAGGCACCTTCCAACCCATTTCCAACGCAGCGGACACGAGTGCCTGGAGAATCCTCGCCGCCCGTGCGATCTGCGGCTTGGACACGTACGCGCGCTTGTCCCTGAAAACATCCACGGCAGGATGAGGGTCCCGAATCTGTTGTGGGACCTCGATAGCTCTCGGTGACGTCAACGCCGCGAAGTCCGGCTCCAGGTAGACCGTGACGCCGAGCACCGGGTCCATCAGTGTCGGCTCCTGCGCGAGGCGCTGCTCCGGCGGCAACAGCCTTTCCCTCGCCAAGAGATCAGCGATCTCCGCAACTCGATGGGACTCTACATCCGGCCCCAGCTCCAGGCGTCCGCCCGCCGCGACGACAGCCTCCAACATTTCGACGGCGTGCTTTCGCCGCTCTTGTCGTTTGCGCTCGCTTTCAGCCCGCGCTACTTCCTCGCGCAGCTGACGCTCTCGCGCCGCCTCGATACGTGCGGCGTGCTCCTCCAGGAGCTTTGTCCCCTTCGGAGTGATCGTCGCCGCCCAGTTCTTACCCTGCCCTTCGACCAGAACCAGACCTCGATTGTGCAGGGCGCGAGCGGAGACACGATGCGAAGTCCCCTCGTACACGCCTTCGGCACATCCATCGGCGATCCAGGTCAACAACTCGAACTGCGCCACGCTCACATAGTCAGGCGCGCGCCCCATGAGCCCTCCTGACCCTTACCAGTCTGCTGGGTGCCTTCAGGTTGCCAGAGTAACCAAGTGACTACGCGTATAGATCGAAATATTCCGAGCAGTCCGCTATCTGCGCGGCGCTCCCTACGGCGTCTGTTGCCCTTGACGGTCCGAATCCCAGTGAGGGGATCACCGAGCGGCATTGCATCCTGCCACCCACTCAGACACCGGGCTCATCGGCGGTGCTGGAGTTCAGCTTCAGCACGACGACCAGCTGACGAACGTTGTGGCGATGAACGTTGGCGTTTTCTTGGGAAATGGTCGAATCCAACGGATGAAATGAATCAGGCCCCTGACAAATTCAGCTGGTCAGGGGCCTAATTATGCTCCCCCATCTGGACTCGAACCAGAAACCTGCCGGTACTTTCGGCGCTCCATCTGTGTTCGCTGATGTCTGCCCAAACATGCTGCTACCAGCCACTATCCGGCTGCTAGATACGCCGTTGTCCGCTCGTATCCGTTCCGATTTCGGGCCGTTTGTAGTCTGAAAGTGGTCGGTGGGTCATGAGGTGACCACGGTGGCCCTGTGCTGGGTTGGGGTGCACATGAAGGGGGCTGGCTACCCGCCTGCCCCATAGGGCCTGCCCGTCACGCGCAGAGGCTCACAGGTCAAGGGTGGCCCTTGGGCCATCGGCGTGCCGACGCGACTTGTCGCGCCCTTGAGGTGTGAGGGGCGCGGGATCACAATGCAGGCCAACACAGTCCAGGGCCAAGCGACCGAAGGGCGCTCCACTCCCCCACACCACCGCCGGATTCTCTCAGCAATCCATCCACCCAGTTCAGCCGGTCCTTCGACCGCGCGGTCATGACCGGACTCGGGGCCGGTATCGAATCGGCTGGGACCGGCCACGGCTCGGTGTGCGGTAGGTGGTCTCCGAGGCAAGCGAGCGAAGCTCGTGCGGCAGCCCGTTTGTGAGTCGACCGGATCGCGGCGCCGACGATTTCGGCTCGACGGGGCCACTCCGATCGGGCTCGCCGGATTCTCTCAGCAATGCGGACTCGGGCGGCTGAGTGCCTGTCCACGCTTCCGGGGTGATGCGGATGTCCGCGCGGTGAGTCCGAGCGCCCTGGCGGCGATCCCGTCCGCCGACGCACCGCCGCGCCGGTGCCCGACGAGCCTGCGAGGAGGGTGCCGTTGCGTGGCGTGCGCGGCGGCGGCGCGGAGCGCCGCCGGGGTGCTCTTGACTCTATATAGCGAAATTCAGCAACCACTTTGGGAAGGTGCCGACCGTGCGAACTGTGCGGACCTATTCGGGAAGCAGCCGCTCGTTGAAACCCGCATCCACGAGTCGCGTGTAAGCCTCGTGGACGCGGTCGGGCACGTCCTGTTCGATGGCCCAGCCTTTGGCTGCGTAAACCCAGACGCGTTGAGTGTCGCCGACGAGCATGTTGACGACGCGATCCGCGTCCCCAATCTCGCTGACGTATTCATCGAGCGGCTGAGCGCTCGATGAGCACAAGACGTCGACCTCGGGCCACCGCTTCCGGCAGATGGCGTAGCTGCGGCGCTGCTGGTAGGGCCGTGAAACCAGCAACACCGATTGCACCGATGTCCTGTCCCGCAGGAGGTCTCGCGTGTAGTCGATGTTCTCGCCGGTATTGGTGGCGTCGGGCTCGACAAGGATCACCTCGGGCGGCACGTCGAGTTCGATGGCCTTCTCTCGGAAGTGCACGGCTTCACCACGCGGAAACCGTTCGACCGTGGTGGGGGCGTTGGCTCCGGTGAAGACGACCAAGGGGAATAGTCCGCGGTGGTAGAGGTTCGCGATATGGACTGCTACGCCGAGGTCGTGCCCGCCTAGTCCGATCCCGACATCGGTGGGCCGTAGTTGGTGGTGCATCTGGTTGTAGTCCCAGAGGGTTTCGACCTCCGGGCGCAACTGTTGTGCGACGGCCACCGATGTCATGGGACGGTCCCTCCTAGTCGGGCAGCTTGAAGTCGTAGGTCCACGCGAATCGCGAGGCCGCATGGACACCACGAGCAAACTCTACGAGCACATCTTCAGCGGTGAAGGTACGCCGCGTCAGGATCATCACCGGTTCGCCTGCCAACAGTTCCAAGGTGGTCATCTCGTCTGGCGTCGGCATCCGCGCGCAGATCGTCTCGGACATGTGGTCCGGCTCGTAGCCCTGCATGGTGAGAACTGCCAGACCACCGCCACGCCCTGCCGGTCCTGGCGTCGGGTCTACCAGGGGCGTGCCTTCCACGATTTCGGGCAGGTAGTAGCTGCTGAGGGTGTGCGTCGGGCGTCCGCCTTCACGCACGATCCGTGCACGCTCGTACACGGGCGTGTTCGGCGCGATGTCATACGCCTCGGCCACCTCCGCGTCTGCCTCGATAAGGGCGACCTTCTGCGTCTGATCAGTGAGTTTCCACGGACGGCCGGACGCTTCCCGGTCTGCGACAAAGGCAACGGTGTCGCCGAACTTCCACTTGCTCTTGGCGTAGCGCTCGATGCCCAGCCGTTTCATCGCGGGGCGCTCGCGTACAACGGTCCCGCGTCGCCGTATCGGAGTGACGAGCCCTTCCGCCTCCAGTTGCGCGACGGCTAGACGGATCGTTTTGACGTTGACTCGGAACCGCTCGGCTAGTTCGTTCTGCTTCGGCAACGTGGTTCCAGGCGCGTAGTCGCCGCTCTGGATGTCCTCGCGCAGGCTGGCCGCCACTTCGCGGTATCCGCTCATGTCGATCCCGTCCTTTCCTATGCCAACGCTTGCCCGTTAAGGGTAGCTCTAACCGAGAAATCGGTATTTTCGGCCGAATAGAACCACCTCTATTGCAGACTGGAGCGGGCAGTGTTCCTATAGAGGTGGTTCTATTCACCGCGCATGAGCGACAGGAGATGACGAGATGGCTTTGAAGGACATGTGGATTCCGACGGATTTCCGTGCTGTGTTCCCCAAGGGCGTGTTGCTGATGGGCGACATCGAGCCGCAGACGGAGTTCAGCGAGAACCGTGACGCGCCGAAGCGTCAGGCGGTCGATTTCGACCGTGAGGGTCGCGGGACC
The DNA here is from genome assembly GCF_000308695.1 of Nocardia takedensis NBRC 100417. Lineage (GTDB taxonomy): Bacteria > Actinomycetota > Actinomycetes > Mycobacteriales > Mycobacteriaceae > Nocardia > Nocardia takedensis. Next base: position 48,294 of record NZ_BAGG01000034.1, on the reverse strand, counting down.
GGTAAGCGCCTGTGGAAGGCCACGATCATGGACCGGACGGGCGGCAAGGCGGCTCAGGCGGGTTTCGACATCACTTTCGTCGCCGATCAGATGCCGGTGCCTTCGGAACCGGAGGTGTTGGAGGGTCTGCGTCCGATCGAGTTGGAGGGCTTGCTGCTCAAGCCTCGGGTGGTCGGCAACGGGCAGTTCAAGTCGATCGGCTTCATGATCCGCGCGACGGGGATCAAGGGCGACAACTCCGGCGCGAAGTCGGCTCCGGCCGGTAAGGCGGCGTGATCATGTCGTTCATCAGTTCGGTGGTGTCGGGCTACGACGGCGTTTCCGCGTCGTACCACCCGGCCCGTAAGGGTGAGGGCTACCCGGTCGCGGCGGCGGTGTACGTCGAGTTGGACGGCACGTCGGTTTGGCTGTCGTTGAGCATCGAGGACGCGCGCCATCTGGCCGAGCGGTTGCCGGTGGTCCTGGCCGAGCACGATGCCGCTGAGGCTGTGTCGTCGTCGGATAGGGCGGCGTGATCATGGCGGCGGATCAGCGGTTGTCGGGGGCGGGTATGCGTTGGGCGCGCTGGTCCGCCGCTGTCATCATCGTGGCGGTCGGGGTGGCGGCGTTCCGCCTGTCCTTCACCACCCTGGCCGATCTGGCCGTGTTGGCGCGGGTCCCGGCTCGGGATGCGTGGCTGTTCCCGTTGATCGTGGACGGAACGATCCTGCTCGCGACCTTCGGTGTCCTGGTCTCACCGGGACGGTCGGAGCGTCGGTTCTTCCTGGCGGTGTTGGTGATCGGCGCGGCGGTCAGCGTGGCGGGCAATTCCCTGCACGCGGTCGCCTCCGGTCACCCGCTACCGGGCTGGGCGGCGGCGATCGTCGCGGCGGTGGCCCCGATATCGCTGCTCGCGGATACGCACGGGTTGGCGCTGCTGTTCCGAGCCTCGCAACGCTCCGCAGAGTCGGTGGTGGTGCCGGTGTCGGTTGCGGGTGAGCTTGCCTCGACCGATCCCGTCCCGGTTCCTCCCGCCGACCCCGCACCCGCACCCGCGCCGGTGCCGGTGCCGGTGCCGGTGCCGGTGCGTCGCGCGAAGCCTGTCCGTAAGCCGTCGTCGTCTCGTCGTGATCCGGCGGTGGTGGCTCGCGCTGTCGAACTGCGCGCCGCCGGGAAGTCGTTCGCCGAGATCGCTCGGGAACTCGGGGTGTCGGCCGCGACGGCGGCGAAGTACGCCAAGTCCGCCACCCCGAAACCTGCTGTCGCTGAGCCGGTTCCGGCTCCCGAATCCACTCTCGTGCCTGAACCCGCGCCGTTGCGGGTGGCCGCTGCGCCGGTCCCGGTGGCTCGGGTGGTTCCTGTTCGTCCCTCGCGACCGGTGCATCAGCCGATGTTGCCGATCGCTATCCCTGCTGGGAGTCACTGACATGTACTCGTTGCCCTCGATGTTGACCGCGATGCCCGACATCACTATCGGGCGGGTCGTCTACCGTCCGCACGCCCTGGCCGAGGACCCGGCTTCCCCGCCCCGCGTCGTCGCCGAACTCGGCGGGCTCGGCTCGGCGCTCTCGCTCACGATCGCTGATGCCCGCACCCTCGCCGCCGGTCTGGTCGCCGCTGTCGCCGAACACGACCGCCGCGCCGCTGTGAAGGCGGTGGCGTGATGCGTACCCCCGCTCTGGTGACGGCGGTGTGCGCGTCGGTGACCGTGATCGCCGGTGCCGGGGTCCTGGCCACCCCGCCCGCCCGCGAACCCGTCCGCCCCGCCGCGACCGTGACCGAAACTCCGGCCCCCGCCCCGGCCGACACGACCACGCCGACCACACCCGCCACATCCGCCGGGCCTGTCGCGCCTGTCGCGCCGGTGGTGTCGGGGTGCGTGATGTTCTGCCGGGCCACCGAATTCGATGGGAGCGCGCGATGAGTATCACGGAAACCGTCATGCTGGCCAGCGGCCTTGCCACCGGTGCCTCGGGTCTGTGGTGGCTGCGCACGATCGCCGGTGAGGGCGTGTCGCAGTCGGCGCAGAACGCCGAGGTCGCCGAAGCCGTGGAATTGGCTCCGCTGGATCTGCGGTTGGCGGTGGCGGTGTTGGCCGATCCCCAGCGCCGCGCCCACCTGTTCAAGGCGCTGAAGCTCGGGTCGCTGGATGCGGGGTTCCCGCCGGTGGAGGACTGGGTGTACACCGCCCACGGTCTGCGGGTCGATCTGCTGATGCTGGCGGGTCAGTCGTCGGAGGACTGGGCGAGCGAGACTGTCTGCGACAAGCTGTCCAAGGCCCTCGCGGTGCCGGAGGTGTCGGTGTCGTTCCCGCACCCCGGCGCGGTCCGCCTGGACCTGCGGACCTTCGACACCCTCGCAGCGGCGGTGCCGCTCCCGCCGGTCGACTCGTCCTCTTCGGTTGATCTGGAGGCGGTGCCGGTCGGGGTGACCGAGGACCACGACCTGTGGCGGCTTCGGGTCCTCTACGGCCACATCCTGCTCGCGGGGGCCACCGGCGCCGGGAAAGGCTCGGTCCTCTGGTCGGTGCTGGCCGGACTCGGCCCCGCCATCGCTGCCGGGTTGGTGCGGGTGGTGATGTGCGATCCGAAGGGCGGCGCGGAGTTCGGGCGCGGGGAAGACCGGCTGTTCGCCGAGTTCGCCACCGATGTGCCCTCCATCCTCGAACTGCTCGCCGGGGCGGAAACGACCCTGCGGAACCGGTTGGCGCTCATGCGGTCGGAAGGCGTCCGCAAGCACGTCCCGACACCGGACGCCCCGCTGATCGTGATCGTCATCGATGAGGCTGCGGCACTGTCGGCCTACGCCTCACGCGAGGAGCAGGCCGAGTTCAAACGAGTCATGGGCGTTCTGCTGTCGCAGGGCCGGGCGGCGGCGGTGTCGGTGATCGCGGCGTTGCAGGACCCCAGCAAGGAGACCATGCCGGTCCGGCAACTGTTCCCGGTCCGCATCGGGCTCCGGTTGGACGAACCCTCACAGGTCGCCATGGTCCACGGGCAAGGCGCTCGGGCTCGCGGCGCGCGCTGCGACAAGATCAGCGCGACCAGACAGGGCGTGGGCTACGTCGGTCACGACGGCTCGACCGAATTCGTCCGCGTCCGCGCGTTCTGGGTGTCCGACGACACCGCCGACGCCATCGTTGACACCTACACCCCCACCCCGGTCGCCGCCGCTGCTCCCGAGGTCGCCCCGCCCGCCACCGCCGAGGAACCCGAACCGCTCGGCGTGCACGACGAGTTCGCCGCCGACGGCATCCCCGGTGACGGACAGGGCTCGGTGGCGGCATGAAACGGGGATTCGTGGCCGAAATCCACGTCGTCGTCTACTGCGACTGCTGCGGCGACATCTACAGCGAGCACGAGGCCGAGGGCATCTGCTTCGACTCCATCCCCCAAGCCGTGAGCTACCTCGATGACCGCTCCGCGCAGGTCGGGTGGGTCTACGACGGCGACCGCGTCCTGTGCGACGCCTGCCGCGCCATCCAACGCGACGAAACCGACTACACCGATCCGACCGGAGGAACCCAACCATGAAGCGACACAACAACACCCGCCGCCCGGTCGACGGCTACGTCGACAACGTGATCGACCTCGCCGCCCGTCGGCGCGGGCACCTGGAACGGCGCGGTGCCGATCCGCTGTCGGTCGCGGTCGCCCTGGTCGCGGAGACCGGACACTTCCTGGTGTGGGATCTCGAGGCCACCGACGACACCGATGACGGCGGGTGGGCGGCATGACCGAGACCTCGAAACCGGCTACGGCGAAGGCGAATCCGATCGTGGCGAAGGCTGCGGCCGGTGTCCGGAAACGTCGACGGACCACCGCGCCGAACGGGCTCCCGGCCAAGCTCTACGCCCCCACCGACGGCCAGATGTCGCTATTCGATCCCCCGAGCCAGGAGGCCGAGTGAACTCGACCGACGGCGCGTCGGTGCCGGTCCGGCAGACTGCGGCCCCAGGTCGTAGCCTGCCGGATTTCCGGTCTGTCACCCCCGGCACGGCTGTCTCGGCTCCGCTGGGTGCTGTCGCCCCGAATCGACAGACAGCCGCCGAACGGCGTGCGATGCCAGACCTTCGCGATATCGCCGAAGCCGCCGCCGAGAAACACGACGTGTGCGCGCGGGTGGTGCCGATGCGAGCGTTCGACCCGAACACCGCCCGCGTCTCCTACGTCGGTGCCCCGTGCAAGGCCACCGTGGCCTCCACCTGCCCGGCGTGCGCGAAGGCGAACAAGGGCGTGCGGGTGATGCAGCTGCGCGAGGGCTGGTGCGCCGAACACGAACCCGTCACCCCAGAACCCGTGGTCACCGAAGCCCAAACCGAGGTGCTCGGCGCTCGCGCGGCACTGTTCGATGCCTTCCACGACGCCCGCCGCGACGGTGACGACGAACTCGCGGAGGCGGTCAAGGCTCTGGTGGCCGACCTCGACACCGAGCTACGCGAACTCGGTGTGCGTGGCCGCCTCCCAGCCCTGGAGGAAAAGCCGCGTCGTAGGGCGAAGTCGACCAGGCGGCGTGACGATCTGCCGGACCTGCCGCGTAAGAAGGTCGCCCGGACCACGGTCGGGACCGCCTACGCCGACGGCAGATACCGGCCGTCCACGTTCTGGACGATGACGATGGACTCCTACGGTCAGATCAACCGGGTCTGGGTCCCCGAGGGCGGCAAGGACAAGCGCGGCGAGTGGGTCTCCGACGGCTCTCCGGTCGACCCGGACTCCTACGACTACCGGCGCGCCGCCCGCGACATCATGCACTTCAAGGCCCTGTTCGAACGGTTCGTGCAGAACCTCCGTCGGGCGGTCGGCTGGAACGTGCAGTACTGGGGCAGCGTCGAACCGCAGAAACGCGGCGCACCGCACATCCATCTCGCTATCCGGGGTTCGATCCCGACGAAACTGCTCTACGCGGTCACCGACGCGACGTTCGTCAACATCTGGTGGCCCCACTTCGACCACGAGGTCTACACCGACGACAACATGCCGGTCTGGGACCACCAGGCGGGCACCTTCACCGACCCGAACACCCGGCGGGCGTTGACCTACTGGGACGACGCCCTGGACGTGATCGCCTCCGTCGATGAAATCGAACCCGCCCACACCATGACCTTCGGCGGTCAGTCCAAACCGGTCCAGATCCTCGCCGGGACACCGGAAATGGATCGCAAGGTCGCCTACCTGACCAAATACCTCACCAAGTCCGTGACCGAGGTCCTCGAATCCGACAGCGCACGGGTCAACCGCCACTACGACCGGCTCCACCAGGAGTTGCAGCGCACGCCGTGTTCGCCGACCTGCGCGGTGTGGCTGCGCTACGGCATCGTCCCCAAGGGCGCGACCGAGAAGACCCAACCCGGCCACTGCCGGGGCAAGAACCACCGCCGTGACCTGCTCGGCGTCCCCGGCAAACGCTGCGTGGCCTCCACCAAATGGACCGGCAAGACCCTGCCCGACCACAAAGCCGAACGCCTCGACTACGTGCGTGAGCGCCTGGCCGAGATCGGGATCATCCCGCCCGACACCTCCCACCTGCGCATCACCCCGGTCGGTCCCGGCGACCGTGACGCGCCCCCACGCTCACACCTGGTCATGGCGGCCGTCGCGGCCCAGATCACCCGCCGCGCCCAATACGCCACCGCCCAACTCGCCAGAGACGAGAGACCACCGGGCGACCCGGTTTCACGTGAAACCGTTGCAGCACAACAGAACTCGACCGGCCACCCGGTCGCGGCATAAGGAGAAACGCCATGTCCAAACTGCTCAACGAGACCGAGGTTCGCAAGCTGATCCCGATCGGGCACAGCAAGTACTACGAACTCATCGGCACCGGGCAACTCCGCTCGGTCAAGATCGGACGCCGCCGATTCGTCACCGAACAGGCCGTGACCGACTACATCGCCGGTCTCGACCAGGCCGCGTGATGCCGCGTCAGAGGATGGCCCCGGGTGAATGGGGCAAGATCACTGTCACGCGGACCGGCCCCGGCCAGTCCACCGCCTACACCTACGTCCGTGACGATGACGGGAACCGGCGAAAGGTCAGGCGCACCGGGGCCACCGATGAAGCGGCACGCCGAAACCTGCTGCGGCACCTGAAAGAGCGGACGACTCCGCTCGCGGATGCCCAGATCACTGACCGCACCACGCTGGCCGAACTGTTCCCGGTCTGGCTCGCTTCCAAGGCCAAGCTCAAGCGCCAATCTCGCGACCTGTACTCGCAGTCCTGGAAGCGACATGGACGCAAACAGCTTGGTGCACTGCGCATTCGGGAGTTGTCTACCAGTCGCGCCGAAACACATCTCGGCAAGATCGCGGCCCGCTCCGAGTCGAATGCGAAAACGTTTCGGGTGGTGCTGCTCGGCATGATGGGTTTGGCGGTGCGGTGCGATGTGATCGCGGTGAATCCGATCCGCGAGACCAGCAGGGCAGGCGGTAAGCGGTCGGGTGTACGGGCGCTCACTCCCGACGAGTTCGCGCAGGTACGTCGGGCTGTCCACGCCTATCGCGACCGAGAAAGCGGGTTCGGCCCCCGGCCTGGTCGTCAGCTGCCGGAGTTCGTTGACGTGTTGGTGTCGACGGGATGCCGACCGAACGAGGTGTTGTCGCTGCGCTGGTCCGATGTGGACCTGTTGGCCGATCCGCCCACCATGACGATCAGCGGCACCATGATCGACCACGGCGCGGTCAAGGGTGAGGCGTTGCACCGACAGGATGAGCGGAAGGGCGGCGCTCCCGCGCACACGTTGATTCTGCCTCGCCTCGCGGTGGAGGCGCTGACCGTCTTGTTCGGCGATGCCGACGGCCCCGACAGTCCGGTGTTCACCAATCGCGAAGGCGGCTGGATGAGTCTGGCGAATCTGCGTCGTTCGCTGCGCGCCGCGTTGCCCGAGGAATTGAGGTGGATCACTCCGCGCAGCTTCCGCCCCACGGTCGCGACAGTGGTTCGCAATGACCTCGGCGCGACCGAAGCTCAGGCCCAGTTGTCGCACTCGAAACTCGCCACGACCGAACGGCACTATCTCGAACGTCGAACGATGGGACCGGACGCGAGAAAGGCCCTCGACCAGTTCACGAAGGGAAAGTAGTCCCGCGTTTGTAGTCGGAAAGTAGTCGATTCGCGGTGGTTGTTCCCGGAAACAGAAAGGCCCTCTACCTGTTGACGCAGGTAGAGGGCTTTTTTGCGCTCCCCCATCTGGACTCGAACCAGAAACCTGCCGATTAACAGTCGGCTGCTCTGCCAATTGAGCTATAGGGGATTATCCTTGTGGGTCGGACTTGGCGGTTCGACCGAGATGAAACTTTAGCGCACGGGTGGTCCGGTTCCCAAATCGCGGGTCTACCTGGGGGGATGTGGGTGGTGGGGTCACAGGGGTCTCAGGGGTTGACTGGCGACTCGCCGGGGCGGGTGGGGCGGCGTGCCGGAGTCGGATCGACAGGTGTCGGTGGTGTCGGGCAGGATGGTAGCCGCGGATCGGCTAGTGGGAGGAGCTCTCGGAGATGCTGCGGTTGGTCATCGGCCTTGCGGCCGGGTATGTGCTCGGCACGAAGGCCGGGCGGGCTCGGTATGAGCAGATCAGCTCGGCTACCCGCGCGGTGGCGGGCAGCCCTGTCACGCGCAAGTTGGTGTTGATCGGGCGGCAGCGGTTGTCGGACAAGCTCAGTACGCGCCCGCAGTTGGAGCCGATGGAGCCGTTGGACGAGCGGACCACGGTGTTGGTGCCGCAGGACCAGTTGCGGCGCTGAGCTTTTCGCGGGGTCCAAGGCCCCGCGTCTCAGCTGGCTGAGGCCCGCGCGCCCCTCAGTTGGGGACGAAGTCGTCGGAGTTGCCCATGGCCTGCGTGAGCAGGCTCTTGCGGTATTGCTCGAGTGCCACGAGGTCGCCGAACAGCGACATGTAGGTGTCGGTCTCCTCGGTGGAGGAGACCCGCTGGAGTTTGGATTTCAGTTCCGCTACCTGGCGGCCGACCCAGGCTTCCTGGGCGCGCGCGAGTACGCCGGTGACGAAGCGGGGGATGTCGTCGGCGCGTTTGACCGGGAGCGGTTCGCTCGCGAGTTCGGAGATCAAGGCGCGGACGGTGAGGTCGTCCACGCGATCGGAGACGGCGTTGACCCATTCCGCGCCGCCGAGGCCCGCGGACGCGCCGCCCGCTTCGGCGATGACGGTGCGGATGGCGACGTAGGCGGGGTGGGTGAAGGCTTCGGGGTCGAGGGCGTCGAAGACGGTGCCCGCGATGGCCGGGTATTGCAGGGCGGCGCACAGGACTTGGCGTTGCGGCCGCAGCACCGGGTCGTTCGGGTTGGGGCGGGACGCGACGTGTTCGGTGACTTCCGGGGCCGCTTGGGGGCGGCGGGCGGTGGTGGCGGGGCCGCCGGTGCGGGCGCGTTTGGCTTCTTCGCCGACGCGGCGGACCACGGTCTGGATGTCGTCCCAGCCGACCCAGCCCGCCAGGCGGGTGGCGTAGGCCTTGCGGGTGGCGTGGTCCTTGATCTGGGCGACGACCGGGACGGCGCGGCGCAGCGCTTCCACCTGGCCTTCGACCTGGTCGAGGTTGTATTCGGCGAGCAGGCCGCGGATCACGAACTCGTAGAGGGGGGTTCGGCGGGCGACGAGGTCGCGCACGGCCCCGTCGCCGGAGCGCTGCCGCAGATCGCACGGGTCCTGGCCGTCGGGGGCGACGGCGATGTAGGTCTGGCCCGCGAGTTTCTGGTCGCCCGCGAAGGCTTTGAGGGCGGCGGCCTGGCCCGCTGCGTCACCGTCGAAGGTGTAGATGATCTCGCCGCGCCAGAAGTTGTCGTCCATGAGCAGGCGGCGCAGGATCGCCATGTGTTCGTCGCCGAAGGCGGTGCCGCAGGAGGCGACGGCGGTCTTCACCCCGGCCAGGTGCATGGCCATGACGTCGGTGTAGCCCTCGACGACCACGGCCTGATGCCCCTTGGCGATCTCGCGTTTGGCCAGGTCGAGGCCGAAGAGGACCTGGGATTTCTTGTACAGGATGGTTTCCGGGGTGTTGACGTATTTGCCCGGCATCGTGTCGTCGTCGAAGAGTTTGCGCGCGCCGAATCCGATGACCTCGCCGCCGAGGTTCCGGATCGGCCACAGCAGGCGGCGGTGGAAGCGGTCGATGGGGCCGCGTTTGCCCTGTTTGGACAGGCCGGCGGCCTCGAGTTCCTTGAACTCGAAACCCTTGCGCAGCAGGTGTTTGGTCAGGACGTCCCAGCCGTCGGGGGCGTAGCCGCAGCCGAAGTGCAGCGCGGCCTGACCGTCGAAGTTGCGTTCGGTGAGGTAGCGGCGGGCCGCTTCGGCCTCGGGTTCGCGCAGTCGGGCCATGTAGAACTCGTGCGCGGCGGCGTTGGCGGCGACCAACCGGGAGCGGGTGCCGCGGTCGCGCTGCACGGAGGTGCCGCCGCCCTCGTAGTTGATCTGGTAGCCGACGCGGTCGGCCATCTGCTCGACGGCCTCCACGAAGCCGATGTGGTCGATCTTCTGGAGGAATTTGTAGACGTCGCCGCCTTCACCGCAGCCGAAGCAGTGGAACAGGCCGTGGTTGGGGCGCACATGGAACGACGGGGACTTCTCGTCGTGGAAGGGGCATAGGCCCTTCATGGAATCGGCGCCCGCGCGTTTGAGGGCGACGTACTCGCCCACCACGTCTTCGATCCGGACTCGGTCGCGTATTGCCGCGATATCGCGATCTGGGAGTCGTCCGGCCACTAGGCGAGTCTAGCGCCCGCTAGCGGGACAGTTCGTCGGCGATCCGTTCCAGGCGGCTCTCGGTGTAGGAGGCGATCTGGTCGACGACGACCCGCACGCGCGCGGTGTCGTCCTCGGCCTGCCGCCACCACGGCAGCAGGACCGGATCGAGGTGGGCGGGGGCGTCGCGGCGCAGGCGTTCGGCGACCTCGAGCACGCGTTCGCGCTGCACGGCCTGGCGGCGTTTGTGGGTCTCGTCGGACATCACGTAGCGCAGCGCGACCGTCTTGAGGATCGCCACCTCGGCTTTGGCCACGGCGGGCACGCTGAGGTCGGCGTCGTAGCGCGAGAGCGGTTCGGGCCCGGCGACGTCGCGGGTGGCGATGATCGCGGCGGTGGCGAAGCGGCCGACGAGTTCGCTGGTCAGGCGTTTGAGGGCGACCGAGGCGGCGAAACTGCCGTCGTAGCCGGTGACGTCGGCCACCACGGGCAGTTCGGACAGTCGCTGCGCGGCGGCGACGAGTTCGTCCGGCGACAGGCCGCGGTGCTGGAAGTGGCCCGTCCCGGCCAGGGCCCGCTGTTCGGCGGGGTCGGCCAGGGCGCGCAGGTCGATGCGGCCCGCGATGACGCCGTCCTCGACGTCGTGCACCGAGTAGGCGACGTCGTCGGACCAGTCCATGATCTGGCATTCCAGGCTCTGGACACGGTCGGGGGCCTCCGCGCGGATCCAGTCCAGGATGTCCACGTCGATGTCGTAGGCGCCGAATTTCGCGCCGGGGCGCGGTCGGACCCACGGGTATTTGATGGCGGCGTCCAACGCGGCGCGGGTCAGGTTCAGCCCCGCGCTCGTGCCGTCGACGGAGAGCACTTTCGGTTCCAGCCGGGTCAGGATGCGCAGGTTCTGCGCATTGCCCTCGAAGCCGCCGTGCGCGTCGGCGAACACGTCGAGCGCCTTTTCGCCGTTGTGGCCGTAGGGCGGGTGGCCGATGTCGTGGGCCAGGCCGGCGAGGTCGACGAGATCGGGATCACAGCCGAGGCCGTCGGCGATGCTGCGGCCGATCTGGGCGACCTCGATCGAATGGGTCAGGCGGGTGCGGGGGGTGTCGCCGTCGCGCGGGCCCATCACCTGGGTCTTGTCGGCGAGTCGGCGCAGGGCGGCCGAATGCAGGACGCGGGCGCGGTCACGGGCGAATTCGGTGCGGTGCCCGGTCTCGAATTCGGTGCGCGGCGGGCCCAGACCCGCCGTCTTCGGTCCTTCGTGCACCCTGCGTTCCCGGTCGCGACCGGTGTAGTTGTCTCTCATCGGATCTCACTGGCCCGCGTCGTATTGGAAGTCCGCGGAGAAATGGGTCAGCTGGTACCACAGCAGCGCGCCGGTCTCCCGGGCGATGCCGTGGGCCTGGGATTCGCGGGTGTAGACGGCGGGGCCGGTGCGGGTGGGGGCGGTCCACGCCTCGAGACCGGCGTCGCGGGCCATGGTGCGGGTGCGCAGCGAATGCCACGGATCGCTGACCAGCACGGCGGCGTCGAGGCCGCGCGAATGCATCTGCGCGGCGACGGCCTCGATGCTGCGCAGCGTGTCCGATCCGGTCTCCACCGCAAGGATGCGGTCGGACGGGACGCCGCGCGATTCCAGATAGTTCTTGCCGGAGGCGGCCTCGGTGTAGAGGTCGCCTTCCTGTTTGCCGCCGACGGTGATCACGGTCGGGGCGACGCCGAGCCGGAACAGCTTGTACGCCTGGTCCAGTCGGGCCTCGAACACCGAAGAAGGTGTGCCGGAGTATTGCGCCGCGCCGAGCACCACGATCGCGTCGGCCTTGCCGTAGTCCTCGATCCGCGCGACCTGCCACACCCGGAACGCCGTACCGCCGACCAGCACCGCACCGGCCACGATCGCCCCGACGACCAGGCGCGCGATCCACCGCAGCACGCCCGCCCCGAAACCTCTGGGCACGCCGGAATCTCGGACCGATCCGGGCGCGGCGGGTTGGGGTGGGGTACGCACGCCCCAAGTCTGCCAGGCGTGCGCGACACTCCGCTGAACGGCGGGGGTCGCCTCGGCGTGGTCACAGGGCCGCGTAGACCGCCGCGAGCAGATCGTGGGCCCGGCGGTCGCCGGCGAGGCCGTCGCGCAGCAGGTTGGGCACGAACGCGAAGGCGAGGTCGTGCTCCAGGTCGCCGACGCCGATCGACCCGCCCGCGCCGGGGTGGCCGAAGGCGGTGTGCCGTGCCGCCGCGGGGAGCCGGAAGTTGGGTGAGGGCAGCATGTAGCCGAGGCCGTAGGCGCTTTCCAGCAGCAGCACGGCGTCCGGGCCACGCACCCGTTCGCGGGTGGCCTCGCGCAGGCGTTCGGGGGTGAGGAATTCGCCGCGCAGCAGGTCGCGGTAGAAGCCGGCCAGCGCGCGGGCGGTGGTGACCAGGCCCGCGCCCGGCCAGCCGCCTGCGAGGACGGCGGGGTTGTTGAAGGAGCCCGCGGGATTGCCGGTGGCCCGCATGATCAGCGATTCGGGGTCGGTGAAGGCGGCGGCGAGGCGGCGGACCTGGTCGGCGTCACCCGGCAGGTTCTCCGGGGACCAGGTGGTCTGGGCAGGCTGACCGACGCGGGCGGCGCGGGCGATGACCTCCGGCGACGCGCCGATCCAGAGTTCGGGGCCGAAACGTTCGCGGACGAATTCGCGCAGCGGGGTCCGGTTGTGGCGGCGGACGATCTCGGCCGCCAGCCAGCCCATGGTCAACGCGTGGTAGCCGTGCTCGGTCCCCGGTTCCCACAGCGGGGTCTGGGCGGCCAGCAGGCCGGCGGCCGTGGCCTGGTCGGCGGCCTCGTCCAGGGTGACCGGTCGGTCGAAAGCCGGGACGCCCGCGCGGTGGGTGAGCAGATCCTCGCCGGTGGTGTCCTGTTTGCCCGCCGCGCCGAATTCCGGCCACCAGTCGGTGACGGGCGCGCCGAGGTCCAGGTCGTGTTCCTGGGCGACGAGCAGCGCGGCGGTCGCGGTGACGGCCTTGGTGGAGGAGAACACCACGCACGGGGTGTCGCGTTCCCAGTCGCGGCCCTGTTTGTGGTCGGCCACGCCGCCCCACAGGTCGACGACGGGTCGGCCGCCGACGCACACGGCCACGGCTGCTCCCCGGTCGAGGCCGTCGGCCAGGTTGGCCTCGAACAGTTCCCGGACCGGGGCGAAGGCCCGATCGCAGGTCCCGGATACCGCGGTGGTCACCGCAGAATTAGAACACGTTTCACCTGCGACGGTGCGGGGTCCGAGAATTCCGCACAACGATCAGGAATCGAGAAGCGGGGGCTACCCGGCCGCAACTAGCCTTTTCTTCATGAACATCACCATTCATTCGAGCTTCCTGCCGCACAACGACCCCGACGCCGCGCTGGCCTTCTACCGCGACACCCTCGGCTTCGAGGTCCGCAACGACGTCGGCTACCAGGGGCTGCGCTGGATCACCGTCGGCCCCGCCGACCAGCCCGCCACCTCCATCGTGCTGCACCCGCCCGCCGTCGACCCCGGCGTCACCGACGAGGAGCGGCGCACCATCGAGGAGATGATGGCCAAAGGCACCTACGGCGGCATCCTGCTCGCCACGAAGGATCTCGACGACGCCTTCGAGCGCATCCAGGCGGGCGACACCGAGATCGTCCAGGAACCCACCGACCAGCCCTACGGCGTGCGCGACTTCGCGGTACGCGACCCAGCGGGCAACCTGATCCGCATCCAGCAGACGCGCTGAGCGGCTCGTAGCGGTCGACGCGATCGACTCGGCCCCCCATCCCCCGTCGTCCGAGTCCCGTTGCTGGTTGGATCGAACCAGTCCGCCGCCGACCGTCCGAGCAGGCACCGCAGAACCGATGCGCCGGGACGCCGGAGACCACCCGAGCCGCCCACCCGACAGAGGAGACACCCCCCATGAGCACGGCCGCCAAGAAGACCAGGAGCGCCGCCGCCGCGCCGGTCGCCGACAGCCACGACGTCATCCGCGTGGTGGGCGCGCGGGTCAACAATCTGAAGGACGTCAGCGTCGAGTTGCCCAAGCGCAGGCTGACCGTGTTCACCGGGGTGTCGGGGTCGGGCAAGAGTTCGCTGGTCTTCGGCACGATCGCCGCCGAATCGCAGCGGCTGATCAACGAGACCTACAGCACCTTCGTGCAGGGGTTCATGCCGTCGCTGTCCCGTCCCGAGGTCGACGTGCTGGAGGGGCTGACCACGGCGATCATCGTCGACCAGCAGCGGATGGGCTCGGACCCGCGCTCCACGGTCGGCACTGCCACCGACGCCAACGCCATGCTGCGCATCCTGTTCAGCCGGATCGGCGACCCGCACATCGGTTCCCCTGGCGCCTTCGCGTTCAACGTGCCGTCGGTGCGGGCGGCGGGCGCGATCACGGTCGAACGCGGAGCCGGCAAGACCAAAGCGGTCAAGGCCAGTTTCAGCCGGACCGGCGGGATGTGCGTGCGCTGCGAGGGCCGCGGTGCGGTCTCCGATATCGACCTCACCCAGCTCTACGACGACACCAAATCGCTGTCGGAGGGCGCGTTCACCATTCCCGGCTGGAAATCCGACAGTTTCTGGACCGTGCGCGTCTACGCGGAATCGGGTTTCGTGGACCCGGACAAGCCGATCAAGAAATTCACCAAGAAAGAGATGCAGGACTTCCTGTATCGGGAGCCGACCAAAGTGAAGGTCGACGGCGTCAACCTCACCTACGAAGGTCTGATTCCCAAGATCCAGAAGTCGTTCCTGTCCAAGGATCGCGAATCGATGCAGCCGCACATCCGGGCTTTCGTGGACCGCGCGGTCACCTTCACCACCTGTCCGGAGTGCGAGGGCACCCGGCTCAGCGCCGAAGCGCGCTCCTCGAAGATCGCGGGCATCAATATCGCCGAAGCCTGCGCCATGCAGATCAGCGACCTCGCCGACTGGGTGCGCGGCCTGCGCGAACCCTCGGTCGCGCCGCTGCTGAGCGCGCTCACCCAGACCCTCGACTCGTTCGTGGAGATCGGCTTGGGCTACCTGTCGCTGGAACGGTCCTCGGGCACGCTGTCGGGCGGAGAAGCCCAGCGCGTCAAGATGATCCGGCACCTCGGCTCCGCGCTCACCGACATCACCTACGTCTTCGACGAGCCCACCGCGGGCCTGCACCCGCACGACATCCAGCGCATGAACGACCTGCTGCTGCGCCTGCGCGACAAGGGCAACACGGTGCTGGTGGTCGAGCACAAGCCGGAGACGATCGTCATCGCCGAACATGTGGTCGACCTAGGGCCGGGCGCGGGCAGCGGCGGCGGTCAGGTGTGCTTCGAAGGCACCGTCGACGGGTTGCGCGAGAGCGGGACCGTCACCGGGCGACACTTCGACGACCGCGCCTCGGTCAAACAGACGGTCCGCGAAGCCACCGGAGCGCTGGAGATCCGGGGCGCGAACACCCACAACCTCCGGGACGTCGACGTCGATATCCCCCTCGGCGTGCTCGTCGTGGTGACCGGCGTCGCGGGCTCGGGCAAGAGTTCGCTGGTGCACGGCTCTATCCACTCCGACGCGGGCGTGGTGTCGGTGGACCAGAGCCCGATCCGCGGATCGCGACGCTCCAACCCCGCCACCTACACCGGACTGCTGGAACCGATCCGCAAGGCGTTCGCCAAGGCCACCGGCGCGAAACCCGCGCTGTTCAGCGCGAATTCGGAAGGCGCGTGCCCGAACTGCAACGGCGCGGGCGTCATCTACACCGACCTCGGCATGATGGCGGGCGTCGCCAGCACCTGCGAGGAGTGCGAGGGCAAGCGGTTCCAGGCGGCGGTGCTGGAATACAAGCTCGGCGGTCGCGACATCAGCGAGGTCCTGGGGATGTCGGTGGCCGAGGCGCTGGAGTTCTTCGCCGACGGCGAGGCCCGCACCCCCGCCGCGCACACCGTGCTCGAACGTCTGAACGACGTCGGCCTCGGCTACCTCAAACTCGGCCAGCCGCTGACCACCCTGTCCGGCGGCGAACGGCAGCGCCTGAAACTGGCCACCCACATGGGCGACAAGGGCGGCGTCTACGTCCTCGACGAACCGACCACCGGCCTGCACCTCGCCGACGTCGAACAACTGCTCGGCCTGCTCGACCGCCTGGTCGACTCCGGCAAATCGGTGATCGTCATCGAACACCACCAGGCCGTGATGGCGCACGCCGACTGGATCATCGACCTCGGTCCCGGCGCGGGTCACGACGGCGGCCGGATCGTGTTCGAGGGCACGCCCGCCGATCTGGTCGCCGACCGGTCCACGCTCACCGGTCAGCATCTCGCGGAGTACGTGGGGGCCTGAGTCTTTCGCGCCCGCGCGGCCCGGAGGTGGTGCGGGCGCGCTCGACTAGCCTTCCGACTCGCGAACCAGCAGGGCGCGCAGGGACCCCACCTCGCGGCGCAGATCGAGGATCGCGCGCAGCAATTCCTGGGTGGTCGGTTCCTGCTCGAGGTGCAGCGACGCGGGCGGCGGAGGCGGGGGCGGCGGGGGTGCGCCGCCGGGCGTGCCGCCGTCGAGATCCTCGGTCAGCGAATAGCGCTGGAGGATGTCGATGAGGATCTCCGGGGATTCGCGCAGATCCAGTACGGGTCCGTGTTTGGCGATGACCGCGTCGATGATCTTCTGGGGTGAGGTGGTCACGGGTGTTCCCTTCCGTGGGCTGGGGCGCGGTGCGCCCAGGTCGTCAGGATGAGCTTGCGTCCGTCGAGCAGGGGTTCGGCGGCGTGCACCAGTGCTGGGTCCGGGCGGCCGTCGATCAGGTTGCGCCACAACAGGAGTCGGCCGGTTTCGGCCCGTACGCGACGGCCGAGGCGCGGGAAGGCCGTCGCCCCGCCCGCCTGGGCGGTGCACATGTGCACCAATATGGTGACGTCGCGATCGCGGGCCGGTTGGTCGTCGCGGTCGCCCGCGTCGTGGTGCAGGTCGAATTGATCGCCCGGGCGGTAGTCGACCGCCTGCCAAGGTTCCAGACGGAAGGGATCGGCATCGATCAGGGCGCAGATTCGGGCGGTGAGATCGGCCAGCAGCGGCACGATGGGCGTCCCGAACCACTGTTCGCCGGTCGAGAGGCTGCTGCGGCGCACGGTGCGGCGCTCCTCGGTGCCGCCGTCGTCACGCGGATAGGCGACGCGGCTCGGTCGCCACAGCGCGTAGGTCAGATCCTCCGCGATCACCGCGCAGGTCGCCGCGTCCAGGAAACCGTCCACGACGACCAACCGGTCCCGGTCGAGCCGGACGCGGACCCGCTCGACCTCGGCGATCACCGCGCGACCAACTCGGTCATGATGGCGGCTTCGAAGTCGGCGATCCCGCGCACCGACCCCAGATGATCAGGCAGCCGACCGGTGAACAGCGCCCGCAACCTTTCGAACGAATGTTCCTGGCGCGCGACCCAATCCGGGTGGTCGTCCCAGTGCGCGACGCGTTCGGTGCGGCGATACCGGTGCCAGCCGACGACGACGTGCGGATGGAACAGGTCGTAGCCGTGGGTGTAGCACAGCAGGGAGGTCGCGACCTCGTCGCCTAGGAAGTAGACCTCGGGGTCGAAACTCACCTCCTCGGCGAAACGGCCCGCGGTGAAGACGAAGTGCAGCGAGAGGAATTCGGCGGGCACCGGCCCCTGTCGCGGTGCGTGCGGCAGCGGATAGCTCATCAACCGCACCAGCAGTCCGCGTTGCCGGCGGTAGGGGCCGAGTTTGGTCGGTGTCGTGCCGCGGCGGGAATCGCCGGGTTCGTAGGGCGGCAGGTAGGCGGTCAGCAGCGGTTTCGACACACCCGTGCGCGCCAACCGCTCGTACATGTCGATCAACCGCCGATCCCAGCCGGGCGCGAATCGGTGGTGGGAGTCGATGAGCAGCGTGTAGGGCTCCCCGTCCCAGCGGCGCTGCGCGATGGCGCGCGCCCAATTGCATCCCTCGGACCGCTCGGCGGGCACCGCGACGAGGTCGAGATTCGGCAACGCCGTCGTGGGTTCCGGCAGCCCCTCCCCCGGCCCGTACTGCCACACCACACAGGTGCGCAGCGCGGCCGGATCGGCGGCGTTGTCGTAGAGGCTGTGCAGCGTGGGAGCCAGTTCGGCGTCCCGGTAGGCGGGGATCTGCACGAAGATCCGCCGATCGGTGCCTCCGCGCATCGCTCACCCCTTCGCGCCGTCACTTGCCCGCACCACGATGGTCCCAGGTGCGGGCCCGTCCGGCGGGCGTATCCGACTACCCGATCACCACCCGCGCTCGCGCCATTCGTCCAGGTGCGGACGTTCCGCGCCGAGAGTGGTGTCATCGCCGTGCCCGGGGTAGATGACCGTGTCGTCGCCGTAGCGTTCGAAGAGCTTGTCGGTGACGTCGTTCAGCAGGGAAGTGAACTCCGTCGGGCCCGCGGTCTTGCCGACGCCGCCCGGGAACAGGGAGTCGCCGGTGAACAGGTGGGTGCGGCCGGAGGGATCGGTGAGGGCGAGGGTGACCGAACCGGGAGTGTGGCCGCTGAGGTGGATGACCTCGAAGCGGAGTTCGCCGATCTCGACGGTGTCGCCGTCGGCGAGCAGGCGGTCCGGCACGACCGGCAGCGGGGCCGCGTCGAGTTCGTGCGCCGCGGTGGGAGCGCCGGTCTCCTCGCTGGTGGGTTCCAGCGCCTGCCAGTGGTCGGCGTGCTGGTGGGTGGTGACGATCAGGCGGACCTTGCCGGGCGCTTCCTGGGCGATCAGCTCGGCGAGGCGGTCGGGCTCGTTGGCGGCATCGATGAGCAGGGCCGCGCCGGTCGCGGCGTCCTGGACGAGATAGCAGTTGTTGTCCATCGGGCCGACCGACATCTTGACGATGCGGGCCTCCGGGATGTCGCGTTGTTGCGGATTCGATCCGGGGGACACGTGGCCGGTGTAGGGGCGCTCGATCGTGATCACACCCCGATGCTAACCACTTCCGCGCGCCGATCCGGGGATACATTCATGGCATGCCGCTGACGTCGTTCCGCCCCGTCCGCCTCCTGCTCGGCGCGCTGTCGATCGCACTGCTGCTGACGGGCGCGCCCCTGGCCTCGGCCGAGCCTCCGTCGCGGCTGGACACCTACGTGGTGGATTCGGCGGGCGCGCTCGAAGGCGACCAGGGCGACCGGGTCCGCGCCGCCGTCGACCAGCTCTACGCCGACCATCAGGTCCGGCTGTGGATCGCCTACGTCGGCGATTTCGACGGCCTCGACCCGCAGGCGTGGGCCGAGCGGACCGCGCGGGAATCGCGGTTCGGGCCACGGGATCTGCTGCTGGCGGTGGCCACGCAACCCCGCGAATACTGGTTCGACGGCGACCTGCCCGACGGCGTCACCGGAGACGAACTGGATTCGCTGCTGGTGCGCGAGGTCGAGCCCGCGCTGCGCGAGAGCCGCTGGGCCGACGCGGGTATCGCCACCGCCGACGGGCTCAACGCCGCCCTGCGCGCCGGCGGGGTGAGCGGGTGGACGCTGCTCGTCCTCGCGCTGGTGGTGGTCGCGGCGGTCGGCGGGCTGGTGGTGTGGTCGCGCAAACGGTCGCGCGACCGGGTCGGCAGCGCGGTCGCGGCCGCGCGGAACCTGGCCCCCGACAACAGCACCGCGCTCGCGGCGCTCCCGCTGGAGGCGTTGCAGGTGCGGTCGCGGGAGGTGCTGGTCGAGATCGACGACGCGATCCGGACCAGCGCGGCGGAACTCGAACTGGCCACCGGCGAATTCGGCGCCACCGCCACCGCGCCGTTCACCGCCGCCCTCGACAACGCGAAAGCCGCCGCCGCCCAGGCATTCCAGATCCGGCAGCGGCTCGACGACGACATCCCCGAGACGCCGGAGGAACAGCGGACCCTGCTGGTGGAGCTGATCGGCGTCGTCGGGCGGGCCGATCACGAACTCGACTCGCGCGTAGCCGAATTCGACGCCATGCGCGACCTGCTCATCGACGCGCCCGCCCGATTGGACGCGCTGACAAGGGATCTGGTCGAACTCACCGGCCGGGTGCCCGCCTCGGAAGCCGAATCCGCGCGGTTGCGCGCCGAGCAGCCCGAGAGCGTGCTCGCCCCGATCCGCGACAACGTCGCCATGGCGCGGGAACGAATCGCGTTCGCGGAACAGAACATCGACGCCGGACGCGCCGCCGTCGCGCGGCCGGTCGGTCGACAGGGGGCGGCGGTCGCCGCGATCCGCGCGGCCGAAGGCGCGATCGGCCAGGCCCGCACCCTGCTGGACGCCGTCGACAACGCCGCCGCGAACATCCAACAGGCCCGTGACGGCCTGCCCGCCGTCCTGGACGAACTGCGCCGCGACATCGCCTCGGCCGTCGAACTCGCGGTCTTCGGCGGGCCCGAACTCGCCACCGCGCGCGTGACCGCCCAGACCGCGCTGGACGCGGCCACCGCCGCGGCGCCGTCGAATCCGCTCGACGCCTACCACGACGCCGTCGCCGCCGACGGCGCGCTCGACCAGGCGATCGCCGCCGCCACCGACCGTAAACTCGCCGCCGAGGACCTGCGCCGCCGCCTCGACCAAGCTCTCACCGACGCCCGCGCCCGCCTCGGCGCGGCCACCGACTTCATCACCACCCGCCGCGGCGGCGTCGACGCCGACGCCCGCACCCGCCTCTCCGAAGCCCAACGCCACCTCGACACCGCCACCGGCCTCGCCGACACCGACCCCACCCAGGCCCTCACCCACGCCCGCACCGCCGCCGACCTCGCGGGCCGCGCCCTCACGGAAGCCCAGACCAGCGTGCGCGCCTACGAATCCACCCGCGCCCCTTCCGGTTCCGCCCAAGCAGGCGCGGTCCTGGGCGGCATCCTCCTCGAAGGTCTCCTGCGCGGCGCAGCTTCCGGCGGCCGCCGCGCCGGCTACAGCGCGGGCAGCTACGGCGGTTCCTCCGGTTCCCGCCGAGTCAGCCGCGGCGGCCGCTTCTGACCGCGTTCCCCCGACCACCGAGGCATGTCAGGCCGCAGCGCCGCGCCTGGTTGTCGTTCATCGGCTGACGGCGGTACCGGATGTTACTAACCGCAATGTTACTAACATTGCGGTTAGTAACATGAGTGTTGGCAAAAGCCTATTTCACCTGTTACACAGCAGAGCTCGCGGATCGCGATCGACTCGGATGAGTGAGCCCGCCGTGCTGGTGCGGATGCCGATGACCGGCACATCGCGCGCTCCGGTTGGATCCGGTTCGAGTTGGCGCTACATCGCCTCCTGCCGCCGGTCTGTAGCGCGCACGGCCTGCCGCTGTCGGTCATCGGTCCGAGCCGGTGTACTTCCACGAAGAAGCGGAAGGACGCGAACAGCTCACATCGAGTCCGATGATGCGGACGTACACCCTGGATTCGCCGCCGCGATCACGACACCTCCCGTGACGCCGGCCGGCCACGATGCTGCGCTGCTCAGCAGTTGGCGAGGGTGCGGTGGGCATGACAGCGGGTTCGCCGGGACTGCGCACCCGACTGGGTAGCCTGACCTACATGTCCGAACCCGGCGACTGGCACATCGATCGTCTCGAAGTCGCGAACTTCCGCTGCTTCGAGTACCTCGACGTTTCCTTCGATCCGTCGTTGACGGTCCTGGTAGGCGCCAACGGCACAGGCAAGACGGCGGTGTTGGACGCGCTCGCGATCATGTTGTCGCCGATCATCAGGGAGTTCGACGGCGATACGCGCGGCTTCGTTACGGAGGATGCGCGGGAGGTGCCGAGGGATCTCGATTCCCGCTCATCGGTGGCGCGGATGGAATCCGAATACCCGGTCTGGGCCGGGGTGACCGCGACGCTCGCGGGAGGTGAATCACGGTGGCTGCGGGAAAGAATCAGTGCGAAGGGGCGTACAACTTGGGGTAGTCGAGAGGTCGGGTTGAGGGCCGCAGAAATCTGGCGCGCCTCGGACCGCTCATCGGACCATTTCGCGAGTCGTCCGCCGTTGTTACCGGTTTTGGCGTTGTACGGTGTCGAGCGTTTGGTGGGTGCGCGGAAATCCGGCGCGAGCGCGGTGCGTTCCCGATCCGCGGCCTATCACTCTGCGTTGGATGGAAAGTCCGATCTCTCGCGACTGTCGCCGTATATCGAGGCGCTGACACTAGCCGATTTCTTGGCAGATTCTCGCGGTGATCAGGCACAGGCCGCCCGCGATCAACTCGAGGCAATCGCGTTGGCGTGCAACACGCTGTTGCGCGAGACGGGCTGGCGTGATCCGACCTGGAACCCGATCGTGAACGGGCTGACCCTGCGACATGAAGACCGGGGCGAACTACCACTGTCCTATCTGTCGAGTGGGATCAAGATCGCCGCGGGTCTGGTGATCGATCTGGTGAGCCGCATGGCCCGTGCGAATCCCGCTCTCGGCGCGGAGACCTTGCTCGCCGAGGTGCCCGGGGTTGTACTGATCGACGAGATCGACCTGCATCTACATCCCACTTGGCAGCAGCGGATCGTCCCTTTGTTCCGGGTGATCTTTCCTCGTGTCCAATTCGTCGTCACCACCCACAGCCCGCAGGTGCTGTCCACTGTCGAGGCAAGGTGCATCAGGGTGCTGGACGGCACGGCCATTCGATCCGTCCAGTATTCGGCGGGGCTGCGCAGCGACGTCGTACTGGCCCATGTCATGGGAACTCGTCCCGAGCCCCGACTGGCCATCAACGCCGATCTCGATCGCTATCTCGACCTCGTGGACCGAGGGCTCGGACGATCGGACAGCGCGCGAGAACTGCGTCGCCGGTTGGACGAGGAACTGGGGGGTATCGCGAACGTTCCGCAGTTGGCGGAAGCCGACGCGAGCATCGCCTTCTTCGACCCGGACGAGTGATGCGTCGAATCCAGGCCGCCACCCCTCCTCCGAGTCACAGCGCCCACCGCGCCGCGAGAGCCACCTTCGAGGCGTTGTCGTCGGATCCATCGATCCGACGGGCGCTGTGGCGCGAGCAAGGCGGGCGTTGCGCCTATTGCGAGCGGACTCTGCGAGACCCCGCGCGCCCCGATCATCACACCAGGATCGAGCACTTCCATCCGCAATCGGGGCGCGCGTGGACACCGGATTGTCTACAGTGCAGCGGAGCCGTCGACTTCCGGGACGCGACGACGAAGTGGACGAATCTCCTGCTGTGCTGTGATGGGAACCAGGGTGCTGGTTCCGACTTCACCTGCGACAAATCCAAGGCAGCCACCGACATCTGCTTCGATTTCCGAAATCCGAAGCTCTGGAGGCACGAACAGTTGGTGGTGGTGGATCGTGGCGGCCGAGCCTCGCCGATCGGCGGCCTCCCGGCAGGTGCCGCCACGACGGTCGACGCCGTCCTGAATCTCAAAGCACGACACCTGGTCAGGGCTCGTCGAGCGGTGATCGCGGCACGTCAGCGCGAACTCGAACGCCTCAAGACGCTGCACCGCGGCTTGAGCGCCCAGCAGCGGCGCAGGATCGCCGCCGCGATGGTTCGAGAGGCGGAGACCGCCGAGTTCGCGTCGGCGCTGTTGATGCTGGCGGCAGCCCTGATGCGCGACGAACGGCGATAGGAACGGTCGGCCGGGGTGGTGCCCACTGTCGTTGCTCACGCTCCTACGGGTTCGACGGCCAGCGCGCGCAGGTGGTCGGCGACAGCCTCGGTCAACCGGTCGGCGACCGCTCCGCCGCCGAGGATTCCTACGGTCATGTGGTCGCCGAAGGTGTAGACGAGGAAGGTGACGGCGGCGGAGGCGCCGGTGGAGGGGCGGGGGTGGGCGGAGAGGTAGAGGATTTCGTAGTCGGTGAGGGTGAGGCCGGGGGGTACGCGGAAGTCGGGGACGCGGCCGGTGTTGGTGACGGCGATGTGGCCCGCGGTGGAGCGGGTGCGGTGGGGGCCGAAGTAGTCGGGGAAGTGCAGGGCGGATTGGGCGATGAGGCCGGAGTCCAAATCGGCGCGCAGGCGGGCGGAGATGCGGCTGCCGAGATCGCCGAGGTCGGCGGCGGGATCGATGTCGGCGCTGAAGCAGGCCAGGCCGGCCATGTTGGTGCCTGCGGCGGGTTGGACGGGGGGTTCGAGTCGGGTGCGCAGGTCGACCGGGTAGAGGCAGTGCGCGGTGGTGGTCACGCCCGCGGTTTCGGCGATGTAGGCGCGCAGCAGGGCTGCGGTGACGAGTCCGTTGACGCTGACGCGGGTTCGGCTGCCGTGGGCGACGACACGCGCGGTGGTGTCGGCGTCGAGGACGACGCGTCGGGGGCGGGCCAGCGAGGGCGGTGCGGGGGTCGCGGGGTCGGCGGGCACGGTCTGTTCCGCGGGGGTGAGCGCGCGGGCGGCGGGTTCGAGGCCGGAATGCGGGCCGCGTGCGATGCCGCGATCGGCGGCGTACCACTCGAGCGAATTCGGATAGTCGTGCGGGACGACGGTTGTCGCCTCGGATTCGATCCGGTCGGTGTAGTGGTCCCAGAGTCGGGTGAACAGTTCCACGCAGAAGCGCGCGTCGGCGACGGCGTGGTGGGCGAACAGGGTGACGCGGGCGTGGTCCGCGCCCGAGGTGGTCACGTCGAGGTAGGCCAGGCGGGTGCGCGGGTCGACCGGGTCGGCCGGGATTCGGATCTCGGCGGTGTTGCCGTCGGCGATCGAGGCGGCGACGGGCGCGCCGCTGGGCCGCAGCAGGCGCCCGGTTCCGTCGTCGTCCTCGGCGATCCGGCACACCAGCACCGGGTACTCCAGCGCCAGCGCTTTGAACGCCTGGTCCAGTACCGCCGTGTCCAGGTCGCCTTCGACGCGCACCGATCGTCCCGTATAGGTCGCGTGCCGGACGAAACGCTGTTCCGACGGCGACAACACCCGCACCACTTCACCTTCGTGCCACTCCACCGGACAAGGGTGCGTCCCCACCGGATTCCACGCAATTCCGCGGATGGGACAGACTTGCCGGCATGAGTCTCGTGGCACATCTGGAACAGCTCGGCCGTCCGCTGGTCGAGCGGCAACTGACCCACCCGACGGTGGCGGGCATCGCCTCGGGCGCGCTGCCCGAGGCCGTATTCCGGTCCTGGCTCGAGCAGGACTACCTGTTCCTGCTCGATTACGTCCGGGTGTTCAGCAGGCTCGCCTGGCAGGCGCCCGCGGGGCATCTCGGTGATCTGGTCGACTTGGCGCACGCGACCTTCCACGACGAACTGGATCTGCACCGGTCGTTGGCGGCGGAGTTCGGCGCGGATCTGGCGGGCGCGGTGAAAGGTGCGCCGTGCGTGGCCTATACGACGTTCCTGTTGGAATCGGCGGCCGACTACGCCGACGGTCTGGCGGCGCTCTACCCGTGTATGTGGGGCTATTCCTCGCTCGGCGCGATCCTGGCCGAGAATCCGCCCGCCGACCCGCGCTATCGACGGTGGATCGACACCTACGCCGATCCGGGTTTCGCGAAGCTGACCGAACGCTGCGCGCAGATGCTGGACGAGGCGGCCACCGATCCGCGCCGGGCGCGCACGCTGTTCCTCGAGGGGATGCGCCACGAGTACGCGTTCTGGGATGTGCCGCTGTGAGACGCGCGAACAGGGCCGGTGCGCGCGCACCGGCCCTGTTCGCGGTATGAACTACGCGCCGATCAGGTGCTGGGCGAGGTAGCTCTCGACCTTGTCCAGTGCGATGCGCTCCTGGGCCATCGTGTCGCGTTCGCGGATGGTGACGGCCTGGTCCTCGAGGGTGTCGAAGTCGACGGTGATGCAGAACGGGGTGCCGATCTCGTCCTGGCGGCGGTAGCGGCGGCCGATGTTGCCCGCGTCGTCGAATTCGACGTTCCAGTTGCGACGCAGCGCGGTGGCCAGATCCTTGGCCTTGGGCGTCAAGTCGACGTTGCGCGAGAGCGGCAGCACCGCCGCCTTGACCGGGGCGAGCCTGCGGTCCAGGCGCAGCACCGTGCGGACGTCGACGCCGCCCTTGGTGTTCGGGGCCTCGTCCTCGGCGTAGGCGTCGACCAGGAAGGCCATCAGCGAGCGCGTCAAACCGGCGGCCGGTTCGATGACGTAGGGGACGTAGCGCTCGTTGGTGGTCTGGTCGAAGTAGACCAGCGCGGTGCCGGAGTGTTCGCCGTGGGTCTTGAGGTCGTAGTCGGTGCGGTTGGCGATGCCCTCGAGCTCACCCCATTCGCTGCCCTGGAAGCGGAAGCGGTACTCGATGTCGGTGGTGCCCGCCGAGTAGTGCGACAGCTTCTCTTTCGGGTGCTCGAACAGGCGCAGGTTGTCCGGGTCGATGCCGAGGTCGGTGTACCAGGCGAAGCGGGTCTCGATCCAGTACTTGTGCCATTCGGCGTCCTCGCCGGGCTTGACGAAGTACTCCATCTCCATCTGCTCGAACTCGCGGGTGCGGAAGATGAAGTTGCCGGGGGTGATCTCGTTGCGGAAGCTCTTGCCGATCTGGGCGATGCCGAAGGGCGGCTTCTTGCGCGCGGTGGTCATCACGTTGGCGAAGTTGACGAAGATGCCCTGGGCGGTCTCGGGGCGCAGGTAGTGCAGGCCCTCTTCGTCATCGACGGGGCCGAGGAAGGTCTTGAGCAGGCCGGAGAAGTTCTTCGGCTCGGTCCACTTGCCGGGCTGGCCGGTCTCGGGGTCGTTGATGTCGGCCAGGCCGTTGGCGGGCGGGTGGCCGTGCTTCTCCTCGTAGGCTTCCAGGAGGTGGTCGGCGCGGTAGCGCTTGTGGGTGTGCAGCGATTCCACGAGCGGGTCGGTGAAGGTGGCGACGTGGCCGGAGGCTTCCCAGACCTGACGTGGCAGGATCACCGAGGAGTCGAGACCGACGACGTCCTCGCGACCGGTGACCATCGAGCGCCACCACTGCTTCTTGATGTTCTCCTTGAGTTCGACACCGAGCGGACCGTAGTCCCATGCCGACTTGGTGCCTCCGTAGATCTCACCGCACGGGTACACCAGACCCCGGCGCTTGGCGAGGTTGGCAACGGTGTCCACCTTCGACTTGGGTGCCACGCGAGAATTCTCCATCCACTGCGAGTCGGAATTCGTCTCCATTCGGAGACCACGAGTGCCTTCAGCCTATCGGCACCCGTCGAACGAATTTCCACCGCACGCCGCGACACCGCGCGCCGGGTTTGACATGCGCACCCGTGCATATCAAAATGGGATCGCTTTCCATTAAGGAGTTGGTTCGATGACAGCCGATGCCGCCACCGCTCACAGCCACAACCCGTACCGGTCCCCCGGTCCCGCGCCGGTCCCGACCAGGGCCGTCCTCGAGGACGCGGGTGAACTGTTACGCGCCCTGGCGGCCCCCGTGCGCATCGCCATCGTGCTGCAACTGCGGGAATCGCCGCGCTGCGTGCACGAACTGGTCGACGCGCTGGGCGTCACACAACCTCTGGTCAGCCAGCATCTGCGCATCCTGAAGTCCGCGGGCGTCGTCCACGGCGAACGGTCCGGCCGCGAAGTGCTCTACGAACTCGTCGACGACCATCTCGCGCACATCGTCGTCGACGCCGTCGCGCACGCCGAGGAAGGGTGATCCGTGCCTGACCAGACAGTGGATCCGGCCAAATCGGTCGGCGTCCGCAGCACCCGTCAGCGCAGCGCCATCGCGGCGCTGCTCGACGACATCGAGGAATTCCGCTCCGCCCAGGAACTGCACGACGAACTGCGCCGCCGCGGTGAGGGAATCGGGTTGACCACCGTTTACCGCACGCTCCAGTCGCTGGCCGACGCGGGCATGGTCGACGTGTTGCGCACCGACACCGGCGAATCGGTGTACCGGCAGTGTTCGCACGGCCACCATCACCACTTGGTGTGCCGCCACTGCGGGCGCACCGTGGAGGTGGAGGGCCCGACCGTGGAGGCGTGGGCGGAAGCCGTTGCGGGAGAACACGGTTTCACCGAGGTCAGCCACACCATGGAGATCTTCGGCAGCTGCCGCGACTGCACCGCCGCGGGGGCACGGAAGACGGACTGAAAATCCCCGGTTAACATCCGCGCGACCGGCCACTATCCACTGGGGAATCGATCCACAATGGAGATTCCAACCCAGGGAGGAAGCGTGCGTACATCACTGCGCAGCGCACGGGGAATTCGCGCCACCCGGATCACCGCGATCGCGTTCGCGAGCGTGTCACTGCTGTTCACCTCCGCCTGTCTGGACGAGGACCCGCCGGGCACGCCCGTGGCCTCGCCGACGGCGGCCGCACCCGGCGGGCAGGCCACCGCGGCGCCCGGCGGCGGCAACGCCACGGGCGCGCCGGATTCCGGGCGCGCGGTGGTCCGCACGGTCGGGAAGACCGGCTGGTTCGAAGGATTCGAGATCACCGTGGACAAGGCCACCGTGGTCCCCGACGAATACGGCGGCGGTCAGGTGCTCATCGACATCACCTACAAGAACACCACGAACGAGAACCTCACCCTGAGCAACAACTCCCATCTCCAGGTGGGCAAGGAAGTCGACGGCGGCGCCGGTTTCGACAACCCCACCGTGCCCGGCAACGGGTCGGCCGGCGGCAGTGTGCGCACGCCGGTGCAGGCGCTCAAGGACGCTGAGCACCTGCTCGACACGATCACCGTCGTGTACGGCGAATCCACCGACAACCAGACCAAGATCCCGCTGGCCGCCTCGGCGAAGGTCGAGAGCGTGCAACCGCGCACGCTGCCGGTCACCGGAACCCTGGTCCAGGATCAGACCACGGTGCAGGTCACGGGGGCCACGCTGCATCCCAGCTACGCCGTGGGCGAGCGCGGCAAGGACGAACTCGCGCTGCGGGTGAAGTTCGTCGGCGGGCCCGGGATCGCCGCGGGCGGAACGAATATCTACTACCAGTACTTCAGCCTGCGCACGCCCGGCGGGGAGACGTTGGTCGCCGACTTCCGCGGCACCATCAACGAACTGCTGAGCAGCAACCAGACCATCGACAAGGCCGACAACTACGCCATCTTCGTGGTGCCCTCGCCCGCGAACGGCTCCTACACGGTCAGCTACAACGCGGCGGGCGAAGAAGGCGCGGCCGGCGCGCCGACCTTCACCTTCACCGTGTCCTGAACCGATTTTCGAACGCCGAACGGGCGGGGCGTCATTCTCGACGCCCCGCCCGTTCGGCGTTCCGACTCAGGTGGCGGGCACCGGTTCCGCCGCGGCGGGCGCGGCCGCCGCTTCGGCCGGGCGGCGTTCGCGCAGCACGCCGACGGCCAGCAGGGCCACGGCCCCCGCCACCCAGATCGCCAGCACCGTCACCGGTCCGGCCGAACGCGCGCCGTCGAAGAAGGCCACCGAACGCATCAGCGAGGACGCCGCGCCGGGCGGGAGGAACTGTCCGATCGCGCCCCAGGGCTGCGGGAGCAGTTCGGGAGCCGAGGTGGCGGCCGAGAAGGGATTGCCGATCAGCAGCATCGCCAGCGCGGCGACGCCGATTCCGGGCGGACCCGCTATCGCCGTCATCCCGACGACCGAGCCCGCGACCGCCAGCGACACCAATCCGGCCACGCCCGCCAGCAGCAGGTAGGAGCCGGGCACCACCGACATCCAGCCCTGGATGATGGCCATCGACAGGAATCCGCCCGCGACGCCGAAGGTCAGCAGACCGACGATCCGCGCGGCGACCAGCGGGACCAGGAAGGTGAGCAGGACGCCCGCCGCGATGCCCGACATCACCAGCGGCAGCACCATCGCGCCGAAGGCGGCGCCGCGCGGATCGTCGGAATCGGCGGCCACCACGTCCTCGACCTGGGCGCCGGGTGTGCGGGTGATCGCCTGGGCCACGCCCGTGAGCTGTTGGGCCACCGCGGGACTCGCGCCCGAGGCGACCAGCATCCGGGGCGCGCCACCGCCGGTGACGACCGCGCCGTAGACCTCGCGTTCGGTGAGAGCGGTGCGGGCCGCGGCTTCGTCGGCGACGGTGGTGATCTCGTAGGCGCCGGGTTGGGCGGCGTTCAGTTGCGCTTCGATCTGACTCGCCTGCGGGCCCGTCACGGCCAGCGGTAGATCGCGCGGCGCGATATTGGCCGCAGGCCACGCGAACGCGATCAACATCAGTGCCTGGAGCAGGGCCGCGC
This sequence comes from Nocardia takedensis NBRC 100417, assembly GCF_000308695.1. Lineage (GTDB taxonomy): Bacteria > Actinomycetota > Actinomycetes > Mycobacteriales > Mycobacteriaceae > Nocardia > Nocardia takedensis. The sequence continues at coordinate 18,666 of NZ_BAGG01000034.1, read as the reverse complement.
CGAGACCGACGGCCAGGGCCCGCTGCGTGGAGTTCATGAGCTGTGTCTCCCCTAAATCGAATGGTCGTTCTCTTTCGATGGGACAACGGTCGCACTTCGGCTCGACAGTTGTCAAGAACGAATATTCGTTTTATTTTGGACACATGCCAAGAGTCAGCGAGGAACACCTGGAACGCCGCAAGCAGCAGATCCTGGACGCGGCACGGGTGTGCTTCGCGCGCAAGGGTTTCCACAACACGTCCATGCAGGACGTGTTCGCCGAGGCCGACCTGTCCGCCGGAGCCGTCTACCGGTACTTCAAGAGCAAGAACGACATCATCGCCGCGCTGGCCACCCAGGCCATGACCGGACTGCGCGGGGCCATGATCGAGGCCATCCACGCCGACCCGCTGCCCACCCCCGCCGAACTGATCACCCTGCTCACCGAGCGCATCGTGACGCTCAGCGGGCCGGAAGGACCCATCCGCCTCGCCCCGCAGGCATGGTCACTGGCCGTGGTCGACCCGGAGGCCACCGGCTACATCCGCGACGCGATCCGCTCGCTGCGGGCCGCATGGTACGAGTACGCCGAACGCATGCTGGCCGCCGGATGGCTCCCCGAGGACGCCGACACCGAAGCCGTCGGAGCCACCCTCATCGGCCTGCTGCCCGGCTTCATCCTCCAGCACCTGATCATCGGCGACATCGCGCCGGAGACCTTCGCCCGCGGAGTGCGCACCCTGTTCCCCTACGGCGAGCAGGTCGCCCCGAGCGCGTGAGATCAGGCGGGCGCGAGCAGACCCGTGCGCGCCCGGCCCGCGCCGGAGAGCACCAGCAGCAGCATCGTCGCCAGCGCCTGATCGTCCAGACCGGCGGCGGGAAAGGTGTAGCGCAGGATGACATCGGCGAGCTTGCCGTGCCCGATCACCGTCAGCGAACCGAATTGCAGCGCGTTGTTGCGCTCGGCGACCCGCTTGTGCAGTTGCGGCTTCAACGGGCGGTCCCAGGCCAGCACACAGGTCAGCGTCAGCACGTCCAGACCCGGCGCGAGATTCACCGCGCGCAGCGAACTCAGCGCGCCCTCGTACTCGAATCCGATCGACCCGTCGGCGTCGACGCGCACGTCCACGTCGTAGAGCGACAGGCAGGCGCCGGCCCGCGCCTGCAACTCCTGCTCGGGGGTGACCGCTGCGTCCATATCCGTGCCGCCGTTCACTTCGTGCCGCCGAAGCGGCGGTCACGCGAAGCGTACTGGAGACAGGCGGCCCACAGGTTGCGCCGATCGAAATCCGGGAACAGGGTGTCCTGGTAGACGAATTCGGCGTAGGCCGACTGCCAGATCAGGAAGTTGGAACTGCGGAACTCCCCCGAGGGACGCAGGAACAGGTCGACATCGGGCATATCCGGTTCGTCCAGATACCGGGCGACGGTCTCCTCGGTCACCTTCTCCGGATCGATCTCCCCCGCCGCCACCCGGCGCGCGATCTCCCGTGCGGCGTCGGCGATCTCGGCGCGCCCGCCGTAGTTCACGCACATCGTCAACGTCATGACGGTGTTGTCGCGGGTCATCTCCTCGGCGATCTCGAGTTCCTTGATGACGCTGCGCCACAACCGCGGCCGCCGCCCCGCCCAGCGGACCCGCACGCCCATCTCGTGCATCTCGTCGCGACGGCGGCGGATCACGTCGCGGTTGAAGCCCATCAGGAAGCGCACCTCGTCGGGGCTGCGCCGCCAGTTCTCGGTGGAGAAGGCGTAGGCCGAGAGCCACTTCACGCCGATCTCGATACAGCCCTCGACGGTGTCCATGAGCACCGCCTCGCCGCGTTCGTGACCCGCGGTGCGCGGCAGACCGCGCTCCTGGGCCCAGCGACCGTTGCCGTCCATGACCAGCGCGACGTGACGGGGAACCAGGTCGGCGGGGATCTCCGGCGGGCGCGCGCCCGAGGGATGCGGCGACGGCGGACGCACCGAACGTTCGGTGCCGGGGTTCGGCTTGGTGGTCGTGGAGTCGCGGCGCAGGATCACGGGCTCCATCCTGCCTGATGCGCCGCGACCGTCGAGCAGGTCCCCGCTACCCCACCGCGGGGGCGCGGACCGACGCCGAACGCTCGATCAGCGGCAGTGTGCGCAACTGCCGTTCCAGATGCCATTGCAGATGCGCGGCCACCAGACCCGACGCCTGTTTGCGCACCGATTCGGGCGCCGACTCGACGTGTTCCCACTCCCCGCGCCGCAGCGCGGTCAGCAGTTCGAGGACGCCGGAGGCCGGGGTGGCCGCGCCCGGCGGACGACAGTGCACGCACACCGCGCCGCCCGCGGCGACGTGGAAGGCGCGATGCGAACCGGGAGTCGCGCACTTCGCGCACTCGTCCAGGGCGGGCGCCCAACCGGCGAAACCCATGGCGCGCAACAGGAACGCGTCCAGGATCAATTCGTGCGGACGCTGCTTGGCGGCGATGGCGCGCAGGGCGCTCGCGGTCAGCGCGTGCAGTTTCGGCGCGGGGGCGCGCTCCTCGCCCGCCAACCGTTCGGCGGTCTCGAGCACCGCGCACGCGGTCGTGTAGCGGCCGTAGTCGTCGATGATGTCGGCGGCGAAGGCTTCCACGGTGTGCACCTGGGTGACCACGTCGAGGGTGCGGCCCGGATGCAACTGCACGTCGATGTAGGCGAAAGGCTCGAGTCGGGCCCCGAATCGCGACTTGGTGCGCCGGACCCCTTTGGCGACCGCGCGCACGAGCCCGTACCGGCGGGTGAGCAGCGTGACGATGCGGTCGGCCTCACCCAGCTTGTGCTGGCGAACCACCACGGCCTCGTCCCGGTACAAACGCACGGGCCCCATCTTTCCACGCGCGCCCGACACCGATCGGGTCGGCGCGCGCGATCCCCCGCCGGTGATCGGCCTCGGCCGGTGCGCACAGGCCGGACGACGCGGCGCGTCAGCGGTCGGCGCGCTCGGGGCGGGGCCGCAGCCGGGCATCAGCGAGGCGACGCAGGCGGCGCTCAGCGGTCCGCGCGTTCGGGGCGGGCGCGCAGGTGGGCGCGTTCGCCCTGTTTGCCGAACAGGCTGAGGAATTCGACGGGTTCGGGGTCGGCGGCGCCGAACCAGTGCGGGAGTCGGGTGTCGAATTCGGCGGCTTCGCCCGGGGCCAGCACCAGGTCGTGTTCGCCGAGGATCACCCGCAGCCGTCCGCTCAGGACGTAGAGCCATTCGTAGCCCTCGTGGGTCTTCGGGTCGGGATGACGGCGGGAGCTGTCGGCCGCGATGACGATCTTGAACGCCTGGATGCCGCCCGCGCGCTTGGTCAGCGGGACCATGGTCATGCCGCCGCGTACGACCGGGCGCAGGTGGATGCGCGGGTCGCCGGTGGGCGGGGCGTCGACGAGTTCGTCCAGGGTGACGCCGTGCGCGCGGGCCAGCGGCAGCAGCAGTTCCAGGGTGGGTTTGCGCGCGCCGGATTCCAGTCGCGACAGCGTGCTGACGGAGATGCCGGTGCGGGCGGACAGGTCCGCCAGGGTGGTTTCGCGTTGTCGGCGCAGGGCGCGCAGCCGTGGGCCGACCGCGTCGAGCGCGTGGTCGAGGTCGGTGTCCATGCCGTACAGTTTGCCACAACGGCAAATGCACTTGCCATATTCGCGGGATCGGACGCAAGGTGGTCGGCGAAGGAGGTGGTCACGATGACCGAGGAACTGGAACAGGGTTACGACGTGGTGGTCGTCGGCGGTGGGGCCGCGGGACTCAACGGGGCGCTCATGCTGGCGCGTTCACGCCGCTCGGTGGCGGTGATCGACGCGGGACAGCCGCGCAACGCGCCCGCCGAGGGCATCCACGGACTGCTGGGGCACGACGGCTTGCCGCCGGCCGAACTGCTCGCGCGGGGACGGGCGGAGGTGCGCCGCTACGGCGGACAAGTGGTCGACGGTGAGGTGGTCGACGTGGCCCGCGACGGCGCGGGGTTCACCGTCACCCTGCGCGACGGGCGCGCGGTCGGCGCGCGCCGACTGCTGGTCACCACGGGACTGGTCGACGAACTGCCCGAGGTCCCCGGCGTGCGCGAGCACTGGGGGCGCGCGGTCGTGCACTGTCCGTACTGCCACGGCTGGGAGGTCCGCGACACGGCCATCGGCGTACTCGGCAGCGGGCCGATGTCGACCCACCAGGCGCTGATGTTCCGTCAGCTCAGCGCGGACGTCGTCTACTTCACCCACACCGTGCCGCCGACCGCCGAACAGGCCGAGCAGTTGACCGCGCGCGGCATCAGGATCGTGGCCGGCGAGGTCGCCGGACTGGTGGACGCGGACGGCACGCTGACCGGCGTGCGACTCACCGACGGCGCGGTGGTCGACCGCGAGACGGTGGTGGTGGGGACCCGGATGGTGGCCCGCGCGGAATTCCTGTCCGGGATCGGCCTGGTTCCGGTGGAACACCCGTCGGGCGCGGGCGTGCACCTGCCGGTCGACCCGACGGGACGCACCGAGGTCGCCGGGATCTGGGCGGCGGGCAATGTCACCGAGCCCAGCGCGCAGGTCGGGGCGTCGGCGGCGGCGGGCGCGATGGCGGGCGCGATGATCAACGCCGATCTGGTCATGGCCGAGACGCGGGAGGCGGTCGAACAGGCCACCCCCGTCCCGGCGACCTGAGCCGCGACTCCAAGCGCGGCCCGACCTCGACGCGATAGGCGACGGTGCAGGCCCGGAGGCGTGCACGGGAAGCCGTGCGCTCAGGAGCGCAGCAGGCCGGAGACCAGCAGCATCAGCGACTGCTGCGCCTGCGCGCGGGCGGCGTCGCGGTCCTCGGCGTGGGCGACGACCAAGCCGGCTTCGGCGACCGCGCTGAGGACGAGTTGGCCGAGGACGCGGACGGGGACGTCGGGGATCAGCCCGGCGTCCTTGGCCTTGTCCAGTTCGGTGACGATGAGTCCGAGGCCGTGGCGCATCTCGATCTCGCGCCACTGTTCCCAGCCGAGGACTGCGGGCGCGTCGTAGAGGGCGATCCGGATCATCTCGGGGCGCTGGCAGATCTCCAGGAAGGCGTTGAGGCCCACGGCCATGCCGACCATCAGGTCCTCGCCCTCGACGGCGCGCATCGCGGCCCTGATCTCGGCGGTGTTGTCCACCTCGAGTTGTTCGAGGACGGCCAGGAACAGTCCGCGTTTGTCGCCGTAGTGGTGGTGCAGCGCGCCGCGGGTGACACCGGCCTCGGCGACCAGCAGTTCCGCCGAGGTGGCGGTGAAACCCTTGTCCGCGAACAGGCGGCGGCCCGCCTGTTCGAGCGCGGACCGGGTGGTGCGCGAGCGGTCCTCCTGGCTACGGCGTGGCATGCAGCCGAGTGAACTCCAGGATCGCGGCGGTGAGCAAACCGGGCTGGTCCTCGGGGATCAGCGTGTAGGAATCGGCGACGAAAGTGGTGCCGACCACGGGCAGATCCCGGGCGAGCCGTTCGGCGTGGGCGACGGGGAACAGGCGGTCCTCGCTCGCCCACACCAGGTGCACCGGCACCCGCACCCGATCGAAGTGCTCGGCCGCCGCGAGGGTGTAGCCGTTGTCCAGCGTCGCCAGGAAGCGGCGCAGGTCGGCGCGGATCGCGGCCGAACGGCGACTGGGCAGCAGGTAGGAGTCGGTGACCTCGCGCGCCACCGGATATTTCGTGATGAGGCCGAAGACCAGCGGCAGGCGGTGCAGCGCCCGCACCCGCAGGGTTTCGGTGATCACGCGCGCCATGCCCGGCAGTTGGGCCAGGCGGCCCAGGGTCGCGAACGGCTGCGGCGGGAAGGTCTCGTAGCTGTCCACGGCGGCCAGCACCACGCGGCCGATCCGTTCCGGCGCGCGCGTCAGCAGGATCTGGGTGAGCGCGCCGCCGGTGTCGTTGGCGACGAGGGTGACATCGCGCAGGTCGAGGCGTTCGAGGAATTCGGCGAGCAGGTCGGCCAGACCGGTCGGGGTGAGGTCGGCGTCGGGGGTGGGGATGGTGTGCGCGCCCAACGGCAGGGTCGGGACCAGGCAGCGGTGACCGGCGCCGGCGATTTCCGGGGCGACCTCGCGCCACAGGTCGGCGTTGACCAGCAGGCCGTGTACGAAGACGACCGGCCGGCCCGCGCCGAGGTCGTGGTATTCGACGCGGGCGCCGGTCAGGTCGACGGTGCGGGCGGGACCGAGGGCGGGGCTGACGGCCATGGGAATCACCTTTCGTTGACTGCGACCACTGTTACATACATACGGTATGTATGTCTATGTCGACCGTGCGCTTCGGGGCCCGCTCGCGATAACCCTTGTAGAGGATCGACTTATGGACGGACGACCATTAGCGGCGCTACCGTTCACCCACGCGACAACGAGAGGTGGCTCACATGACCGCGGCCGAACGTGGGCGGCTCATCCCGGTACCCGATCCGGCGGCGCCGCATGCCGCGCCGGACCTCGGACTCGCCGCGAGCGCCGCCGCGCTGGCCGCCGGGACGCACACCGCCGTCGACCTCGTCACCGCCGCCCTCGACCGGATCGAGGCCAGTCAGCCGACGCTCAACGCGTTCCGGATCGTCCGCCGGGACAAGGCCCTCGCCGAAGCCGCCGCCGCGGACCGCCGCCTCGCCGCGGGGGAAAGACTCCCCCTGCTCGGCGTGCCCATCGCGGTCAAGGACGACACCGACATCGCGGGCGAACCCACCGCGTTCGGCTGCGGCGGCGACCTGCCCACCCAGACCGCCGACGCCGAATCGGTGCGCCGACTGCGGGCCGCCGGCGCGGTCATCGTGGGCAAGACCAACACCTGTGAACTCGGCCAACTGCCTTTCACCAGCGGCGCGGCCTTCGGCTACACCCGCAATCCGTGGGCGGAGGACCGCACGCCCGGTGGGTCGTCCGGCGGATCGGCGGCCGCGGTCGCCGCCGGACTCGTCCCCGCCGCACTCGGCTCCGACGGCGCGGGATCGGTGCGCATCCCCGCGTCGTGGACCAACCTCGTCGGCATCAAACCGCAGCGCGGCCGGATCTCCACCTGGCCGCACCCCGAACTGTTCCACGGGCTCACCGTCAACGGACCGCTCGCGCGCACCGTCGCCGACGCGGCCCTGCTGCTGGACACGGCCGCGGGCGCGCACCTCGGCGACCGGCACACCCCGGACCCGCTCACCGTCTCCGACGCCGTCGGCCGCGATCCCGGCCGCCTGCGGATCGCCCTGTCGCTGCGCATCCCGTTCACCGCGACGAAGACCGCACTCGACCCGCGGGTCGAGGCCGCCGTCCGGCGGATGGCGGCCACGCTGCGCCGCCTCGGTCACACCGTCACCATCGCCGACCTGCACTACGGCCTGCTGCTGGGCGCGTCCTTCCTGCCCCGCTCGATGGCGGGCATCCGGCAGGTCGCGACCCGGATGCCGGGCGCGGTGGTCGACCCGAGGACCACCGCCAACGTGCGCATCGGACGTCTGCTCGGCGGTCCGGCGCTGGCCGCCGCGCGCCACGCGGAACCGTTGCTGCGCAAGCGGATCGGCGGCTTCTTCCGCGACTACGACGTGGTCCTGGCCCCCACCACCGCCACCCCGCCGCCGCGCGTGGAACAGATCGACGGCATCGGCGTCGGCGCGACCAACGGTCTGATCACCGCCGCCTGCCCCTACACCTGGCCGTGGAACGTGCTGGGTTGGCCGAGCGTGAACATTCCGGCGGGCTTCACCCACACCGGCCTGCCGGTCGGCGCGCAACTCATGGGCACGGCCGACACCGAACCGCTGCTGGTGTCGCTGGCCGCGCAGGTCGAGGAGGAACTGCACTGGGAGCGCCTGCGCCCCGAACGATGGTGGTGACCGGATTTCCCGGCAGGCTCAGAAACCCAAGCGCCCCAGCTGTTTCGGATCGCGCTGCCAGTCCTTGGCGACCTTGACGTGCAGGTGCAGGTAGATGCGCACCCCGAGGATGTGCTCGATCTGCTGACGGGCGGCCGTGCCGACCTCCTTGAGGCGCGCGCCCGCCTTGCCGATGATGATGGCCTTCTGACTCGGGCGCTCGACGTAGAGCAGGGCGTGCACGTCGAGCAGATCCTCGTTCTCCTCGCGGGGCAGCACCTCCTCGATGACCACGGCCAGCGAATGCGGCAGTTCGTCGCGCACGCCCTCCAGCGCGGCCTCGCGGATCAACTCCGCCATCAGGGTTTCCTCGGGCTCGTCGGTCAACTCGCCGTCGGGATAGAAGGCGGGACCTTCGGGCATCTTCGAGGCGATCACCTCGACCAGGACCTCGACCTGTTCGCCGCGCACCGCCGAGACCGGCACCACCTCGGAATCGGGCCCCAGCAACTGCGAGACCGCCATCAACTGCGCGGCGACCTGGTCGCGCCCGACCTTGTCGATCTTGGTGACCACGCCCAGCAGCGTGGTCTTCGGGGCCATCTGCCGGATCTGCTGCACGATCCAGCGGTCGCCCGGCCCGATCTTCTCGTCGGCCGGGATGCACAGCGCGATCACGTCCACCTCGGAGTAGGTGTCGCGGACCAGATCGTTGAGCCGCTGCCCCAGCAGCGTGCGCGGACGGTGCAGGCCGGGGGTGTCGACCAGGATCAACTGGGAGTGCTCGCGGTGCACGATGCCGCGGATGGTGTGCCGGGTGGTCTGCGGCCGCGAGGAGGTGATCGCGATCTTCGCGCCGACCAGCGCGTTGGTCAGCGTGGACTTGCCGGTGTTCGGCCGTCCGACGAAACAGACGAAACCCGAACGGAATTCGGCGGTGTCACCCGCGAGGCGACCGTCAGCCACCCTGCACCTCGGCGGCGGCGTCATCGATGATGTCGAAGACCGCGCCGTCACGATCGGTGAACACGATGCGGGCCGCGGGCGAGACCTCCCGCACCGCCGTCACGCCCTTGTCGGAGAATTTGCCGCCCACCACGACCGCGGCCTCGAAACCCTCGGCCCCGCTGGACAGCGCCGCCGCGACCGCGGACTGCAACGCCGTCAGGCGCAGCGCTTCCAGGGCGACCTCCCCCGCGGCGTAGGTGCGTCCGTCGGTGTCGCGCACCGCCGCGCCGCTGCCGCCGCCGGTGCGGCCGAGCGCGCCACGAGCCAGCACGACCAGTTTGTTGTCCTCGGAATCCAGTTCAGCCATCGGTGTCTCCGTCCTCGTGACGATCGTCCGGGGTGCCCGGTTCCGATCCGTTGGTCTTGCGTTTGCCGTTCTTCTCGCCCGCGGCCCGCTCCGCGCCGACCTCGGCCGGACGCGCCTTGACCGACTCGCGACGCACCACGACCGTGTTGACCCGCATCCGCCCGCGCGCGTCGGGACCGCCTTCGCCGCGCAGCACCAGACCGTGCGCGGTGACCTTCGACCCGGGCAGCGGCACGCGCCCGAGTTCGTGCGCGAGCAGACCGCCGACGGTGTCGACGTCCTCGTCCTCGATCTCGAGGCCGTACAACTCGCCCAGATCCTCCACCGACAATCTGGTGGACACCCGGTAGCGGCCGTTGCCCAGATCCTCCACCGGCGGCGTCTCGTCGTGGTCGTATTCGTCGTTGATCTCGCCGACGATCTCCTCGAGCACGTCCTCGATCGTCACCAGGCCCGCGATGCCGCCGTACTCGTCCACCAGCAGCGCCATGTGGTTGCGACGGCGCTGCATCTCGTCGAGCAGTTCGTCCAGGGGTTTGGAGTCGGGCAGGAACACCGCGGCGCGCATGACCTCGCGCACCTTGACCTTGCGGCTGCGATCCGCGTACGGCACAAGGTCTTTGAGGTAGACCACGCCGAGGATGTCGTCGACGTTCTCACCGACCACCGGGATGCGCGAATGACCGCTGCGCACCGCCAGCGACGTCGCCTGGGCCGCGGTCTTGTCCGCCTCGATCCACACCATCTCGGTGCGCGGCACCATCACCGCGCGCGCCGCCGTGTCGCCGAGTTCGAAGACCGACTGGATCATGCGCCGCTCGTCGTCGGCCACCACCCCGCGCTCCCCCGCCATCTCGACCACTTCGCGCAACTCGATCTCCGAGGCGAACGGGCCGTTGCGGAACCCCTTGCCGGGGGTGATCGCGTTGCCGATCAGGATCAGCAACCTGCTGACCGGGCCGAGCACCAAACCGATGAACTGCAACGGCAGCGCCGCGACGAGCGCGATGGAATAGGCGTGCTGGCGGCCCAGGGTACGGGGGCCGACACCGATCACCACGTAGTCGACCAGGACCATGACCGTCGCGGTGATCAGCAGCGCCAACTGCTCGCGCTCCCAGATGTCGAGCAGGGCCGCCGCGAGCAGCACGGTGGAACTGATCTCGCACAGGATGCGCAGCAGCACCATGAGATTCACGTAGCGCGCGCGGTCGTCGATGATGCGGCGCAGCCGCGACGCGCCCGCCCGCTCGGCGCGCACCATATCGTCCACCCGCGCGGGCGAGACGGTGTTCAGCGCGGAATCGATGCCCGCGAACAGACCGCCGACGGGCACCAGCAGACAGGCGAACAGGATCAGCAGCGAAACGCTCACGCGGGGCCCAGTGCGTCACCCGGCGCGGTGAACCCCGCCTTGCCCAGCAGTCTGGCGTCGCGTTCGGCGAGCTCGGCCCGCACCCGCGCCTGCCGCAGACTCTCGTACCACTCCTCGAGCAGCCGGGCCTGCAAGGCGAACATCTCCTTCTCCTCCTCCGGCTCGGCGTGGTCGTAGCCGAGCAGGTGCAGGACGCCGTGCACGGTGAGCAGCGCGAGTTCGTGCTCGAGCCCGTGCCCCGCCTTGCGGGCCTGGGCCGCGGCGAACTCCGGGCACAGCACGATGTCACCGAGCATGGAGGGGCCGGGCTCGGGGCTGTCCGGCCGACCGCCCGGCTCGAGTTCGTCCATCGGGAACGACATGACGTCGGTGGGACCGGGCAGGTCCATCCAGCGCATGTGCAGGTCGGCCATGGTGTCGAGATCGACCAGCACCATCGACAGTTCCGCCGCCGGGTGCACGTCCATGCGGGCGATCACGAAGCGCGCGACACTGACCAGGTCTTCTTCGGGTACGTCGATCCCCGACTCGTTGGCGATCTCGATGCTCACCTGAACAGGGTATTCGGTGCGGCCGCCGGAGCCGCTATCGGCTCACGCCGAGCGGGCTCCGGCGGCCTGCCTCAGCGCCGACCGCCACGATCGGCCGCCCGTCGCTGCGCCCGGTTGCCCGGGTAGTGCTGACCGACGGCGGGCCGGGTGTCGGCCTCGAACTTGTCGTAGGCGTCGACGATATCCGAGACCAAGCGGTGCCGGACCACGTCGCTGCTGGTCAGGTAGGCGAAGTGGATGTCCTCGATCTCGGTGAGGATCTCGGTGGCCGCCCGGAGGCCAGACCGCGCCCCGGAGGGCAGGTCGACCTGCGTGACGTCACCCGTCACCACGATCTTCGAGCCGAAGCCCAAGCGGGTGAGGAACATCTTCATCTGCTCGGCCGTGGTGTTCTGCGCCTCGTCCAGGATGATGAACGAATCGTTGAGCGTACGGCCGCGCATGTAGGCCAGCGGCGCTACCTCGATGACGCCCGCGGCCATGAGCTTGGGAATGGCCTCGGGATCCATCATGTCGTGCAGCGCGTCGTAGAGCGGGCGCAGATACGGATCGATCTTCTCGTTGAGCGTGCCCGGCAGGAAGCCGAGCCGCTCGCCCGCCTCCACCGCGGGACGGGTCAGGATGATCCGGTTGACCTGCTTGGATTGCAGCGCCTGCACAGCCTTGGCCATACCCAGATAGGTCTTGCCGGTACCGGCCGGACCGATGCCGAACACGATGGTGTTGGCGTCGATCGCGTCGACGTAGCGTTTCTGGTTCAGGGTCTTGGGCCGGATGGTCTTACCGCGCCGGGACAGGATGTCCAGGCTCAGGACCTCCGCGGGCGACTCCGTGGAGCCGTCGGTCAGCATGGACACCGTGTGGCGCACCGCCTCCGGGGTCACCACTCGATTCCGACCGGTCAGCGCGACGAGCTGCTCGATGACCCGCTCGGCCAGGGCGACGTCGGCCGCCTTGCCGGTGAGGGTGACCGAATTGCCGCGGACGTGGATGTCGGCGGCGAGCAACTGCTCGAGTTCACGCAGATTCTGGTCGGCCGAACCGAGGAACGGGAACACGGATTCGGGAGCGAGCTCGATGCTCGAACGCACGGTGCGCGCTGCGGGGCCCGAACCGTGGTCGCCGGCCTCTGTGCCTGCTGCGGGGTTGGTCGGGTCGCCGATCTCGCCTTGTGTTCTCAAAAGTGGCTATAGCCTGCTTTCCGGTCTCGAGGAGTCGTTGACCAAAGTTTAACGCGCCCCACCGACAGGGCACAGTGAATAATCGGCGGCGGAACGCCCCTTCCGCGCCCGTCGGGCGGTATTTCGCTACCAGCGAGCGGTGAGCGCGCCCAGTGCGCCGAGAGCCACCGCCGCCGCCGTGGAGGTGCGCAGCACCGTCGGCCCGAGCAGGACGGGACGCGCGCCCGCCGCCGTCAACGCGGCCAGTTCGGCCTCGTCCAGACCGCCCTCGGGCCCGACGACGAGCACCACCGCCGCGGCCGAGGCCAACGGCAGCGCGGTGAACCGGTCGAGGCCGGATTCGTGCAGGGCGGCCACCACCGCGCCCGCCGCGACCGCCGCGCGCACCCGCTCGACCACGTCGGCGGTGCGGTGCAGGTCGGCGACCTCGGGGATGTAGGGACGGCGCGACTGCCGCGCGGCCGAACGGGCCGCGGCCCGCCACTTGTCGACGGCCTTGGCGGCCTTGCCCTCCCAGTTGGCCACGCAGCGCGCGGCCTGCCACGGCACGATGACGTCGGCGCCCGCCTCGGTCATCAGTTCCACCGCCAATTCCGAGCGGTCGGATTTCGGCAGGGCCTGCACCACCGTCACCGGCGGGGCGACCGGCGGCGCGACCGCGCGGTCCACGATCCGCAACTCCAACCGATCCCGTTGGGCCGCGACCACTTCCGACGCGGCGAGCAGGCCGCGACCGTCCGAGAGCGTGATCGGTTCGCCGACCCGGATGCGCCGCACCGTGGCCGCGTGCCTGCCCTCCGGGCCGTCGAGGACCGCGACCGCCCCCGGTTCCGGGATCTCGTCGAGATAGAAGACGGTGGCGGCCAACGGATCAGCGTCCGCTGAAGGAGGCGCGCAGCCGCGCGAACAGTCCGCTGTTGTGCTCGGACTGCGCCGTCATGACCTCCGCGCGGTCGCGCTCGCGCAACCCCTTGTACTTGCGCAGCAGATCGCTCTGCTTGCCGTCGAGTTTGTTCGGCACCACGATGTCCAGGTGCGCGAGCAGATCGCCGCGAGTGCCCGACCGCAGTTTGGGCATGCCGTGCCCGCGCAGCACCGACACCTCGTTGGGCTGGGTGCCCGGCGCGATGTTCAGCTCGGTCGGCCCGTCCAGGATGGTGTCGATGACCACGGTGGTGCCCAGCGCGGCGTCCACCATCGGCACCCGGATCGTGCAGTGCAGATCGTCGCCGTCGCGCACGAACACGTCGTGCGGTTGCTCCACGATCTCGACGTACAGGTCGCCCGCGTGGCCGCCGCCGGGGCCGACCTCGCCCTGCGCGGCCAGACGCACCCGCATACCGCTGGCCACGCCCGCCGGGATGGGCGCGGCGATCTCGCGGCGGGCGCGCACCCGGCCGTCGCCGCCGCACTTGTGGCAGGGATCGGGGATGGTCTCGCCCGCGCCGCGGCAGGTCGGGCAGGGACGCGAGGTGAGCACCTGCCCCAGGAACGAACGCTGCACCGACTGCACTTCGCCCGCGCCGGAACAGGTTTCGCAGCGCACCGGCTTGGAGTTGCCGTTGGTGCCCGCGCCGTGGCAGGTGTCGCACAGGATCGCGGTGTCCACGGTGAGGTGCTTGGTGACGCCCACCGCGCACTCGGCCAGGCTCAGCCTGGTGCGCAGCAGCGAATCGGCGCCCGGTTGCACGCGACCGCGCGGTTTGCGCTGACCGCCGCCGCCGTTCATCCCGCCGAAGAACGCCTCGAAGACGTCGCCGAGGCCGCCGAAGCCCTGGCCGGAGAAGCCGCCACCGCCGCCACCGCCGGATTCCAGCGGGTCGCCGCCCATGTCGACGATGCGGCGCTTGTCCGCGTCCGACAGCACCTCGTAGGCGGCCGAGACCTCTCGGAACTTGGCCTGCGCCGCCTCGTCGGGGTTGACGTCGGGATGCAGTTCGCGCGCCAGTTTGCGATAGGCGCGCTTGATCTCCTGGTCGGTCGCGTTCTTGGCGACGCCGAGCAGTGCGTAGTAGTCCCGTGCCACGTGAGTCTCTAGTCCTTGGTCGCTCTCCATCGCCCGACCGGCAGGCCGGACGCGGGCTCTTCCTTGTCCACAGCGCTCCGACCGCATACGCCCCCGCACGATTCCACGAGCGGTCGAGCATTAGTCGGATACACTCAACTTTATCCGGCCGGAGGTTCGAGGGTAGCAGCGCCACCGAACCTCACCGTTCTGCCAGTACCTCACCGATGTAGCGAGCCACCGCCGCCACCGAGGCGATGGTGCCCGGATAGTCCATCCTGGTGGGTCCGAGCACGCCCATCCCGCCCAGAATCGCCCCGGAGGCACCGTAGCCGGTGGACACCACCGAGGTGCCGCGCATCTGTTCGACCTGGGTCTCCTCGCCGATGCGCACCGTCACCGTGCCCGGTTGCTGGGCGGCGGCCAGCAGTTTGAGCACCACCACCTGCTCCTCGAGCGCCTCGAGGACCTGGCGCAGCGACCCCGGCAGGCCGAAATCGGCGGCATTGCGGGTCAGGTTGGCGGTGCCGCCCAGGACCAGACGCTCCTCGGGATGTTCGACCAAGGTCTCCACCAGCACGGTCGAGACCCGGATCAGCACGTCGCGCAGCTTCGGCGGGGCGTGTTCGGGGAGTTCGGCGACCGCGGCCGAGGCCGAGGCGAGCCGTTTGCCGTCCATCGCGCCGCCGAGCATGCCGCGCAGGGCGGCCAAATCCTCGTCGTCGACCAACGCGCCCAGTTCCACCAGACGCTGATCGACGCGCCCGGTGTCGGTGATCACGACCAGCAGCAACCGGGCCGGATTCAGCGCCACGACCTCGATGTGGCGGACCGTGGAGGCGGACACCGTCGGGTACTGCACCACGGCGACCTGCCTGGTCAATTGGGCCAGCAACCGCACGCCGCGGCGCAGCACGTCGTCCAGGTCGACGCCGGATTCCAGGAATTCCATGATCGCCCGGCGTTCGGCGCCCGAGAGCGGTTTGACCTCGGAGATCCGGTCGACGAACTGCCGGTAGCCCTTGTCGGTGGGGATACGGCCGGAACTGGTGTGCGGTTGGGTGATGTAGCCCTCGGCCTCCAGCACGGCCATGTCATTGCGCACGGTGGCGCTGGACACCCCCAAGTTGTGCCGTTCGACCAGGGTCTTGGAGCCGATCGGCTCCTTGGTGGCGACGTAGTCCGCGACAATGGCGCGTAGGACCTCGAAGCGCCGGTCCTCGGTGCTCGACATCGGGCCTACCTCCTCGCTCATCGGAGCGCCGCCCACGCCACCGCTGCGCCCGTGTGACAGGCCGACGCCCCCCGGGCGACCGCCGCAACGCCGATCTCCCGGTTCCGTCCGAGTATCCAGTCTAAGTGCCCGTACACCCGATCGCGCCGGTAGCGCGGTGCTCGCCCACGCCGGGACCGGGCCGCGCCGGACGCGCGACCCGGTCCCGTGGCGCGGTTCAGTTCGCGGCGGCGGCCTCGACCACGGCCGCCACCTCCCCCGGGCGCGAGACCAGCGAGGCGTGCGAGGCGTCGAGTTCGGCGCTCCTGGCGCCCATCCGCTGGGCCATGAAGCGCTGCGCGGCGGGCGGGATCACCCGGTCGTTCGCCGAGACCAGGTACCAGGTCGGCACCTCGGCCCAGGACGGGGCGACCGACGGTTCGAGGTTGGCGGCCAACGCGATCGAGTGTTGGTGGGCGATCATCGTCGCCGCGGTGGCGTCGTCCACGTCCTGGGCGAAGACCTCGTGGAAGCTGGTCGGCGCGACGTAGCCGTCGACATTCTTGCCCGCGATGCCGGTGGGGTCGTCGACCAGTTCCAGTTGCAGCACCGGCGGCAGCAGCCTGCTGCCCGGGTACTGGAACGGATTGAGCAGCAGTTGCGCGAATTCGCCCGCCTGCGGCGCGAAAGCGGCCACGTAGACCTGGGATTCGACGTCCGGGTCGTGGATCTGGCTGATGACGAATCCACCGTAGGAGTGCCCGACCAGAACGATCGGGCCGTCGATGGTGTCGAGCACGCGCTGCACGGCGGCGGCGTCGTGGGCGGGGCCGCGCAGCGGGTTCTCGGCCACCACCACGGTGTGCCCGTCGGCGCGCAGTCGCGCCGCGACGCCGTCCCAACTGGTGGTGTCGGCGAACGCGCCGTGCACGAGCACGATGGTGGGTTCGGCCTGGGCGTGCGCGGGCGCGGCCAGGACCGCGGCGCCCAGCGTGAGGGTCAGGGCCGCGAGCGCGGCGCGCAGGGCGGCGCCGAATCGTGTGCTACCGGTCGACATTGCGGATCTCCTCGATGGTCATCGATGGATACGGAACTGCCGGGACATCATGGTGCGGCGCCCGCGGGACGCGCGGAATCCTCGGAGCGACCGCCGCGGGGCGGGGTCGAGCCTAGGGGTAGAGCGACCGACCGCCGCCCAGGAGATCCGGGCGCGCCGGCCGTGTCGTGACGCGGCGAGCGGTCAGTCCGGGAAGCCGGCCTGCTTGCCCGCGAGCGCGTCGAGACCGAGCATCGCGAGCAACGCCTGGCA
Organism: Nocardia takedensis NBRC 100417; assembly: GCF_000308695.1. Taxonomy (GTDB): domain Bacteria; phylum Actinomycetota; class Actinomycetes; order Mycobacteriales; family Mycobacteriaceae; genus Nocardia; species Nocardia takedensis. Next base: position 1,960 of record NZ_BAGG01000034.1, on the reverse strand, counting down.
GTCGGCGGCGTTCTCGGCGTGACCCGCGACGGTTCGGGCCGCGATCGCGCTCTGGCGCGCGTTCTCGGCCTTCTCCGCGGCGCGTGCCTCGGCGAATTCGTTGGGCTCGTGGACGAGGGTGATATTGCGTGCCGCAGGCATGGCATGAACTCCTTGGGGTTGCTCGGAGCCTATACGGCCCACCCCGACCCGCGATAGGGACGACTACGGCCAATCGGCCGCGCCGTCTCACACCAGCAGGTCGCGGACCACCCCGTCGGCGAGCAGCCTGCCGCGATCGGTGAGGACCAGGCGCTCGCCCGCGATCTCGGCGTTGCCGCGCGCCACGATCCCCGGCACGGCGGCGCGGCCGTCGGCGTCCAGGTCGCGCAACGGAAGTCCCTCGCGCAGGCGCAGGGCCAGCATGACGCGCTCGGTGTAGCGCTCGGCGTCGGTCAGCGCCTCCCACCCCGCGGCGGGCAGACCGTCGGCGGCCACCCGGTCGACGTAGCGCGCCGGATGTCTGACGTTCCACCACCGCACGCCGCCGACGTGGCTGTGCGCGCCCGGTCCGGCGCCGAGCCAGTCGCCGCCGTCCCAGTAGCCGAGGTTGTGTCGGCACCGCGCGGCCGGACCGGTCGCCCAGTTCGACACCTCGTACCAGTCGAATCCGGCGGCGCGCAAACGCGCGTCGAGGCGTTCGTAACGGGCGGCGAGGACGTCCTCGTCGGGGGCGGGCAGTTCGCCGCGGCGGACCCGGCGGGCCAGCGCGGTGCCGTCCTCGACGATCAGCGAGTACGCCGAGACGTGGTCGACCCCCGCCGCGAGCACGGCGTCGATGCCCGCGTCGAGGTCGGCGTCACGTTCGCCGGGGGTGCCGTAGATCAGGTCGAGGTTGACGTGCTCGAAGCCCGCCGCGCGGGCTTCCCGGGCGGCGGCGACCGCGCGCCCGGGGGTGTGGGTGCGGTCGAGCACCTTCAACACGTGTTCGGCCGCGGACTGCATGCCGAGCGAGACCCGGGTGTAGCCGGCGGCGCGCAGGCGCGCGAAGAAGGCCGGGTCGGTGGATTCGGGATTGGATTCGGTGGTCACCTCGGCGTCGGCGGCGAGGGTGAAGTGTGCGCGGATCGCGTCCAGCACCTCGGCCAGGCCGTCGCCGCCGAGCAGCGAGGGCGTGCCGCCGCCGACGAAGACCGTCGAGACCGGCGGCGTCGGGCTCGGGAGTTCGGCGAAGCGGACGGCGGCGGCGCGCAGTTCGCCTTTCAGTCCCTCCAGCCAGGAGGCGGGCGAGGCGGAGGTGCCGAGTTCGCCGGCGGTGTAGGTGTTGAAGTCGCAGTATCCGCAGCGCGTCGCGCAGAAGGGGACGTGCACGTAGACGCCGAACGGGCCGCCGCCGAAATCCCGCAGCACCGGTCGGTCGGTGGCGGCGGGGACGGAGGTCGCGGCGGGGGAAGTCACCTCACCAGTGTGCCGGGCCGACCGGCTCGCGGATCCGTGGGCCGGTCGGCGCGAGGCCGAGGGGCGGCGGGCACGGCGCGGCGGGAAGTCGGCAGGTCGCGTGTCCGTGCGACCGGATTCGGACGATCCGGATGCCCTGCGGTCGGTCGCGGCCGGCAGGACTATGACTGCCGTCACAAATCGGACCATCGTCCAGGGCATTTCCCCCGCCTTCGCGGGAAATACTGGCAGGGCGGTCGGAACCGACGATCGTACATGGCACAATAGGCCCCATGCGCGGATCCGGAGTACGACTTGTGGCGCGTCGCCACGTCGACTTCAAGCGCGTCTGCAGTGCCTGTTGTCTGTCCGGTTCCCACCGGTAGTCCAGCGGCGCGCGTTCCGGGATTCCGCCCCGGAATCCTTCCCGATATCGCATCGGTCCGCTGACCACCGCGGGCGCGAGTTCAGCCCCTCGCGTCGACAGCCAGGATGACGAAACCACCCAGCAGGAGCGACCACATGACGTCGACCACCGACGCCG